>MNYM01000017.1 GCA_001873065.1 Flavobacteriaceae bacterium CG2_30_31_66
TAAAAATTCTCTATTTATTGGAAGAAGAAAAAGAACTTTGTCCTTGTGATTTAGCCGATATTTTAGAAATGAGCATTCCTGCCGTTTCACAACACTTACGCAAAATGAAAGATGGAAGTTTAATTCAAACCCGTCGCTCCGGGCAGACCATTTTTTATTCTTTGATAAAAGAGCAAACCGAACTATTAATCCCTTTTTTTAAATCAATTAAAAATTCAAATAAACTAGTTGTATGAACACAAAATCAAAATCTGGAAAATTGGCAGGAGCCAGTATTTTATCCGCAGTAGCAGCTTCTTTATGTTGCATTACGCCAGTTTTAGCATTGATTTCAGGAGCATCTGGAGTTGCTTCCACCTTTTCGTGGTTAGAACCTTTTCGCCCTTATTTGTTAGGAATAACAATTTTCGTATTGGCATTTGCCTGGTATCAAAAACTAAAACCAAAAACGGTAGGAGCAATTCAATGCGATTGTGAGGAAGACAACAAAAAACCATTTATGCAAACCAAAACATTTTTAGGAATTGTAACTGTGTTTGCGTGCTTGATGATGACATTTCCTTATTATGGACAAATTTTTTACCCAAAAGTAGATAGACAAATTACTGTTGTTTCTTCCGAAAACATTCAAGAAGTAAAATTCAATGTTAGTGGAATGACTTGTGCTAGTTGTGAAGAACACGTTAAGAATGAAGTAAATAAATTACCCGGTATAGTAAGTGTTTCGGCTAACAGTAAAGAAGGAAATGCAATCGTTAAATTTGATAATTCCAAAACTTCAATTACTGAAATAGAAAAGACCATAAACAAAACAGGTTATACCATAACTTCAAAAAAATAAACAGGATGAAAACACAATTAACATCAACTATAACTTGCCCTGAATGTGGACATAAAAAAGAAGAAACAATGCCAACTGATGCTTGTCAATTCTTCTACGAATGCGAAAACTGCAAAAAGGTTTTACGACCATTAGATGGCGATTGTTGTGTGTATTGCAGTTATGGCAGCGTGGCTTGCCCATCAATTCAAGAGAAGAAAGATTGTTGTAAATAACATAAACTACTGTTAAATACTAAAAGTAAATTATCTTAAAACGCTAAATTCGTAAATCGTAAAACTATATTCTATGAAAAAATTATTGTTTGCACTCCTAATTACAACTGTATTTGTTTCTTGTAAAAAAGAAGTTAAAGAAATTAAAAAGGAAACAATTACAGCAGAACCTTCTATTGATTACGCCAATATAGGTATGGATACAACTTTAATTCCAAAAGGATTAAATGTGGGTGACAAAGCTCCTGAAATCACATTTACAACTGTCTATAATAAAAAAGAAACTTTGGCGTCATATTATGAAAAACAGCCTGTGGTAATTATTTTCTATCGTGGCTATTGGTGTCCGGTTTGTAACAAACACCTAACTGAATTTGCTGAAAAAGCTAAAGAAATTGAAGCAGCTGGAGCAAAACTAATCGCCATATCTTCTGAAAGTTATGATAATGTTGCCAAGACAAAAGAACAAACTGGAGCTAATTTTACCATTATCTCTGATGCAGATGGAAGTATTAGAAAAGCTTTTGATGTTAATTTCAAAGTTACCGAAGAGTATCAAGCAATGATACAAGACAAACTAAAAGCTTCAATTGCAGAAACTAATGCCAACAAACAAGCAGAACTTCCTGTTCCTGCTACTTTTATTCTAGACAAAAACGGTAAAATTGTGTACAAGCAATTCAATCCCGATTATAAAGTAAGAGCATCAGTAGAAGACATTTTAAATAATTTACCGAAATAAAATTTAGTTAAGTTAATTATTATACCCAACGGGTTAAAATTGGAAGAGCATTACAAGAAATTGTGGTGTTTTTTTTTTATGAAAAAGCGCGACTATCTTGTCGCACTTAATGTTTCTAAAATCTTTTCCTCAAAACCTTGCAAAGCTCTTCGGGCGTATTTGACTTTCTTTTTAGTCTTAAACTTATAGGACACTTCGAGGAAATTTTTATACGGTTTATTAGGTTGTATTTCTGGTGCATCATTTTTTTTATACGTCACTTTTATGGGAATGTTTTCATAATACGTAAAATATTCAGGATGCGTAACAATACCAAGAGTAGAACAATCAAAAGGAATAAAACCACGAACGCCAAAATACTTCTCGTTCAATTCCATCCAAGGTTGCACAACATCAAACAACCATTTATCAGCTTCGTTAGTCCTATCCAAACTTGCTAAATCAATGTTGCCGATATGGGTGTAAGAACTGGGTTCATAACCTGCAAACTCTAACGGAATAGGGGAATTCAACAAGACATTCATTGAGGCTTCATCAAACTCATAATTATAGTCAAACACATTTAGTTTTCCATTACCCGGATTAAAAGGCAAATCGGGTGTTCTTGCAGCACAAATAACTACGCGTTCTATTTGCGAAATTATATCAGGATGATTTTTAACCAACGTAGCTATATTGGTCATTGGCCCAAGTGCCAAAATGGTCAGCTTCTCTTTTTTCAACGCTACATACAAAGCTCTTATTCCGTCATTTTCAGTCCCTAAATCATTGGCAAAAGCCGAACCTTTATACACAGGAATTGCTTTTCCTTTGTTGTGCCAATGCAATATCTTTTGAATAACACCATAACCATAATCCACATAAGTGATATTACTGATACCAACAATTTCGATTTGAGGTTGCTTGAGTGCCATTATCAGCGTAATGCCGTCATCAACTTCACGAGCTTCCTTATCGGGCATTCCAATCATAATATCGGTATCAAACCACACTTTGGTTTGTGCTTGTATTTGACTAGCAAACAATAAAGTCAGAAAGACTAGTTTAATTTTCATTTTCAATTATTTTAAAATTAAAGTCTTTGCAAACTCCAACAATTGTTTTTTTGTTTTCAAATCCATTTGAAGGGGCAATTGAGCCAGTCCAATTAGTCGTCGCATAATTTCAACACCTGTAAAACCATTTAAAATATCTAAATTCAATTCAGGAAAAGTTTCATATTCGTTGATTACAATCGAATGTAAAGTTGCATCTTGTTGTGTTAAGTATAAGTGTGCTAATAAAACACCCAAATCAAATTCTCTCGAACCATAATAACAAAATTCAGGATCAATAACTTTTATCCCATCAGCTGTTTTCAACCAACTGCCCGGATAATAATCACCGTGCAAAAGATACTTTCCGTTAGAGAGATAAAGTGAGCCTAATAATTCAATTTGCTTTTTTAGTTCAGCATCTTGTTTATATAGCAAAGCCAATTCTTGCAAACCTTCTTCAACCGAATTCAAATCAAAACCATTATCATCAATAAACGGATAATGAAAAATATGTTCGTGGTTGAGCTTTCGCAATTCTAAATTTGACAGTTCATCATCAATAATTGTTTTTTGAAAAGAAGCGTGTAAGCCATTCAAATAAGCAATTAATTCCCTTAATTCGTCACCTTTTAACTGATGCTGTAAGTCATACAAAGCAGTAAAATCATTGGCTTTGCCCAAATCTTCTATTACCATTAGATTATTTTCAGCGTCAATTCCTATCAATTTTGGCATAAATTTTTGAACCTTTTTATCGGTCGAAATCTTTTCATAAAAAGCACTTTCGGTAATAACACGCTTTTCTGGCGCAGCAACTTGCGGATATTTTTCGACATAAGCCCGAGATTGTTTTACAATAAAAGTTCTCTTTCCTGTATCGACACGCAACACATAATTCATATTGCCTTCGCCCGGTTTTGATAATGAAACTACTTTTTCATCAAGACCAAGCCATTGTTTTTTTTGTAAATAAATTGCCAATTCCTTTGGCTCATTTGCATTGAGTATAAACATATTTTTATTTTTTAAACCATTAAAGTATTGAGCAATTCAAAACTTAATGAAACTTAATACCTTAATGGTTTTACTTTCTTTTAAAACAAATACCGCACACCAAATTGAAACTGTCTTGGTGGAGAAGCATTTCGTTGCGTAAACAAACCACTGGCACTAGAGCCGCCTTGAATTTGATTACTTTGAGTAGCATTGTTACTATAACCACTTAAGTTTTCAGCATTGAACACATTAAAAACATCAGCTCTCAATTCCAATTTGTTGTTCCCTGAAATCTTAAATTGATGTTGCAAACCAATATCAAAAGTAGTACTCCAAGGCAAACGGTCGTTGTTTCTGCTTTCGCCTGGGTAACGGTCGCTATTGCCTTGATAGGCATCACTAAAACCAGAACCATCACCATTCAAATCAGTAGTTCCAAATCCTAACGGAATTCTATTAATTGGCTGACCACTTTGCAACAATCCTGCTAAAGTAATGGTTGTTCCTGTAAACGGATAATAACTGTAAATTCCGTTAATGTTGTGCGTCCTGTCATTAATCGAATAACCCCATTCGTTGCCATAATTATTGCCATCCATTGCTCTAAAATTAATATCTTCAGTATCATTCTTCAATGATGATAAAGTATAATTTAATCGGTAAGAATAATTATCGTTTCCTCTTGCTTTTTGATAATTCATACTCAAAGCATAATAACTCGATTTTCCTTCGGTTTCGCTCATTACCACATTTCTGGCTACACCAGTAATAGTATTTCCGTTGATAGTTGCTGTTCCTCCAACAATTGGTATTGGTCTGGTAGCATCGGCTTCTGCTGGAGTTCTAATAATTACATTATTTGGGTCAATGTTATATTCGGCAGCAGCATTCAAATTTCGCAAACGGAATAAATTTTCACCACGATTATGAACCAAATCTACAAAAAACAATTTGTTCTCATCAGCCTGAACTTGATACCCCAACACAAATTGATGTGAATACGGATTGTTATAACCATTCGGATTTAAAATTCTTCTTTCGTTAGAAAAAGCTCCTTCTCGTTGGCTTTGTAATTGATCTCCAGATGGTCCTTGCAAATAAGTAACACCTGATAAATTTGCCGAAATATTTCCATTAAAGGTAATCGCATCAAGATTAGTATTGGCAGGTAAAATTCCTATATTGATAAATTCTTGTAACTGCACTCTATAATCTGCCGATTTGGTATTTTGTTGTAAGGCATCACTATAAATTGCATAGTTTATTTTGTCATAAGCAATACCATATCCACCACGAATACTACTGTTATTGGTTACTTTATAATTGAAATTAAAGCGTGGAGCTAAATTATTGTAATCGCCTTTATCATTTCCTCCTTTTGATAAATTATCATAATCATAACGCAATCCTAAAGTAATATTTAATTTATCTGTTACAGACCACAAATCTTCAATATACGCTGAATAAATATCTTGATGTTTACCAAATGAAGTCGGTCGCAACTCTACATTATAGTTAGTAACCGTTGCATCTGACGGTATATCATTGATGCCTAAATTACTACCAACACCACTTGCGTTGATAGCATCTATTTGAGCTTGAGTAAGTTTCACGGTATAATTACCGTTTGGATTGCCACCACCAAACAATTCGTGATTACCTCTAATATAATTTAACCCCGATTTAATGGTGTGATTGTCTAAATAATATTTGAATTTTTGTTGCACTTGCACTGTGTTTTCAACAGCATTAAACAAATAACCTGGATGGCCTAAAATTGCCAATGTTTCATCATTTGTTCCTAAAACAACAACTTGCGGAGAATTTGCATCTAAAGGATTAGCATAATCCCAGTTAAAACGGCTGTATTGAATATTAGTTTCTCCACTTATTCTTCCAAAATTATATGAGTTTTTCAAAGCCAACAATACACTATTTCGTTTTTGCGTATTTGCAGAAGAAGGAAAAGCGACACCGCCTTCTAATCCGCCACCTTGTCGCTCAATATCGATTAAACCTACATTGGCACGAAGTGAACTTCTGAAATTTTTATTCCAAAGTTGGTCAATTTTAGAAGAAAAATAATTAAACGTATTGTTTCCTCTAACCGTTTCAGTAATACCAAAAGCGGGAACATTTAATAAATTGTCTTTTACATCGGTAGTATGTTCAAAATTGAAATAATAAAAAGTTTTATCTTTTACAAAAGCACCGCCAACTCCGCCACCCGCTTGATAACGAGCAAAACCATCTTTTACTTGATTGCCCGATAAATCACGTTGAGCAAAATCAGATTTGCCATCAATTGATGGTCCAGGACGAGTGATAAAAAAACTTTCTCCAGTCATTTTATTAGATCCAGAACGTGGCGTAATATCTACAACACCGCTTCCTGTAAGTCCGTATTCTGCCGAAAAATTACTGGTCAATACCGTAATGTCCTTAACAAAACCTGATGGAATATTGAATTTTTGTCCGCCAAGAAAACGTTCATTATTGTCCATTCCGTCAATTAAATAGGAAGTGAACAAAGAATTGGCTCCGTTGATACTCACATTTGGAGCTTCTGGATAAAATCCTGTGGCTTGGGTAACATTGGGCAATCGATATAATACTCTTGTAATGTCACGACCTTCAACAGGAATTTCCTGAATTTCGGCAGCTTTTAATTCCGAAGAAACTTCGGCATCACGACGGTTAATTTTTGAAGTAGAATTAGCAGAAATAACAACTTCTTGTAATGTTTGTGTCGTGTTTTTTCGTAAAACCAAAATAACATTAGGATTTTGATTAGAACGAATACTCAAAATATCAGAACTTTCGGCTGCATAATCAGTTGTTTCTTCAAACAAAACTTGATAACCGTCAAGAGCAGGAATATTTCTGAAAATTGCTTTTCCTTGCACATTAGTGGTTTGCTCTATTGAAATATTTCTGGTAGTATTTGATAATTTAATAGTAAGATTTGAAACTGGTTTTTGCGTTTCAAAATCAATAACAGAGACTGTAAGATCTTCTTGAGCGAATGCTATTGTAGAAATACATAGCAAAGCCCATAAGAAAAATGACTTCATTGGATAAAATAATTAGTTAAAAAAAGGATGAGATCTAAACGAGAATTTAGAATGAAAAAGGAGAACCTTTGTTGAAGTCTAAAAAGTCAAATTCATAAGATAAAAAAGAGGTTTCATAATCAGGGACAACCGTTTTATTTTGAAGTAAGGAAAGAATTACATTTTTAAAACTATCTGAAAAAGATAATTTATGTACTGCTTTTTTAAAATCAAATGCCGAATTACAATCATTCAAACTTGGCGTAAACGCAGTTTTTATTTCTCCGAAAAGCTGTTTTAATTCATCAAAAACAAATCGAGTTTGCCAAGCAATAGTTGCAAATTCATTAGCGTTAAAACTAGATTTTGAAACCCCAATCAAATACGCACCACCATTAAAATCGGCTCCAAGAACAGCATCGTTTTTTTGTAGTTTGTGGCTTGTATCGAGTAAATGTTTTGCTTGTAATTCTAAACAATCATTACCAATAACAATTACTTTTTCAAAACCTTTATTAAAAATTGTCTGTATAGAATGTGTGATTTTTTCGCCAAAAGTGTTACCTATTTGGGTGTTTTCATCAGAAATAAAATAAGGAATATAGGTTTTTTGAATGGTTTGCAAAACCTTTTCATTCATTTTTTTCCACAACAAACTATTTTGCTTTTTTTGGCAAACAATTGGTTTTGAAACACTTTCCACCTTTTCGCTTTGTGCAAAAAGAAGTATGGCGGTTGAGGTAGAATAATCCTTTGATAAAATCATAAGGAGTTAGACGCAAGTAGTATTCAATCCTGACAGATAATTTTGATTTTTTTGCAAAATATAAAATTTACATTCCCATCGTCAGGAAATCAATCTCGCTACGTCTATACCAACATAAAAATAAATTAAACCCAAAAGTAAGTATAAATTATGGCCACAAACATTAAACTCAAAAACCTGTCAACAGGATACCAAACCATTATTAGTAACGGAAGACACAGCATCATTGGAGACGAACCTATTAACAGCAAAGGAACCGATTTAGGCTTTTCGCCAACAGACTTAATTTTATCAAGTATTGGAATGTGCAAAGTGGCAACCGTTCGTTTCATTGCTCGCAAAAACGGTTGGGAAATAGGAAACGTAGAAGCCGAACTAGATCAAGTAGTAAAACGTGGCGAAAATGGGAAACTTTCAACAGCGGTAAATGTGTCTATTTCTATTGAAGGCGATATTACCGAGGAACAAAGAACAGAATTACTCAATCAAGCCGATGCTTGTTATGTGCACAGAATGATTGAAGGCGAATGGAATATTGAAAAAGCAACTGCTTTAAACGAACTGGCTTTAGTATAAATTTAAAAATAAAGAAATATGAAAACTATCTTATTTATCGGATTATTAGCTTTCGTTGCCTTTGGAATATACAGTTTTAAAAATCCAAAAGTGGATTTCAAAGAAAACACAGTAGATGGAATACAATTTTTTAAAGGAACGTTTCAAGAAGCATTAGAAAAAGCTAAAACAGAAAACAAACCTATCTTTTTAGATATTTACGCTACTTGGTGTGGTCCGTGCAAAATGCTAAAAAAACATACCTTTTCAGATAAAGAAGTTGGGGATTATTACAATGCAAACTATATTAACATTGCAGTTGATGGCGAAACAAAAGAAGGTCGTAAATTAGCAAATAATTTCAGTATTCAAGGTTATCCAACCTTGTTGATTTTAGACAAGAATGGAAAACAAGTAGCCAAACAAGTAGGATTTGTTGAACCACATATTTTAGTCAATTTTGGTAAAAGTATTGTTCCTTAAACAATAAATAATGATATTTTTTCAATTTAGTTTGTTTTGATGAAAGACACTTTCGTAATGGGAGTATCTTTCTATTTTATTAATCTTTAAAACAGTAAATTATGCACTATAAAGAACTTCTCTTTGTTGGATTACTTTTAACTTCAATGCAATCATTCTCACAATCAGTAGAAAATAGAACCAATAAAAAAATAGAAATCGGCACAGAATTACAGTTGTATCCAGTTGGTTTTATGCCAATGATAACGTCTAATATTTTCATTAAAGAAGATTGGGCACTACGATTTCGTATTGGCGGAAATTTTGCCGATCGTCAAGATTTTAGCGGTTATAATGATGATGAGGTAGCCAAAGGTTTTGGTGGAAGTGTAGGAGTAGTTAAATATTTTTCACCTTGGGGAAAAGGTAAACCTTTTGTAGGACTGACTTTAGATATTTGGAATATGTGGACAAAATGGCAAGATGGTTTACAAACTGCAAACCCAACATCTGGAACAACTTACAATGTAGTGATGCAACCTTGGGCAAATGTGGGTTATCAATATCCCATATCCAGTAAATGGAATGTTGCAGCTTCAGTAGGTTTTGGGAGAGAAATCAATGTCATAACTCGTGGCGAAAAAGTAGGCGAAGGTTGGATGGGAATTGCGACTTTCTCGGTGAATTATGCTATAAAGTAAGCAGGTTTCTCTCTTTAAATTCTAAAATTTTAAATAAAGACTATTTGCATAGCTAAAAAAAGTGATTTGAAACCTCCTTTAATGAATAATACCATCTTAAAACTCCTATCAAAAATCAGAGGAACAACTTCAAATGTTAGTAGTAGAAATTGAAGATCCAATCAAACTTTCAGAAACAGCAATCAATATTTTAAATTTTGCTTTTTAGAAATACATATTTAAGGTTCAAATTCTTGCTATCGTATATTGATTTACAGAGTATTTTACATCGCTACTAAATCTCCAGCAATATCTTTGGATGGTAATTCAGATTTACCCATCAAAAACATATCCACCTGTCTTGCGGCTTCTCTTCCTTCCGAAATTGCCCAAACAATCAATGATTGGCCTCTTCTCATATCTCCAGCTGTGAAAATATTAGGAACATTCGTTTGGTATTTTCCATAGTCAGCTTTATAGTTTGAACGGACATCTTTTTCAATGCCTAATCTGTCTGCCAAAGTGCTTTCTGGTCCTGTGAAACCTAAAGCCAGTAAGGCTAAATCACAAGGCCATATTTTTTCTGTGCCTTCAATTTCTATTAATTGAGGGCGTTCACCAGGAGTCATTTTCCATTCTACATTGACTGTTTTTAATGCAATCAGTTTATTGTTTTCATCCTTAATGAATTCCTTGGTATTGATTAACCAATTTCTTTCAACACCCTCTTCGTGTGAAGAAGAAGTTTTTAGTTGTAAAGGCCAAAATGGCCAAGGAGTTGCTGGCGAACGATGACCAGGTGGTTTTGGCATGATTTCAAAATTGACAACTGATTTTGCTCCATGTCTATTAGATGTTCCAATACAATCAGATCCTGTATCTCCACCACCAATTACAATGACATTTTTACCAGTTGCCATAATTTGGTTTTCTATTTTTTTTCCAAATAATACTTTGGTTTGTTGTGTTAAAAAATCCATGGCTTGTACAACTCCATCGGCATCAATTCCTGGAGTTGGCAAGCTTCTTTTTTCGGTGGCCCCACCACAAAGAACAATCGCATCAAACGATTTTAATTCTTTTACAGGATAATTTACGCCAACATTGATATTGGTTTTGATTTCAATTCCTTCGGCTTTCAAAATGGCGATTCGTCTATCAATAATTTCTTTTTCCATTTTAAAATTAGGAATTCCATAGCGTAATAAACCACCCACTTCATCTTCTCTTTCAAACACGGTAACCAAATGTCCAGCCCTGTTTAGTTGTTGAGCAGCCGCTAAACCAGCAGGTCCTGAGCCAATCACTGCAATTGTTTTTCCAGTTCTGGTTTTTGGTGGTTGTGGTTTGATCCATCCTTCTTTAAAAGCGATTTCAACAATATTTTTTTCGATATTTTCAATAGACACTGGGTCTTCAATCAATCCTAAAACACATGATTTTTCGCAAGGTGCAGGACACAAACGTCCTGTGAACTCGGGAAAATTATTGGTAGAATGTAATATCCACGAGGCTTTTTGCCATTCTCCTTGATGCACCATGTGATTGAAATCAGGAATGAGATTTCCTAATGGACATCCACTGTGACAAAAAGGAATGCCACAATCCATGCAACGAGATCCTTGTTTTTTTACTTCATTGTCAGAAAGCGCAACTGTGAATTCTTTATAGTTTTTTATGCGTTCTTCAACTGGAATGTAGGTTTCATCTTGTCTTTCAAATTCTTTAAATCCTGTTATTTTTCCCATGACATTATGCTGTTGTTAATTCTTCAACCATTGGTTTTTCAGTTTCTAATCTTTTTAATGCATTCTTATATTCAGTTGGCATTACTTTGATAAATTTATCAATATTTTGTTCCCAGTTTTCTAATAAATATTTTGCTCTTTGGCTATTGGTATACAAATAATGTTTTTCAACCATCATTTTTAAATCTAAAGCATCATCGTCAATTACGGTTTCAAAATCAACACTTTCGGTATTGCACAAACCATTGACAAATTTGTTTTCTGGATCAAAAACGTAGGCAATTCCACCACTCATACCCGCTGCAAAATTTCGTCCTGTTTTTCCTAAAACAACTACTTTTCCACCGGTCATATATTCGCAACAATGATCTCCAACCCCTTCTACAACTGCAATTGCGCCCGAATTTCTAACGGCAAAACGTTCCCCTGCAATTCCGTTGATATACGCTTGACCATTGATTGCACCAAATAAGCAGACGTTTCCAACAATGATGTTTTCTTCGGCGATAAAGTCCGCTTTTGCAGGTTTTTTAATAATTAGTTTTGCGCCTGACAATCCTTTTCCAAGGTAATCATTGGTATTTCCTTCTAAAGTAAAAGTCAATCCGAAAGCACTAAATGCCCCGAAACTTTGTCCTGCAGAACCTGTAAAATTGATATTTAATGTATCTTCTGGCAAGCCTAAATAGCCGTAGATTTTTGAAATTTCATTAGAAACAATGGCCCCAACTGCACGATTTATATTTTTTATTGGATAAGAAAGTGTCATTTTTTCTTTTCTGTAAAGTGCTCTGTGTGAATCTTTCAAAATGGTAAAATCCAAAACATTTTCTAAATTATGATTTTGTTGTTCGGTATTTCTTACAATTCTAGTTCTGTATGATGAAGGTCTGTGTAAAATACTTGACAAATCCAATCCTTTAGCTTTGTAATGTTTGATGGCTTTATTGGCATTGATTTTATGCGTTTGACCTACCATTTCTCCCAAAGTCCTAAAACCTAGTTGCGCCATAATTCCTCGCAATTCTTCGGCAATATAGTAAAAGAAATTAATGACATGTTCAGGAGTTCCTTTGAAATTTTTGCGCAATTCTTTGTCTTGAGTGGCAATTCCAACAGGACAGGTATTGAGATGACATTTTCGCATCATGATGCATCCAGAAGCAACCAAAGGAGCTGTTGCAAAACCAAATTCTTCAGCGCCTAATAATGCAGCAATGGCAACATCACGTCCCGTTTTTAGTTGTCCATCACATTCCACCACAATTCTACTTCTTAGATTATTAAGCACCAAAGTTTGTTGCGCTTCAGCAAGTCCAAGTTCCCAAGGCAATCCTGCGTGTTTTAAAGAAGTGAGAGGAGAAGCACCTGTGCCACCATCATAACCAGAAATTAAAACAACATCGGCTTTTGCTTTGGCAACACCAG
This sequence comes from Flavobacteriaceae bacterium CG2_30_31_66, assembly GCA_001873065.1. Classification (GTDB taxonomy): domain Bacteria; phylum Bacteroidota; class Bacteroidia; order Flavobacteriales; family Flavobacteriaceae; genus Polaribacter. The sequence continues at coordinate 12,524 of MNYM01000017.1, forward strand.
CTGCAATGGTGCCAACACCCACTTCAGAAACCAATTTTACATTGATTCTTGCTTCTCTATTGGCATTTTTCAAATCGAAAATGAGTTGTGCTAAATCTTCAATCGAATAAATATCGTGGTGGGGTGGAGGCGAAATCAACCCAACATAAGGCGTTGAATTCCTAGCAGCAGCAATCCAAGGCAATACTTTGAATCCTGGTAATTGACCACCTTCGCCAGGTTTTGCGCCTTGTGCCATTTTAATCTGAATTTCTCTTGCATTCGTCAAATAATGTGAAGTAACTCCAAAACGACCGGAGGCAACTTGCTTGATTGCTGAGTTTCTGCTATCGCCATTGGCATCTTTTTGAAAACGATCTCTGTTTTCACCTCCTTCACCTGAGTTGGATTTTCCACCAATTCTGTTCATTGCAATGGCTAAATTTTCATGAGCCTCTTTGGAAATAGAACCATATGACATAGCTCCAGTTTTAAAGCGTTTCACAATTTCGGTCCAAGGTTCAACTTCATCCAAAGGAATTGGATCAAGATTTTCAAACTCAAATAAACCTCTAATTGTCATGAGGTTTTCAGCTTGTTCGTTAATTGTTTTTGCATAGATATCATAACTGGCTTGGTCACTCAATCTTACTGCTTGCTGCAATTTGGCAACAGTTGTTGGATTGAATAAGTGACGTTCACCATTTCTTCTCCATCTATAATCTCCACCGATATTTAATCCTAATTTTTTATCAATCGTATTATTTGGATAGGCTTGTTTGTAGCGTTCATGTATTTCTTTTTCAATTTCGTACAAACCAATTCCTTCGATTCTAGAGGTTGTATAAGGAAAATATTTTTCTACAAATTGAGAATTAAATCCTACAATTTCAAAAATTTGAGAACCTCTGTAAGAATGTAATGTTGAAATTCCGATTTTATTCATGATTTTCAGAATCCCTTTTCCAATTGCTTTGTTGAAATTATCAACTGCTTTTTGTTCAGAAATGCCAGTAATAAAGCCTTCTTTCACTTGCATTCTGATGATTTCATTCACCATATAGGGATTGATGGCACTTGCACCATAACCAAATAAAGTAGCAAAATGATGTGGTTCACGAGGTTCTGCAGATTCGATAATGATGTCAAAATAAGAACGCTTTCTCAAACGATTCAGTTGGTGATTTACATAAGAACACGCCAATAAAGCCGGAATTGGGGCCATTTCTTGACAAACACCTCTATCAGATAAAATAATAATATTCTTTTTTAGGTCGAGCGCTTTTTCAACTTGAGTGATGATATTGTTAAGGGCATCTTCCAAACCGTTTAGACCACCTGCTTTTGGATACAATATTTTGATGGTTTCTGCTTTGAAACTTTCGATATCAATCGTTCTAATTTTTTCTAAATCGGCATTAGAAATAACGGGATTTTGAATGCGAAGTTTTCTACATTGACGATCTGTGATGCTAAAAATATTTCGGTCTTTTCCGAGATTTAAACTGATGTCAGTTACAATATTTTCACGAATTCCATCCAAAGGAGGATTGGTGACTTGTGCAAATAATTGCTTAAAATAATTTGAAATCAATTGAGGTCTGTCAGATAAAACAGCCAAAGGCGTATCTGTTCCCATAGAGCCAAGTGCTTCGTTTGCGTTTTGCGCCATAGGCGTAATTACTTCCTGAATATCTTCAAAAGTATAATTGAATAATCGCTGTCTGGTTTTGATATCAATAGATTCTATTGGGCACGTTTCGCCTGTATAAGGCACATCTCTTAAATGCAAACGCGAATGATCCAACCATTCTTTATAGGGTCTTTCAGAAACTATTTTTGATTTAATTTCTTCATCTTCAATGATTCTACCTTCATTCATATCCACCAGAAACATTCTTCCTGGCTCTAATCTTCCGTGTTTTAAAATATCAGTAGGATCAATATCAAATACACCAATTTCTGAGGACATGATGAGCTTTCCGCTTTTGGTAACTGTGTATCTTGATGGTCTCAATCCGTTTCTATCTAAAAGAGCGCCAACATAATCACCATCCGTAAAAGGCACAGAGGCTGGTCCATCCCAAGGTTCCATAATACAGCCATTATATTCATAAAAAGCCTTTTTTTCTGGAGACATGGTTTGGTGTTTTTCCCAAGCTTCAGGAATCATCATCATCATGATTTCTGGCAACGAACGCCCTGTGTGCGTTAGCAATTCAACAACCATATCCATAGAAGCTGAATCGGATTTTCCTGGCAAAATAATAGGAAATAACTTTTCGATTTGATCACCAAAGATGTCACTTTTCATGATTTCTTCGCGCAAACGCATTCTGCTTACATTTCCTTTTAAGGTATTGATTTCTCCGTTTTGACACAACAATCTAAAAGGTTGCGCCAATTCCCAAGTTGGCATGGTGTTCGTTGAAAAGCGTTGATGCACTAGAGCCAAACGAGTTACCAAATCTACCTCTTGTAAGTCTAAGTAATAAGGACCAATATCTTCGGGCATGATAATCCCTTTATAGATAATAGTGGTGATTGAAAAACTTGGAATATAAAAAAGGTTGCTTTCAGATATTTTTGAATTTCTAATAGTATGTTCGGTTATTTTTCTGGCAGCATACAATTTTGATTTGAAAATAGCTTCGGAAATATCACTATTCTTACCAACGAAAAGTTGCTCAATTGTTGGTTCCGATGCCAAAGCTATTTCTCCTAAGTGAGAGGAGTCAACGGGTACTTTTCTCCACCCTAAAAATGACAAACCTTGGGCTTTTATTTCATTTTCAAAAGCAGTTTTACAGAAATCATATTGGTTTGAAATTTTTGGTAAAAAAACCATTCCCACAGCATATTCTCTTGGATTTGGTATGCTAAAATCGCAAACGCGTTTAAAGTAATCATGAGGAATATCTATCAACAAACCTGCACCATCTCCTGTTTTTCCATCTGCACTAACACCACCTCTATGTTCAAGTTTTACGAGTATTTCTAAAGCATCATGAATGATTTGATTGGTTCGTTCTCCATTAAGGTTACAAATGAATCCCGCACCACAATTTTCGTGCTCGAATTCAGGTGAATATAAGCCTTGTTTCTCCATTTTAAAATTTAATTATTTTTACAAAAATATATAATTAATTAAATAAAATTTATAAAAACGAATTATTTACTATAACTTTTGCTTTGATATGATAATTATAGTATTAAAAATGTATTATTGATAATTATATTAGCTTAAATTATCAAATTCATAAAAATAAAAAGACATCCTTAAAAATTTAATTTTAAAGATGCTTTTTTGTAAAACTAAGAGGTTTTAATTTTCGTTCAAACGAAAATCAGGATAAGCATTCATTCCATGTTCGTGAGAATCCAAACCTTCTAATTCTTCTTTTTCACTAACTCTAATTCCCATTGTTTTCTTTAACGCAAATAATATAATAAATGAAAATATACTGCAGAAAACAGCATAACTAGCAACGCCAATTAATTGACTAATAAACTGATCAAAGCCAGCGAGATTTCCAAAGATTCCTACTGCCAAAGTTCCCCAAACACCACAAACAAGGTGAACAGCAATGGCTCCAACAGGATCATCAAGTTTCAATTTATCGATAATACTGACAGCAAATACAATAATAGTTCCTGCAATGGCTCCTATAAGGATAGCATCTGTTGGAGACATTTGGTCTGCTCCGGCTGTAATACCAACTAATCCTGCAAGAATTCCATTTAGAAACATGGTTAAATCCAAGTTTTTATAAATAATTCCTGACACTAGAGCCGCAATCACACCACCTGCAGCAGCTGCCAAGCTAGTGGTTACTAATGTTAGAGAAGTAAGTGTTGGATCCGCAGAAAGCACTGACCCTCCATTAAATCCGAACCATCCCAACCATAAAATTAATACTCCTGCAGTAGCCAAAGGAAGATTGTGTCCCGGAATTGCTTGTATTTTTCCGTCTTTGAATTTTCCAATTCTAGGACCTAAAAGACAAACTGCCACTAGCGCGGCCCAACCACCTACTGAATGAACCAAAGTAGAACCTGCAAAATCATAAAAAGGAGTTTCAAGTTTTTGTAAAAAACCTCCACCCCATTTCCAAGAACCTGCAATTGGATATACCAATCCGACATAAATAATAGTAAAAATCATAAAAGGTATGATTTTTACTCTCTCTGCAACTGCTCCAGAAACGATAGTTGCAGCAGTTGCTGCAAACATTCCTTGAAATAAGAAGTCTGTCCAATAAGTGTAACCTGCATTGTAAGCCAAATCCAAAGCGCCTGTTGTTGGGTCGATTGGTGCGCTCAATCCGAATCCGGAAAAACCAAAGAAACCAGTTGAATCCTCTGCAAAACCAGGATACATCAATCCGAATCCTACAAGGCAATATAAAAGTAATCCGATTGTTACAATGAATACGTTTTTGAATAATATATTAATAGTGTTTTTTTGTCTAGTTAGCCCAATTTCCAAAAGAGAAAATCCAAGGTGCATAAAAAAAACGAGTGCTGTACAGATCATCATCCATACATTATTGATCGTAAGTAATTCCATTTTATTAAATTTAGTTTAGGGTTTGTCCTCCTTTATCTCCTGTTCTTATTCTGTAGGCTTCGTTTATGTCGCTCACGAAAATTTTTCCATCTCCAACATCGCCAGTAGAAGCGGATTCCAAAATTGCTTTAATGGTGATATCTTCAAAATCATCATTCACCACTATTGATAAATAACGTCTTTGAATATCACTGGTACTGTAGCTAACGCCTCTATAAACGTGACCTTCTTTTTCGTTACCTAAACCTGTTACGTCCCAATAAGAAAAGAAATTCACACCAACATTGTGTAAAGCATCTTTTACCTCTGAAAATTTAGATTTTCTGATAATTGCTTCGATTTTTTTCATTTTTGAATGGTTAATGGTTAATAATAAATAAAATTTTTTTTAATAAAAATCACATGACAGTAAATGCCATGTGATTTACATAAAAATAATAATCAATCTAATTGCTATTCAATTTCTCTTTGTCTTTTTCCTGGATATGCGATAGAACCGTGTTCTGAAATATCTAAGCCTTCTATTTCTACTTCTTTAGACACTCTAAGCCCAACAGTGGCATGTAAAATTCCAAACACAACTAGTGATAATACAATTGCCCAAACTGCATAAGCCAACACGCCTATTGCTTGTGTGCCTAATTGTGCTGCACCCCCACCATTTAATAATCCGATTGCTTCATCACCATTTACACCCCACAAACCAATTACCAAAGTACCCCAAGCACCAGCAACTCCATGAACAGAAACAGCACCAACAGCGTCATCAATTTTTAATTTTTTCTCAATAAATTCAATTGAAAAAACAACAATGATTCCAGCTATAAATCCAGCCATGATAGCTCCAATAGGTGTCATGTTTCCACAACCTGCGGTGATACCTACCAATCCAGCCAAAACGCCATTTAATGTTTGTGCTAAGTTTGGTTTTCCGTACCAAATCCAAGTAGTAATCAACGCTGCCAAACCACCAGCTGCAGCAGCTAAATTGGTCACTAAAACTACGTTAGAAGCGGCAATTGCATCTGCACCACCCCAAGCAAGTTGAGAACCACCATTAAAACCGAACCAACCAAACCAAAGGATAAAAACCCCAAGAGTAGCTAATATTTGATTGTGACCAGGTATTGGAATCACTTTTCCGTCAACATATTTTCCTATTCTAGGACCCACTAAAAATGCGGCAACTAAGGCGGCCCAGCCTCCCACAGAGTGAACGATTGATGAACCTGCAAAGTCAATAAAGCCCATTTTAGTTAACCATCCATCACCTTGCCATTGCCATCCACCTGAAATTGGGTAGATTATTGCAGTCATTACCAATGAAAATATTAAATAGGTTCCATATTTTGTTCTACCGGCAATTGCTCCTGAAACGATCGTTGCAGCGGTTGCAGCAAACATTGTTTGGAAAAACAAGTCAGCGCCTTCACCTTGCATCAAACCGCTCCAGAAAAACCAGCCGTTTGAGGTATCTCCATACATTAATGAATAGCCAACAAACCAATAAGCAATTGAACCGATACAAATGTCGAGCAAGTTTTTCATTGCAATATTTACTGCATTTTTTGAGCGTGTCATTCCAGATTCTACCAAAGTAAAGCCTGCCTGCATCATGAATACTAGAATACCTGCAATAAGCATCCAAAGCATTCCCATATCTCCATTTATTTTCTCAACTTCAGCAGCAATATCTACTGTTGCAGTTGTTTCTTGTGTGATTGATAATAATAAACTCATTTTTTAGTTTTTTAGTTGTGTAAGTTTTTTTGAATTTTTAAAACGAATAAATTGCAGCAAGTGTAGCCCCTGTCATTGTTTTATCTCCTGGGAATCCTGGAATGATGAAGTCTTTAGAAGAGTCAATTCTTACCTCGGGAATAATTTTTAAACTTTCTGTTAAAGAAAGATTTGCTGATAATGTGAAAGCAGAAACACTTGTGTCTCCAAGTCCAGAGGTTTTGGTAAAAAATTCAGGTCTAAATCCTAATGAAAAAGAATCTGAAAATTTGTTTTGCAAATACAACGCAACACCTTGATAACCAGCGTCAGCATCTTTTGACTTAGAATATGCTGCATTTATGCCTGCATAAAAAGTTTCCGATAAGTCAATTCCTCCAGTATAATCTAAATATAATACATCAGCAAAACCAAATCCGTCAGCACCATAAGCTAAATTAAAATATTGACCTTTGTATCCTGCTTGAAAACCTAATTGGTAGTCGCCTGTTGGATTTGCACCACCAGTCAATCCATGAGGATTTGTCAAGGCAAACAAGAAAGATAAATCTTCACTTGCAGCATAATTCACTTTAAAACCAGTGTGAGAGAATGGTCCTGCATTAAAAAGATAAGAAACTGAATAATGATAATTTCCTGTTGGAGATATTACCTCAAATCCTAAAAATGTGTTGAACTGACCCAATGTTAAAGTAACTTTGTCAGAAGCTTTGTAGTAAGCATACAATTGGTTGATGGCTCCTTCATACATGTTAGCGGCAACTGCTCTTGGACCATAAGCCAAATCAGCCACAACTCCTGCCTTTCCTTTTTCATAAGCAAAAATGGTATTTACCATACCCAATCCAAATCCGTTTGCCGCAGCACTTCCTCCATAAAGGACACCTATTGAACCTGGTGAATTACTTTTCAAATTACTCGTGTGGTAAACATCTACGCTACCACTCAATGTGAATGTGCCTTTGTCGTCACTTTCTTGTCCTGTTATTATCAAACTATTTGTTAATAATAAAGTAAAAATAATTTTCTTCATAATGATGTTCTTTTTTAGTTTTTAAATTGATATTAATTATTTGAATGGGTCAAATATATATAGTTAATCCTAAAAAACAAGGGGGTCTTTTTTCGAAAACGTTGTATATTTTGAAGATACCCTTAAAAAAATAGGGGTTAAATTAAGATAAATGTATTTTTTAATTGATGAATGGTTAAAAATAGGATGTTTGTAAAAAATTGGCATATTATTTTAAGATATTCATAAAAATGAAGGTTTTTAAAAAAATAATGCAATAAATAATATTATAACCTTATGAAATATTCAATAAATTTTGAATTTGTTTGCGTTTTTTTTGATTTTAAACTCCCTAAAATCCTTAAAATCAAAAGGATTTTTTATGAAATCCAGTCGTTTTTTATTTTAGGGGGTTTTTGAAATAAAAAATCCACCTAAAAAAGGTGGATTTTAAAAAATAAGCTAAAAAGAAAATAATTATCCGTGAATTAATGCTCTTGAAATGACAATTTTTTGAATTTCAGAAGTTCCTTCATAAATCTGTGTGATTTTTGCGTCACGCATCAAACGTTCTACATGATACTCTTTTACGAAACCATTTCCTCCGTGAATTTGTACAGCTTCAACAGTTTGTTCCATAGCAACTTTTGAGGCGTAAAGTTTTGCCATTGCTGATGCTATGTCATAGTTTTCTCCTTGATCTTTTAGCCAAGCAGCTTTCATCACTAGCATTCTTGCAGCTTCAATTTCGGTAAACATATCTGCCAATTTAAAAGCAATTGCTTGATGATTGCAAATTTCAGTACCAAATGCTTTGCGTTCTTTGGAATATTTTAATGCCAGTTCATAAGCGCCAGCAGCAATGCCAAGTGCTTGTGCAGCAATACCAATTCTTCCTCCAGAAAGGGTTTTCATCGCAAATTTAAATCCAAATCCGTCTTCGCCAATCCTATTTTCTTTGGGAACTTTTACTTCATTAAATTGTAAAGTATGCGTATCAGAACCACGAATCCCCAATTTGTCTTCTTTTGGACCAATATGAAAACCTTCCATACCTTTTTCAACAATAAAAGCGTTGATGCCTCTGTGACCCTTTGATTTGTCAGTTTGTGCAATTACCAAATAAACATCTGCACGACCACCATTGGTAATCCAGTTTTTTGTACCATTTAATAAGTAAAAATCGCCCATATCAATAGCAGTTGTTGCTTGAGAAGTAGCATCTGAACCTGCTTCAGGCTCGCTCAAACAAAAAGCACCAATATTTTCGCCTGTTGCCAATTTGGTCAAGTATTTTTGTTTTTGAGCATCTGTTCCAAAAGCTTCTAGTCCGTAGCAAACCAAAGAATTATTCACTGAAACCATTACTGAGGCTGATGCGTCAATTTTTGACAATTCTTCCATGATCAATACATACGAAATCGTATCCATGCCACTTCCACCATATTTTGGGTCAACCATAATGCCCATGAATCCGAGTTCACCCATTTTTTTGACCAATTCTTGAGGGAATTTTTGCTCATTATCTCTTTTAATAACGCCTGGTAACAATTCAGTTTGCGCAAATTCTCTTGCGGCATCTCGAATCATCATGTGTTCTTCTGTTAAACTAAAATCCATTGATGTATATTTGTTATATTCGTACTTTAAGTTATCAAAGGTATCGATTTCGTAACATTTTTTAAACAAAGTTTTGTTATTTTTAACGATATGAATAAAAATAAAATTTTTGCGATAGGAGTGATGTCTGGAACGTCTTTGGACGGAATTGACTTGGCACTTGTCAGTTTTGAAAAAGGGAATTATCAAAATTTTGAAATTGTTTTTGCAGAGACAATTTCATACACCATTCAATGGAAAAACACGCTAAGAAATGCCATTCGTCTTTCTGCGGTTGATTTAAAAGAACTATCTATCAATTATGGGAAATTTTTAGGCGATAGTATCAATCAATTCATGACGAAATTGAACACAAAAAAGGTTGATTTTATTGCTTCTCACGGACATACGATTTTGCATGAGCCAGCAAAAGGCATCACGCTTCAGATTGGTGATGGGCAAACGATTGCCAACAAGACGCATCAAAAAGTAGTCTGTGACTTTAGAACTCAAGATGTTCAATTGGGTGGTCAAGGTGCACCTTTGGTACCAATTGGCGATGAATTATTATTTTCGGATTATGAATATTGTATCAATTTAGGTGGATTTGCCAATATATCCTTCAAAGAAAATGGTCAAAGAATTGCTTTTGATATTTGCCCTGTAAATGTGGTTTTGAATTTTTATGCCAACCAACTCGGACTTGAATATGATGCCAATGGCGCTATTGCAACATCAGGAATGTTTCACGAATCGCTTTTTCACCAGTTAAATTCTTTGGACTATTTTTATCAAAATCCACCAAAATCACTGGGAGTTGAATGGGTTCAAAAAGAGGTTTTTTCGATGCTTGAAGCATCAAATCTAGCGCCTTCAACTATCATAAGAACTTATACAGATCATATTGCGTGGCAAATTTCGAATGTTATTTCTGAAAACAAAAAAGTGTTGTGTACTGGTGGAGGAACTTACAATCGTTATTTGATTGAAAAAATGGCATCAACCAAAAAAATGGAACTAATTATCCCAGATAAAAATTTAATTGAGTTCAAAGAAGCGCTCATTTTTGCATTTTTGGGATTGTTACGCATTGATAATCAGACGAATTGTTTGCGATCAGTAACTGGTGCTAAAAAAGATCATTCTTCGGGTAAAATTTTTTATAAAAACCTTTAAATAAAAAATTTGAGCAATCATTTTTTTACAGTATGTTTGTGCGTAAACTTTTTTAAATATCATAATTTTTAAAATTTTTTTTATGAATCAATTGTAGTTTTTCTGTAAAATAATGAAAATTGTACCAGAAAATACCAAAACAAGTGAAAATTAGCAACATGCATCCATGAAAGATTTATTAAAAATATATGAAAACAAACAACCAGAAATCGTTTTTAACTGGAAAGATCCTGAAACAGAAGCTGAAGGTTGGACGGTTATCAACTCACTAAGAGGGGGAGCAGCAGGTGGTGGTACAAGAATGCGTGAGGGATTGGATTTCAATGAAGTATTGTCATTAGCAAAAACTATGGAAGTGAAATTTACAGTTTCTGGTCCTGCAATTGGTGGTGCAAAATCGGGTATCAACTTCAATCCCAATGATCCTCGAAAAAAAGGCGTTTTAGAGCGATGGTACAAAGCAGTTGCGCCATTGTTAAAAAGTTATTATGGTACAGGAGGCGACTTGAATGTAGATGAGATTCACGAAGTAATTCCGATTACCGAAGAAAGTGGTGTTTGGCATCCGCAAGAAGGGGTTTTTAATGGACATTTTAAACCCTCAGAAGCTGATAAAATCAACAGAATTGGCCAATTGCGTCATGGCGTAATCAAAGTCATTGAAGATATTTCCTTAACTCCAGATATTTCAAAAAAATATACAGTTGCTGATATGATTACTGGTTTTGGCGTTGCCGAAGCAATCCGTCATTATTATAGCATTTATGGCGGAACAGTTGTTGGAAAACGAGCTGTAGTGCAAGGTTTTGGGAATGTAGGTTCGGCTGCAGCCTATTATTTGGCGCAAATGGGCGTAAAAATAGTGGGGATTATTGACAGGGATGGAGGCGTTATCAATGAAGAAGGTTTTACTTTCGAGCAAATAAAAGCATTTTTTCAGAACAAAAACGGAAACACACTCGTTTCAAAAAACATGATTTCCTTTCAAGAAATCAACGAACGTATTTGGCAAATTCCTTGCGAAATTTTCACACCCTGTGCAGCATCAAGATTGATTACTCAAACGCAAATTAATCAAATGATTGAATCAGGATTGGAAGTGATTTCTTGTGGGGCAAATGTTCCGTTTGCCGACAAAGAAATTTTCTTTGGATCTATCATGGAAGATACAGATAAAAAAGTGAGTCTGATTCCTGATTTTATCTCCAATTGTGGTATGGCAAGAGTTTTTGCTTATTTCATGGAGCGTAAAGTGGAAATGACCGACAAAGCCATTTTTGAAGATACTTCAAAAACCATCAAAAAAGCACTACAAAAAACATTTGCAAAAAGTGCCTCAAAAACAAGAATTAGCGAAACCGCATTTGAAATAGCCTTAAAAGAATTGATAAAACTTTAAATAATTGAACATGGAATCAGTAATCGTCATTGTTTTTGTAATTGGATATTTAGCCATAACCCTAGAGCACAATTTAAAATTAGACAAATTAATCCCTGCATTGATCATGATGGCAGTGTCTTGGGCTTTAGTTTCTCTTGGAGTTGATAGTTTTTCAAATTGGTTCGACTCAAGTACCCATTCTTTGGTTGAAGGTTTTGGGGCAATGATGCATGATGAAAAAATGCATTTGGTCGAAGAAACTTTATTGCACCACATTGGAAAAACAGCTGAAATTTTAGTATTTCTTTTAGGTGCCATGACCATAGTTGAAATTATTGATTATTTCGACGGATTTTCGACCATCAAAAAATATGTAGGTTTTAGAAGTAAAAGAAAATTACTTTGGATATTTTCAGGAATGGCTTTTGTTTTATCAGCAATCATTGATAATTTAACAGCCACCATTGTATTAATTTCAATATTACAAAAAATTGTAAAAACCAGAGACGAACGAATTTGGTTTGCAGGTTTGATTATTATTGCTGCCAATGCAGGTGGTGCATGGTCTCCGATTGGTGATGTAACAACCACCATGCTTTGGATTGGTAAAAAAGTATCAGCAGGAAAATTGGTTGAATATTTATTGCTTCCTTCAATTTTATGTGTTGTGGTTCCTGCTTTAATAGCTTCATTTTTACCTCCTTTCAAAGGTGAAATCAATTTTGATGAAAATGATAATGACAAAACAAAAAGCAATTACAGTGGTAGAATGTTGTTGATTGGTTTGGGATTCATAGTTTTTGTGCCATTTTTTAAAACTGTCACGCATTTGCCTCCTTATGTTGGGATGATGTTATCATTGGGAATTGTTGCTACTTTTGCCGAAATTTATAGTCGCAGAAAATTCTCATTGACTGATTTTAATACCCTTGAAGAATCAAATGCACATGCAAATCATGGTCCAGTACATCATTCTTTATCAAAAATTGAAATGCCAAGTATTTTATTCTTCTTAGGGATTTTAATGGCGGTTGCAGCACTTGAATCTTTAGGAATTTTATTCAATTTTGCCACTACATTAAAAGAAGTAATGCCTATGTTGGGCACAGAATTTCATCATGCAGGTGTTTCTGATTTGGTGGTTTTGTTGATTGGTGTTGGCTCAGCAGTGATAGACAACGTTCCATTGGTTGCAGCAAGTTTAGGGATGTTTACAGAGCCTTTAGATAATGAATTATGGCATTTTATTGCATTTTCAGCAGGAACTGGAGGTAGTATGTTAATCATTGGTTCTGCAGCTGGTGTTGTAGCCATGGGTATGGAAAAAATAGATTTTTTCTGGTATATAAAAAATATTTCTTGGCTGGCATTGATAGGATTTGCTGTAGGTTCTGCTACTTTTATGATTACAAGAACATTGTTTTAGATAGCAATATTTGAAAATCATTTTTTTTAAACAATCATCAAATAAAATTGTCATTTTGTAAATGCAAAATGGCATTTTTTTTGTTAAATAAAACGGGCTCAAATTGTATTCAAACAATTTAAAAATAAATTAATCGTTATTATATCACATAAATCAAAATTTCAATGATTTCATTATTTCAAGATAATATTCAAGAGTTAAAAGAAGTAGTTTCCGAAGAAAAAACACTGTCTATCTATAAACTCATTGTAAGTGGTGGATTGGGCGGACAAATTATTATTGGAATTCTTTTTGTACTGCTAATAGTTGCATTTTATATTTATTTCGAACGTTTTTTTGCCATCAAAGCAGCCTCAAAAGAGGATAAAAATTTTATGAATCAAATCAAAGAGTATGTTTCCAATGGAAAATTAGAGTTCGCCAATGATTTGTGTAAAAGTAAAAACACACCAACATCAAGACTGATTGCTAAGGGAATTTCGCGAATTGGAAAACCTTTAGAAGATATCAATACCGCTATTGAAACTGCCGGAAAATTAGAGATTTATCAACTAGAAAAAAACGTGAGCGTGTTAGCAACTATCTCAGGGGCAGCACCAATGATTGGCTTTTTGGGAACAGTTATTGGAATGATAATTGCCATTCATGAAATCGCCAATGCGGGGGGTCAAATAGATATCAAATTGCTTTCTGACGGATTATACACTGCTATGACAACCACAGTTGCAGGATTAATTGTGGGAATTATTGCCTATATAACCTACAATCATTTGGTGGTGAGAACCAATAAAGTGGTGTATCAAATGGAAGCAAAATCAGTAGAGTTTTTAGATTTGTTGAATGAACCAGTATAAGTAGAAATTAAGAATTACGAATTAGGAATTACGAATTTTGTTTTAACCATCAACCATCAACCAAAAACCACCAACCACCAACCAAAATATGAACCTCAGAGGCAGAAACAAAGTAGATCCAACCTTTAATATGGCATCAATGACAGACATTGTGTTTTTGTTATTGATTTTTTTTATGCTCACATCTTCGCTGGTAACAGTGAGTGCAATTGATGTGTTGTTGCCAAAAGCTGGTGGAAAAACTGAAAATAATGTATCAGTAGCTGTTTCTATTTCAAGTGATGCGCTTTTTTATATTGACAAAACAAATGTTAGCGAGTCAAACTTGGAAAGCGAAATTTTAAAAAGTGTTGGCCAAGAAAAAAAGAAAACAATCATAATAAGAGGAGATAAAGACGCTGCTTATGAAAATGTGATGAAAGTGATTGACATTGCAAATAAAAACAAGCTAAAAATGATTTTAGCAGTCAAAGGAAATTAATGGCTATTTTAGATACCAAACATAAACGAAAATCAGCAGTAATTACAATAGTTTTAGTGATTATTCTGCTTTTTGCGGTTTTTAATTTTGGGATGACATATTTAGACCCTCCAGAAGAATATGGTTTGGCTATTAATTTTGGGGATTCAAATGTTGGTTTTGGAGAGCCAGTGATCAATACAGAACAAAATCTGATTCCAGAAGTAAAAGAAACTATTGATAAAAAAGTAGAAATTGAAGAAACTCCAAAAGAGGTCATTAAAGAAAAAATAATTACGGATGATACCTCTAAAGAAATTTCTGTTGTTGAGAAAAAAGAAGAAAAAAAAGAACTCATAAAAGAGGAAGTAAAAAAGGAAGCCACTAAAGAAGTTCCCAAAAAACCATCCAAAGAAGCTCAAGAAGCATTAAATAGTTTGCTAAATAACAATACTTCTGATAGCAAACAAAAAGGTGAAGGCGATGATAAAAATGAGGGAGTCAAAGGCGATAAAAATGGCGAACCTAATTCCACTAAATATTATGGAAACAAAGGAATTGATGGAGGAGATTATAACTTATCAGGCAGAAAAGCTTTAGAAAAACCTATAAGACAGCCTGATTGTCAAGAAGAAGGAACTGTAGTAGTTCGCATTGAAGTAGATAAAAACGGAAAAGTAATCAATGCAACCCCAGGTGTAAAAGGGACTACAAACTCAGCTGACTGCTTGTTGAAACCTGCCAAAGAGGCCGCACTTAGAACAGTTTGGAATTCAGATAATAATGCTCCAACCAAACAAATAGGCACAATTATTTATAAGTTTACTTTGGCTAAATAATCTCTTATCTTTGCAGTAAATTCCAATATTTGCAATTAAATTTATGAATTATAAGGAAACTTTACAGTGGATGTTTGCGCAACTTCCCATGTTTCAAAGAGTTGGAGAAAGTGCCTTCAAAAAAGATTTGACAAATACCCATGCTTTTTCAAAACAGTTGGGTTTTCCTGAGAAAAAATTCAAATCCATTCATGTAGGAGGTACTAATGGAAAAGGCTCTACCAGCCACATGTTGGCATCTATTCTTCAAGAAGCAGGCCACAAAGTGGGTTTATATACCTCTCCGCATTTGAAGAATTTTACAGAGCGCATTCGCATCAATGGTAAAGAAATTCCAAAAAGAGCAGTCACTGCATTCATCAACAAAAATAAAGCTTTTTTAGAAACCCATCAGCTATCATTTTTTGAAATGACTGTAGGCATGGCATTTGATTATTTTGCCAACGAAAAGGTGGATATTGCCATTATTGAAGTCGGTTTGGGAGGCCGTTTGGATTCTACGAACATCATTACTCCAGAAGTATCAGTAATCACCAATATTGGCTATGACCACATGCAGTTTTTAGGAAACACTTTGCCAGAAATTGCAGGAGAGAAAGCTGGGATTATCAAAGAAGGTATTCCTGTTATTATTGGAGAATTTCAGGAAGAGGTTGCAAAAGTTTTTCTGTCAAAAGCCTTAGCCATGAACACCACAATTCTATTTGCTTCTGATGATCATACAAGTTACAAAACAGACTTGTTAGGCGATTATCAAAAATCAAATACCAAAACTGCTGTGGCAGGAATTAGAAAATTGACGGGTTTTGAAATTTCAGAAAAGAATATTGTGGATGGATTGCAAAACGTAGTAAAAAATACCCATCTCAAAGGAAGATGGCAAATTTTACAACAAAAACCAACCGTTATCTGCGATACTGCGCACAATAAAGAGGGATTACAAATCGCATTAAACCAATTGAAAAACCAAAAATTTGAACACTTGCACATTGTTTTAGGGGTAGTTTCAGACAAAAAAACGGAAGACATATTTCCTTTATTTCCGGAAGAAGCAATTTATTATTTTTGCAAACCCAATATTCCAAGAGGGCTGTCAGAAGTCGTTTTACAAAAACAAGCGGCAACTTTTGGTTTACAAGGGAACACTTTTTTATCTGTAAAGAAAGCATTGAGCAATGCGTTAAAATCTGCAAATCAACAAGATATCATTTATGTGGGCGGAAGCACTTTTGTAGTGGCAGAAATTGTTTAAAATAAAACGTTTTTTCTTTTGGTAGAATTAAAATCTGTTTTATATTTGCATCCGCTAAAGGGCAATTAGCTCAGTTGGTTCAGAGCATCTCGTTTACACCGAGAGGGTCGGGGGTTCGAATCCCTCATTGCCCACCAAATTAAAAACAAATAGTTATAAAAGCCGATAGATATTCAAATTTATCGGCTTTTTGCTTTCAGATATTTACCAAATTATTCGTTCAATCTTAATGCGAAAGGGTTAAAATTGAGACCCTTAGAAATATACAATTTAACTGACTCTTTTGATGAAATTGTTAAAACTATTTGGGAATTATTAAAAAATACTGATGATTGTGCAAAAAAAATAGTTAGATAAAGCGAAACTATAGCCAAATAGTAGAGGTTTATTTATGAAAATTCAAAGAAGCTTCAAAAAAGTATTTATCGACAATACCAAATATTTAGGATTAAAAAAATATTATGATGCAGCATTACACAATGAAGATTTTTTTGCTATTTATAAATATCTTTACAGCGTTTAATAATTTCATATCTTCGATTTCTTTTAAAACAATGTTTATTTGATGATTTCTTTTTTTAAATTGAATACAATATTTACAATTCATTATGAATTTACAGCGTAAGAAATTAGAAACTTTTTTTATAGAGAAATTACATTTTATCATCAAACATCCATTTAAATCAGCTCTTTACGGATTTTTATGTAGTTGTTTTTTTATACTATTTGTTTTTTTTCTGACCTATATGGGTGTTTTTGGAAAAATTCCAAACCGAGCTGAATTGAGAAATTTAAAAAATCCAATTACATCAACGTTGTATAGTAGTCAAAAAACCGTTTTAGCAACCTATTTTCTTCAAAATAGATCAAATATTGACAGTACTGAATTGAACAACTATTTAATTGATGCTCTCGTTGCTACAGAAGATGTTCGATTTTACGATCATAAAGGCATTGATTATAAGAGTTATGCACGTGTAATCATCAAATCCTTGTTGTTGCAACAAGGCAAAGGAGGTGGAAGTACAATTACCCAGCAAATTGCCAAAAACATTTTCGGTCGAAAAAAGCAATATATTTTTTCAACGCTCATCAATAAAATGCGTGAAGTTCTCATTGCTAGAAGATTAGAGAATGTATATACAAAAAATGAATTGTTATTGTTGTATTTTAATACGGTTTCATTTGGTGAAAATCTGTATGGAATTGAAAAAGCTTCGCAACGATTTTTTAATAAAATCCCAAAAAAACTATCCCTTGCTGAATGTGCAACTTTGGTTGGCGTATTAAAAGCGCCTTCTTTTTACAACCCAAGAAATCAGCCAGAAAGATCTGAAAATAGGCGAAATGTGGTTTTAAATCAAATGGTAAAATATGGCTATTTGCAAGCTGAGGAAGCTGAAAAAGCAAAAAAACCTTTGAAACTAAACTATGTTCCTCCCACGAAAATTTCATCAATTGCCAATTATTATAAAGAATATGTGAAACAAGAATTTAATGCTTGGGCTGAAAAAAATCCAACGAAAGAAGGACACATTTATGATTTAGAGTTAGATGGCTTAAAAATTTATACAACTCTTCATCCTTCTGTTCAAAAATATGCAGAAAATGCGATGAAAAGAAACATGGATAGGTTGCAATCTTTAATGAATTTATATTGGACAAGTGCCTCTACAAAAGGAGGAAAAGAGGCGTTTATCAAAAAACTTATTAATAATCATCCAAAAGTAAAAGCATTAAAAGCAGCCAACAAAACCGAAAAAGAAATCAATGATTTTGTTGCTAAAAAAACACTAAGAAAATATTGGGAAATTGGGGAAGGTTATCAAAATAAAATGCAATCGCTTCAAGATTCTATCATCAGTGCTATCAATAGATTGCATACAGGAATTTTAGTGATGAATAGCAAAAATGGAAGTATTTTAGGGTATTTAGGTGGTATTGATTATGGTTTTTCGCAATACGATCAAGTGCAAAATAAAAAGCAAGTGGGTTCTACTTTTAAACCCATTACCTATTTAGCAGGCTTGGAAAGCGGCATTGATCCTTGTGATTTTTTTGATAATCAGCTACTTACGTATCAAAAATATGAAAATTGGAAACCTAGAAATGCCAATGGCAGTTATGGAGGAAGTTATAGTACTTATGGTGCTTTGGCGAATTCTGTAAATACGGCATCTGTAGCAATTCAGATAAAAACAGGCACAAAAAGAGTGATTGCTCAAGCAAGAAAGATGGGAATTGAAGCCAAAATTCCAATTGTTCCTTCTATTGTATTGGGAACTGCTGATATTAGTTTGTTTGAAATGGTAAAAGTCTATGCTTCAATTTCTAATGGAGGAAATCAAGTTTCGCCCTACATTATTGAAAGGATTGAAGATCAACATGGCATTGTTTTATACAAAGCTGCCCCCAAATATATTGGTAGAGTGGCTAGTTATGGCAGTGTTAAAAACTTGCAAAAAATGATGGAATTTGCCATGACAAATGGGACAGGAGCTAGTATTCAAAATTATCAGATTCCTTATAACATTATTGGTAAAACAGGTACCACTCAAAATAATGGTGATGGTTGGTTTATAGGTTGTTCACCAGAAATTGTAGTTGGTGCTTGGGTGGGTACTCTTGATAAAAGAGTGCAATTTAGCACAACACGTTTTGGGTCTGGTGCAAGTACTGCACTGCCAATGGTAGCGAGTATTTTTAAAGGACTGAGTAGTTGGCAAAATCCTATGTTGACCAATTTTCAATATGATTTCAGGTATTTTCCTTGCCCGCCATTTAGTGAATTTTCGTCAGTTGAATCAAATGCTACTTTCAAAAACGATAGCACCTATCTTAAATCCTTGTTATTAAGAGATTCCATTTTAGAGGTTGAAAGATTAAGATTGTTAGACAGTACTCAAGTTGATAGTATCCCTATTAATAAGGGTATTGAGTAAGTTTTTTGTTATAGAAAAGGATGGTACTTCTGACATAAAATTAAGGGCAAAATAATAGACAATCTTAATGTCAAAAAGAATCATTCAATGCTAGTATCTACTATTTTATATCTATATCAAACTTCTTATAGTATATTATCTAAATATCGGACAACATTTTTTTCGTAAATTCGCAGTCCGTAAGTCGCATGAAGATAATGAACAATACAAGAATAGCAATCATAGGATTAGGATATGTGGGATTGCCATTAGCAAGATTATTTGCTACGAAATACTTTGTGGTAGGGTATGATATCAAAATCAAAAGAGTCAACGAGCTTAAAAAAGGAATAGATACCACCCTTGAAGTGGGAAGTCAGTTGTTACAATCGGTTTTGACCGAGGAAATGAATGCTGAAAAAGGTCTTTATATTACTTCGGATGAAAGTTTACTTAAAACTTGTAATCATTATATTGTAACGGTACCAACATCCGTAGATAAAAACAATCAGCCAGATTTGCAACCGCTGTTATCTGCAAGTAAAACAATTGCCAAATACCTAAAGAAAAATGATTTGGTGATTTATGAATCTACAGTATATCCGGGAGCCACAGAAGAAGATTGCATTCCAGTACTGGAAAAAGAATCAGGGCTCATTTTTAATAAAGATTTTTTTGTGGGGTATTCTCCAGAGAGAATTAGTCCTGGTGACAAAATAAAAACTGTTGAGAATATCTTAAAAGTAACCTCAGGTTCCACACCCGAAAGCGCGCAGAAAGTAAATAATCTTTACAAATCAGTTATTGTTACAGGGACTCATTTAGCACCATCCATCAAGGTTGCTGAAGCTGCAAAAATCATCGAGAATTGCCAAAGAGACATCAATATCGCTTTTGTAAATGAATTGTCGAAGATTTTTAGTTTGATGAATATTAATACATCTGAAGTCTTAGAAGCTGCTGGTACAAAATGGAATTTTCTTCCTTTCAAACCAGGTTTGGTGGGCGGACATTGTATTGGTGTAGATCCTTTTTATTTAGCACAAAAAGCCCAACAATATGGCTATTATCCTGAGATTATTTTATCAGGAAGAAGACTTAATGATAGTATGGGGACTCATGTTGCGTCTGAAATTATTAAGTTAATGATTGATAGAGAAGTAAAAGTGAAAGGAGCAAAAGTGTTGGTATTGGGCATCACTTTTAAAGAAAATTGCCCAGATATTCGGAATACGAAAGTGGTTGATATGTTACTTTCTTTAAATAGTTTTGGCGTAAAAACCAGCGTTTATGACCCTTGGGCGAAAAGAGACGAAGTGAAGCGTGAATATGGTTTTGAACTACTAAATGAAGTTTATAAAACAAAATATGATGCCATTGTATTGGCGGTTTCGCACAATGAATTCAAAACTATTGATATCCCAAAACTCAAGAAAAAAAATTCAGTTGTCTATGATATCAAGAATTTTTTGGATGTGAAAGATAAGAGTCTTTAAGGGTTTTACTGATTATAAGTTATAGGTTAGGGGGTTAGAGGTTATCCGTTTAGAGTTTTATCAAACAACTAGCTAAGCAAATAACCATTAACAAATTAAACGACAGAGACAATAGAAACACTAAAAACCAAAACTACATTTGCTATATTGCTACATTGATAAATTGTTATATAGATAAATTGTTATATTGATAAATTGTAATATTGATAAAGTGTTACATCATTACATTACACAAATGAAAAATTTCGCACTTATAGGAGCAGCAGGCTTCATTGCACCAAGACACCTCAAAGCCATTAAGGAAACCAACAACCTTTTAGTAGCAGCTTTAGACAAGTTTGACAGCGTTGGAATTATGGACAGTTATTTTCCTAAAGCAGATTTTTTTACTGAATTTGAACGTTTTGACAGACATATTGAAAAACTTAAACGAAACGGAACACATTTAGATTATTTGAGTATTTGCACTCCTAATTATTTGCATGATGCCCATATCAGAATGGCATTGCGAATTGGAGCTGATGCTATTTGCGAAAAACCTTTAGTGTTAAATCCTTGGAATGTTGATGCGCTGCAGGATATTGAAAGAGAATCAGGAAAAAAAACCAATACTATTTTACAATTGCGATTGCATTCTAGCATCATCGCATTAAAAAATAGGGTAAAAAACGAACAAAAAAACACCAAATACGAGGTTGACCTTACCTACATTACTTCCCGTGGAAAATGGTACGACATTTCTTGGAAAGGGGATGAAAGCAAATCAGGAGGGGTAGCCACGAATATTGGCATTCACTTTTATGACATGCTATCATGGATTTTTGGTGAAGTGCAGGAAAACAAAGTTCACCTCAGAGAAAAAAACAAAGCAGCAGGGTACTTAGAATTTGAAAAAGCCCGTGTACGTTGGTTTTTATCTATTGATGAAAATGATTTACCACAAAAAATAAAAGAGAAAAACCAACGTACTTTTCGTTCCATTACTGTTGATAACGAAGAAATTGAGTTTAGTGATGGTTTTATGGATTTGCATACGCTTAGCTATCTAGAAATATTGAAAGGCAAAGGTTTTAGTCTTGAAGATGCTAAAAAATCTGTAAACATTGTTCATGATATCCGAAGTCAAGCAATTTCCCAGTTAGGAGAAAAGCATCCGTTTTTAAAGGGTTTAGGGGTTTAAGGGTTTAACTGTTTAGGTGTTTAGAGTTTAACTGTTTAACTGTTTAACCAATTAACCAAATAACCAGTTAACCAAAAGAAACATTAGAAACAGTTTAAGAGTTTAAGAGTTTCTATTGTTTAAGGGTTTAGGTGTTTAGGAGGTTTTTGTCATCCTGAATTTATTTCAGGATCTCCTCCAATTCTTCGCGTTTTCAGCAGTTTACAGTCTCAGGTTTCAGTTTAGAAGTCTAGCGTTTTAACGAACTAACCACTAACCCCTAACCAAAAATATGCTAAGGCGTTTACTCATTTCAACAACAGAAACAACAGAAACAGTTTAAGGGTTTAAGGGTTTAAGAGTTTCTATTGTTTAAGGGTTTAGGGTTTCTATCACAATCTTCGAGTTGAGATCTCTCGTTCCTTCCCGAAGTCTCTTGAGATCCTTCCTGCGTCGGGTTGACAAACTGCAAGTAGGGATGACAACTGGGTGGGTGAGGATGACAACAGGAGGGTGGATGACAACCCGCACACAGTTTGTCTTTCCGAAGGAGGTACGACTGAGGAATCTAATTTATATTTTGATTTGCATTTAGGAGTTGAGATCCCTCGTTCCTCGGGATGACAAACTGGATGGGGGAGGATGAAAAACAGCATTGGGGATGGGTTAAAAGCCTCTAACCTCTAACCAAAAAATAAACTTGGGTGTTTACTCACTTCAACAAAAACTTTTTATGCTTATATCCATAAAATATTAAAAATAGTAAGTATTTTTGTGTTTATAAACAAAATAAATTGATACAAAGACCCATTTACCTCAACGAACTAAAAAAATGGATAAATACCCCACAGGTAAAAATTATTACTGGCATCAGACGGTCAGGAAAATCCACTGTTCTAAAACTGTTACAGGAACACTTACTTCAAAAGGGTATTTTATCTTCGCAAATTATCTATCTCAATTTTGAAAGTTTTACTACAGAACATCTAAAGAATTCTCAGAGTTTATATCATTTTTTGATGGAAAAAATGATTCCCAACCAACCATATTATTTACTTTTAGACGAGATTCAAGAAGTAGCTCAATGGGAAAAAGTGATCAATTCATTGATGGTAGATGCTACAGTAGATATTTATGTAACGGGGTCTAACTCACATTTACTCTCCTCTGAATTGGCAACCTATCTCACAGGAAGGTACGTTGAAATCCCCATTTATACGCTTTCTTTTAATGAATTTTTGGCATTCAAAGAAACTCATAGCACTCAAGCACAAGATAAAAACAATGTGTTTATTGAATACCTCAGAAAAGGCGGATTTCCTGTTGTGCATGCGTATCATTATGACGAAGAAACCATGCAAAAAGTGGTCAAGGATATATATGCATCGGTCTTGTTGCGAGATACGATTCTGAGATATAAAATTAGAGATATCGAATTGTTAGAACGAGTGATCCGTTTTGCCTTTGATAATATTGGGAATACCTTTTCAGGAAAAAATATAGCAGATTATTTTAAAAGTCAACAGCGTAAAATTGATGTAAATACGGTTTACAATTACTTGAATGCTTTAGAGGGTGCTTTTATTTTTTACAGAGTTTCAAGATTTGATATCAAAGGAAAAGAAATCTTAAAAACACAAGAAAAGTTTTTTGTTGCTGACCTTTCATTAGTCTATGCTACGATGGGATATCGTGACAGAATGATTGCAGGTATGCTAGAAAACGTTGTTTTCTTGGAATTGAAAAGAAGAGGATATATAGTGTATATTGGTAAATTAGATACCAAAGAAATTGACTTTATTGCTGAAAAAAACGGAACAAAAATATACATCCAAGTAGCTTATAAGCTAGAAAGTCTGGCAACTATTGACCGGGAATTCCAACCACTATTGGCCATCAATGATCAATACCCAAAATATGTGGTCACCATGGATGACTTTTGGAAAGAAAATGTAGAGGGGGTGCAGCATTTCCATATTCAAGATTTTTTACAGTACAATGGATTTTAAGGGTTTAAGGGTTTAGGGGTTAGAGTTTAGGGTGTAAGGGTTTCTATCGTTTAAGGGTTTAGGGTTTAAGGGTTTAGAGTTTAGTGTTTAATTTTTAGTTGCTTTACCAGTTAACCGATTAACCAGCAAAAACAACAGAAACAGTTTAAGGGTTTCTATCACCACCTCCGAGCTTGTCACCCTGAACTTGTTTCAGGGTCTGGAGTTTATAAGGGTTTTTTAATTAAACGATTGGGAACAGGAGGGTGGATTACAACCCGCACACAGTTTGTCTTTCCGAAGGAGGTACGACTGAGGAATCTAATTTTTATTCGGAATTGCATTTAGGAATTGAGATCCCTCCTGCGTCGGGATGACAACTGGATGGGGGATTACGAACAACAGCATTGGGGATGGGTTAAAAACCTCTAAACCCTAACCCCTAACCAAAAAATAAACTTAGGTCTTTACTCATTTCAACAACAGCAACAACAGAAACAGTTTAAGGGTGTAAGGGTTTCTATTGGTTAAGGGTTTGGGGTTTAAACGAACTAACCTCTAAACCCAACCCCCAACCAAAAATAACTTAGGTGTTTACTCATTTCAACAACAGCAACAACAGCAACAACAGAAACAATAGTAACAGTTTAAGGGTGTCTATTGTTTAAGGGTTTAGAGTCAAGAGGTAAGCAATTTAGAGTTTTATCAACTACCCAATTAACCAACTAACCAACCAACCCCTAACCAACTTACCATCTCCCCTAAAAATTCCCCACAATTCTCAGCCCTGTAAATTCTGACGAGAATTGAGGTATGTAGTTCAATGAAAGTCTTCCTTTTTTGGTAGTATCTAGGATGCCACGCGCTCTCCAACTACTTCGCACAATGGAACGCCCAATTAAGGTACCTACGATGCCCCCAGCGACCATATCACTAAACCAGTGTTGATGGCCTTTTACATCAGAAAAAAATACTACCGTCATCAATCCATAAGGTATCCAGTAGTTGTCGTATTCCATTTGTAATACTTTTGCTAAAGCAAAATAGGTGGTTACGTGCATAGAAGGTAGAGCGGTACCTTTGGGATCTCCTAATATTATAGTATTTTGTCGGCTGTTGAAAAAATCCCAATTATTATTGGTAAAAGGATCACCTTTGGTATTTGTATTTAAAGGGTTTTCGGGCCTGTTTCTTCCAAAGATTGACTTTAAAGTAACTTGAGTAATTAAAGTAGAATATGTAATTGCTTTGAGCGCATTTGCCCCTACAAACTGTCCTTTTTCATTGTTGGTGATCAGCGACCCCAAATAAATTCCAATGATAGGGTATGTTGCGAATGCATTCATTTTTTTTAGCCATAATAAATTAGTGTTTTCAAGGAATTTTGGAGTAATATTAGGTAAACTATAGTTGATATTCGTTTCAATATGTTTTTGCCAAAAATTGGTGGTAATCTTATCCGTAGCAATCAATCCTAAAATTCCTGCGGCATAATAGCCCGTTTTGGACCAATCATCCGAAAATTCCTTGCCTAGATACACAAAATCACTGGGGATGGTATTAAAACTGGTTTTTACCACATACCCAAAAGTTTGCAGGTGGTTCCGATCTTTTGGTTGGTTTTGCGCGAAAATACTAAGGGTAACAAATAGTAAGATGGTAGTAAGTAATGACTTCATAGGTTCATTGTTTGGTTTCTACAAAAACAATAATAGAATACAAATATTCATATAAATAGTCATAAAAAAAAATAGTATTTGTGTGAATTTTGTTTATTGGTGGTATTAGGGCGTTTAATGGATTTGAGGGCAAAGTCTGAGGTTCAAAGTGTAAGACTCAAAGTTTAATAGGTAAAGGTATTGATAATTATCCAAAATCACTGCTTTTATTATTTTTTAAGGGTAATACTGTTTGTTTTTATTTTAGTTTGTCATTCCGACGATAGGAGGAATCTCAGTTGATGATGAGATTCCCGTCATGCCTCCTTCGGGATGACAAAGGGTTGTTTGAAGTTCAAAATGTAAGATGCAATATTCAAAGCCACTAAAAAATAAACACTAAAAACTAACATACCCCAAGGATTAAATTTTTAATTTTTTTTACGGCGTTTATGAAAAGAGTGATATATTTGACGACCTAAAATATAGTAAAATTGCACAATCAAAATTTGGAAGCAACATTATAAAAAAAAACGAAGAACGTGAAAGTTGACCAAACTTGCATAGTGTTTTTATGTAAATGCAGCAGCTATAAAGCATTTGATAATTATGCACATTCCAATCCAATCAAAACAATCCCAAAAGTTGAGTTCAATAAGGCACAATTTTAAAAACTCAATGCAATGATATCAATCCAACATGCAATCCTTATTTTTTTAAATATTGTAAAAGAATAGTTGCTTAGAATGAATAAAATAATATGGCCTCGAAAGCAGAAAATTTTGAAACCAATAGTCTAGAGAACCCTGATACTATCAATATCAAAGAATATTTTCAAAGATATTCAATTTATTGGCGATGGTTTTTAGTTGGAATGTTACTGTCATTGATATTAGCATTTGTCTATTTAAGATATACACAACCCCTATACAATGCTTCTGCCTATATCATGATCAAGGATAATTTGAAATCCGGAATATCAGATGAATTAAAAGCGATCTCTGATTTGGGAATTGTAGGGACAAGCTCTACCAATAACCCTGAAAACGAAATCTTTATCGTAAAATCGAGAAAGATTGTAGGGAGAATGGTCGATTCTTTAGCGTTGAATGTTCGATACTTTTTTGAAGGAGAGTTCAAAAAAGAAGAAGCCTACACCAACAGCCCCTATCAACTAAAATTCTTACAAAAAGATTCCCTTTTTTATGAAACCGATACCACTTTTATCATTTCCAAAACAAAAAGCAACACACTGTTGTTGAAAAACACTGATGATGAGGTACAAGAAGAGGTTGCCTTCAATCAAACACTTTACATAGAAAATTTGGGCACACTCAAAATTATTCCCAATACAAATAGTGCTCATTTTAATACTGGGGTTGCAGATATTTTAGTGGTCATTACCTCTCGAAAAAGAACCATAGATTCATACAAATCAAGAATTCAGGTTGAAGCGATGAGTGAATATTCGAGCATACTAAGTTTATCGATATCAGACCCAATAAAATTAAGAGCAGAAAATATTTTAGATGAATTGATCAAACAATACAATTTGGATGCTGTCATCGATAAAAATGTAGTCTCCAACAAAACCAAAGATTTTATTGAAGAGCGTCTGCAAAGCGTGGGGGTACAGTTAGGCATCATTCAGGATAGTCTGCGAAATTTTAAAACAAATTTAGGGATTAGCGGAACCCAAATTGAAGGAGAAATTGCCTTAAATAATGTAGCCGAGAATGATAAAAAAATAACGGAATTTAGAACACGGCTCAGTGTGATACAATGGGTGCAACAGGAAATACATAAAAATACCCAACTTCAAGAGGTACTGCCTGCAAATTTGGGTTTTTCGGATGCTATTACCTCACAATCTGTGAAAGAGTACAATGAATTGATTCTTTTAAAATTACGGATGCAACGTGATGCAGGTGCTAAAAACCCTGAAATCATTACCCTAACAAATCAAATTAATTTGGTAAAACAAAGCCTACAAGCCAATTTCAACAACCTACAAAAATCAATTGAAATACAACTTGCAGCAGCAACGCAAACAACAGACACCGCAAAAAACAAAATAGCTTCCATACCCGGAATAGAGAGAGGCATCATTGATATTCAGCGACAAAAATTAATTTATGGTGAGTTGTATTCTTATTTATTAAAAAAGAAAGAAGAGCTTGCCATTTCATTAGCAATCACAGTGCCCAATGCAAAAATTATTGACGTAGCTTACGGGTCAGATATTCCTATATCACCAAAAAAAAGTATTGTGTATCTGATCGCATTAGTAGTTGGGTTGGTGGTTCCTTTTGCAATTTTATATCTAAAAAATGAACTAGATTCTAAAATTCACTATCGCAATGACCTCGAAAAAGCACTGAAGATTCCTTATCTTGGTGACATCCCCCATGCTGAAAGCGATGACAAAATGATTATTAAAAAAGATTCAAGAACCAGCACCGCAGAGGCATTCAGATTGTTGCGTACCAATCTATACTTTATGTTACCCAAAACCAAGAAAAGTAGTGTCGCTAAAACAATATTTGTAACCTCGACCATCAGCGGAGAAGGAAAATCATTTGTGTCCATAAATTTAGCAGCAGTATTGGCATTGACTCATAAAAAAGTGCTTTTGATTGGCATGGATTTGCGAGCGCCAACAATAACAGCATACTTGGGAATGACAGATAAAAAAGGAATTACCAACTATATTTTAGACGACAATTTAAACATTGATGCAATAAAATTAAAGATTCCTCAAATGGAAAATGTCGATTTTATATGCTCGGGTTTGATACCACCCAATCCCGCAGAATTGTTACTCAATGACAAAGTCAGTGAACTTTTCGAAGCAGTAAAAAAAGACTATGACTATATTGTGGTAGATACAGCTCCAGTAAGTTTGGTGTCTGATACTCTGATGATTGCAGAATTTGCAGACATGTTTCTGTATGTAGCAAGAGCCAATCATCTTGAAAAACGCATGTTGATTGTTCCTGAAACACTTTACAGAGAGAAAAAACTCCCAAACATGGCAATGCTTCTCAACGATACCGACTCAAAACGTGGTTATGGCTATGGCTATGGCTATGTAGCCCAAGAAAAAAAATCTCGTTTTAAAAGATTTTTAGGAGTGTAAACGCACTCCGTCATTGCGAGCCACCCGCGCTCACGTCATTGCGAGCGACGCAGGAGCGTGGCAATCTCTTTGTTAAAATACCCAAACCCAAAGGTCATAACCCCGTCATTAATAACCTCGTTCCGAATTCTCGGGACGAAAAAGGCATCCCGATGCTTCGAGAAAGCAATCCGTACATGATACCTCCATCACTGCAAGCCACTCTCGCTCACGTCATTGCGAGCGACGCAGGAGCGTGGCAATCTCTTTGTTAAAATACTCAAACTCAAAAGCCATTACCCCGTCATTAGTAACCTCGTTCCGAATTCTCGGGACGAAAAAGGCATCCCGATGCTTCGGGAAAGCAATCCGTACATGATACCTCCATCATTGCAAGCCACTCCCGCTCACGTCATTGCGAGCGACGCAGGAGCGTGGCAATCTTTAGCTCTCCCAAACCCCAAGACCTTAAAACAAGTTCAAGACAATAACCTAAAAAGGGTAGTTTTTACAATTCTAACCAATCAAACAACAGAAACCCTTAAACTCTTAAACAATCAACTTGCCAATCGCTAATATCATACCTCCACAATCGTACATTTCCAAATATTATCTTACTTTTGAAACCAAAAAAAACCACCATGACCTACAAAGACACCCTTTTTTTTATCGGAAAATGCTTAACCATTACCCATGAGGAAGCAAACAAAGCGGACATCGAAAAGTTACTGCAAACGAACACTGTCAACTGGGATGCTGTAGTGCAAGTAAGCACCGCGCACTATGTGTTTCCTGCCTTGTATTTGAATTTGCAACGAGCAGGTTTTTTACACTACTTACCAGAAGATCTGGTAGGCTATATGGCACACATCACCGAGGTAAACCGCGAACGAAATACTCAAATCATCGCACAAGCCAAGGAAATCAATACCCTATTGCGAAACAACGACATTACCCCAATATTCCTAAAAGGAACAGGCAATTTAGTAGAGGGCTTATACCCAGACATTGCTGAGCGTATGGTAGGGGATATTGATTTTATTGTAGAGCAGCCACTTTTTTTGAAAGCAGCAGCCATCCTAGAGTATCACGGATATATATCCAAAAACAATATCAATATTGGCATGCACTGGCATTATCCAGGATTGGTACATCCTGATAAAATCGCTTCCGTTGAAGTGCATCAAAAAATATTAAAAGACGACTATCAACAAACAATAGGAATTTCACTTTTTAGCGAAGTAAAACACCTCGAAGGAGAACTTACTGTACTCTCTATCCAAAACAAATTACTGGCAACAACACTACCCAAAATCATCAATGATAATTTGTATCACAAAAAAGCCATTACTTTGCGCAATGCCTATGATGTGTACCTACTCAGTATCCAAGAGCCTATTTACCTCGCAAAAATTCCTTCTCAAAATATAAAAAAGAAACTCATCAATTATATCAGTTGTATGAAAATGATTTTTGCCAACACTCCTATGATTACTGTGGTTGAAAATCAACATACCACTGCCTATCAAAAAAGCTTTCTTTCCTTACTAGAACAAAATGTGTTTGAAAGGAAGAAAGTAAAATTGATTAATTTTTACATTACCCAAAAAAATCGATTAATCATTCTTAAAAGAACTTTCACCCATCCTGCCTATCGAAATTTTGTACGAAAACGCATGGCACAAAAAAGCTTTTGGAAAAAGTATTTGTTGGGTAAAAGTGAAGGTTTAGGTGTATAGAAGGGGTTTTGTCATCCAGAATTTAGCTTGTCTCCACACTTCGGAATCAGGATCTTCCACAAATCTTTGAGTTTACATCAGTTTACAGTCTCAGGGTACACTTTAGAAGTTTAGCGTTTAAAGCCAACTAACCACCAAACACTAACCAAAATACAATTTAGAGATAACACAAAACCCAACAACAGAAACAACAGAAACTAATAATTGAACCTTAGCTTCTTTGAAACTCAAAACTTTAAACCTTAAACTTCAATTACCTTCCCAATAACCTTTGAAACCAAGATTTTTTTTCTTGTTCTGTATAGGCGTTACCATACCCGTAACCATATCCATAACCATACCCATACCCATAACCCCGTTTCATATCAGTATCGTTCAGCACCATGGCCATATTTGGGAGTTTTTGTTCTTTATACAACGTTTCAGGGACTACCAACATACGTTTGTCTAGGTAATTGGCGCGGGTTAAATAAATGAACATATCTGCGAATTTAGAAACGAGTAAAGTGTCCGTTACCAAATTGACAGGTGCCGTATCTACAATGATAAAATCATAGTTTTTTCTGAAAGTTTCAAACAAGGTAGCTATTTTTTTGTTCAATAACAATTCCGAAGGGTTTGGAGGAATCACTCCAGAAGAGATAAAATCAACATTCTTGACTTGCGGGATGCTAAATTTGATATCGTCCAAAAGAAGACTGTCATCCAAGATATAGTTGGTAATCCCTTTGCGTTCAGGAATGCCTAAATATTGGGTAATTTTAGGAGCACGCAAGTCCAAGCCTAGCAACAAGACTTTTTTATCGGTCAATGCCAAGGAGGCTGCCAAATTCATAGAAACAAACGATTTTCCTTCACCACTCGTAGTAGAAGTAATAAATATAACTTTTCCCAATCCTTCGATGCCTTTGGGGATCATAAATTCCAAATTGGTTCGTAGCAATCGAAAGGCTTCTGCACTGCTGGTTCGTGCCTCTCTGGTAATCACAATTTTTTCTTCGGTTTCGGAATGGGGGATATCACCTAAAAAGGGTACGGTTAGCAACTGCTCCATTTGTTTGCGAGAATGGATTTTAGTATCTAATAGATTTTTGATGTATATAAATGCAAATGGAATAATAAAGCCTAAAAAGAATCCTATCAAATAAGTAGTTTTTTTGTTGGGTGATACTGGGTTTCCATTACTGTAAGCTCTATCAATTATTTTAGCATTGGGTACCGTGATTGCCAAAGAGATAGCCGTTTCCTCTTTTTTCTTAAGCAAATAAGAATATAGCTCTGAATATATTATTTTCTGACGTTCAATATCAATAATACCACGTTCAATCAAAGGCAATTGAGCTACTTTATTTTGTACTCTATTTGACTCATTGGATACTTTAGTGATTTGAATTTCAATAGATTTTTTTAAATTTGCCAAATTGGATTGTAAGTTTTGCTTTAAAACATCAATCTCATTATTCAAAGCAATTAAATTAGGATTTTTCTTTCCAGCTATCGGTTCTAAGCGATATTTCTCTAAAACTAATTGATTGTATCTTGTGATAGACTCAGATGTGATAGCATCTGAAAAACCCAAATTAGCTGGCAATACCTCCGCTTTAGTTGATTTTTTGATTTCTTCTTGCACCCATTCTACCAAACTCAATTGAGTTTTTAGTTCTACAATTTTTTTATTAGTTTCTGAAACCTCTGATAATGCCATTTCTCCCTCTTCAGTCAATCCAGAAATACCAAATTTAGATTTATAATCTTTAAAGTTGTCTTGAATCTCGGCTAACTCCAACCCCACTGTTCTTAAACGTTCTTCAATAAAATACTTAGTTTTATTAGAAACCAAATTTTTATCTGTAATAGCATCCTGATTATATTCTTCTACCAAAACATTCAAAATATCTTCTGCTTTGGTTTTTATAGGATCTGTTAATGTTAAAATCAATACAGAAGACAATTTGTCTAATGTTTTTACCTCAATTTTTGATTGATATGCATCTACAAGACGTTCCCTTGGAGTAATGGAAACTATAAGCTCTTTTGTAGCTTGATCTGAAAAAGTACTATCTCTAGGTATAATTTTAAAATTACCCAATTTGTTACTGCTAATTATTTTGTCAAAAGAACCTGAAAGTATCGTATTACCATCTAAATCATTCAAATCAAACCTTTTTTTATCTGTTCTTTTAATAGCAACAGTTGTATTTAATCTGTAAAATAAAGAATCTTTATCAATGAATTCTATTTTGAATGCTGGGTTGTGGTAAATTTCATAAGTCTTAATTTTCCCCTCTGTAAAATATCGAATATTTAGTTGCAAAGAATCCACAACATCAGCTATTATTTTTCGGGACTTAATGACATGAATTTCATTATCAGGATTATTTGTTGAACCTGACCCTACAATACCCAAATCAGCTACGGCTTTTAATTCATCAGAAATCCCAGACTTTTGATTGTCTTTGATCATGATACTCGAACTTGCAGTGTATAATATAGTTGAATACCTAAGATTAACATAAGCTAAAGCTAAACTTATAATTATGCAAACTAAAAACCAACGCCAATAAGCGAGGTACTTCTCTAATTCTTCTCGGATATTAACATCATCTTTAAAATCCAAATTCTCTTTGAAATTTTCCATATTAACGTATTAGTAAAGATACAATTGTTATAAATAATCCAGTGATTGAAATAAATAAAGTCGTATTAGAATTTGAAGAAGCAGATTGTATACGAGCATAATTTGGTTCAACATAAACAACATCATTTTGTTGCAGATAGTAAACTGGAGAAATAAATAATTGTTTAGATAGCAAATCTACTTGATATTGTATTTTTTTTCCATCTTCCTCTCTAATAACCAATATGTTTTGACGTTTCCCAGAGATATTCAAATCTCCAGCCAAAGCAAGAGCCTCTAATATGGTAATTCTTTCGTTGGGAATAGTATAACTTCCTGGCAAACGAACATCTCCTAAAACGCTTACTTTATAATTAGCCAAACGAATATTGATATTTGGATTTTTAATATAATTAGGATCTAGTTTGTTTGTTAATAATTCTATCAATTCATTCCTATTTAATCCCCCAACTTTTAATTTTCCTAACACAGGAAAGTCAATTTCTCCATTATTGTCAACTAAATAATTCTGTTGCTGTGCCACCCCAATCGCAGAATTGGAAGAGGTAGAATAGGTGACGGCTGCCAAGTTAAAGGCTCTTACTGCCTCGGTATCCAACGCCGTGATGGTAATTTGCAACAAATCATCGGGTTTGATGATGGTTTTATAACTGTTAGATACTTTGCTTTGATCGATTTCGTCGTTTTGGAAATAGATAATGTCTTTTTTGGATACACAAGAACTAATGAATAGCACACTACAAAAAAGAAGTACGGTTTTGAACCAGTTTTTCATGAAATAATTTTCTGCGAAAATAGGGAATTTTAAGGAATACTTCCAACATTTTTTTTGTTAATTGTATATTCATGATTTTCCTACTTGTTTTTAACCCACCAAGTTGTCATCCCCCATCCTGTTGTCATCCCGACGTGCAGTTTGTCATCCCGACGCAGGAGGGATCTCAACTCCCAATAAAAAAGTTTCCTCAGTCGTACCTCCTTCGGAATGACAAACTGCGTGGGTGTTGTCATCCACCAATCAGTTTACCATCCCCCCATGCTGTTGTCATCCCCCGTGCAGTTTGTCATCCCGACGCAGGAGGGATCTCAACTCCTAAATACAACTCCCAATAAAAAAGATTCCTCAGTCGTACCTCCTTCGGAATGACAAGCTGCGTGCAGGTTGTCATCCACCAATCAGTTTACCATCCTCTATGCTGTTGTCATCCCCCCGTGCAGTTTGTCATCCCCCGTGCAGTTTGTCATCCCGACGCAGGAGGGATCTCAACTCCCAACAAAACAAATTCCTCAGTCGTACTCTCTCCACCCAGTTTGTCATCCCCCATCCTGTTGTCATCCCCCGTGCAGTTTGTCATCCCGACGCAGGAGGGATCTCAACTCCCAATAAAAAAGATTCCTCAGTCGTACCTCCTTCGGAATAACAAACTGCGTGCGGGGTTGTAATCCAGAAAAAAAAGAGTAAATTGCCTCCCAAAAAACACACCAATCACTATGATCATATATGATGAAGAAAAAGGAAGTTATACCTTTTACGTATACATACTCACCAATAAAAATAAAACTACTTTCTATATTGGTGTTACTAATAATTTAGCTGTAAGATTAAAACAGCATAAAGAAAGTGCTGCAAATAAAGCCTCTAATTTTGTAGGAAGGTACCAATTACAACATTTGATATATTATGAGAAATATACTTGGATTCAAAATGCAATTGTAAGGGAAAAAGAATTAAAAGGTTGGAGAAGGGAGAAGAAGTTAGCACTTATCAAAAAAATGAATAAAGAATTCGACTTTTTAGATGATAAGTTTCCAGAAGTAATTGATAACTAGCGTTTCCTCAGTCGTGCCTCCCCACCCAGTTTGTCATCCCGACGCAGGAGGGATCACAAATCCAAATATAAATTAGTTTCCTCAGTCGTACCTCCTTCGGAATGACAAACTGCGTGGGTGTTGTAATCCCCCGTGCAATTGTCATCCCCCGTGCAATTGTCATCCCCCATGCAATTGTCATCCCGACGCAGGAGGGATCTCAACTCCTAAATACAAATCCCAATAAATTAGTTTCCTCAGTCGTACCTCCTTCGGAATGACAAACTGCGTGGGTGTTGTAATCCACCATGCAATTGTCATCCCTCATGCAATTGTCATCCCGACGTGCAGTTTGTCATCCCCCATCCTGTTGTCATCCCGACGCAGGAGGGATCTCAACTCCTAATGTAAATCAACCTCAGCAAGTCAAAAAAATCATTTAAAATTCAGTATCAACAAGTAATCCTGTCATCCTGAACGAAGCATGAGAAGTATCTCCCCCCTTTCCTTGGGAAAGGGGGGAGGGGGGATAGGCTCTCTAAAAAGCATTCTCATCCCGTTTAAAAATCATCCCCCAAGCAGTGGCAATCACAATCCGCACATCCAATAAAAAACTCCAGTTTTCAATATACCAAATATCGGCAGCAGCACGGTTTTTCATATCTTTAATCAGCTTGGTTTCCCCACGATACCCATTGATTTGTGCCCAACCCGTCACACCCGGTTTGGCAAAATGACGCACCATAAACTTATCCACCAACACACGATACTCTTCTGTATGTTTCAGCATGTGGGGTCTGGGACCCACCAAAGACATATGATTGAACAATACATTCAAAATTTGCGGCAATTCGTCAATACTCGTTTTGCGCATAAAAGCACCAAAAGGCGTAATACGGGCATCACCTTTGGTTGCTTGCAACTGGTCGGAAACGGCATTGACAGTCATACTCCGAAATTTGATACATGGAAAAGACTTGCCATCTTGACCTGTGCGTTGCTGTACAAAAAATACAGGGCCTTTGCTCGTCAATTTGATAATCAACGCAATAATAGGAAACAACCAAGAAAAAATCAATAAAATAACCAATGAAGAAAACACCAAGTCAAACACCCGTTTGATGACACGGTTTGTAAAACTTTTCAAAGGCTCATCACGCAGTTTTAATATCGGAATGCTTTGCACATAGTCAATAGAAAACTTCTGCGACAAGTATTCTGAAAACTCCGGAATAATCCGTACCCGAATCATATGGTTGTCAGCATATTGAAACAATTCATTGATCAATTCTCCTTGATGGTGTGGCAAGGATATGATGATTTCATCCACAGCATGCTGCGATAAAAAGGGAAAAATACAGCTCAGTTTTCCTTTATAAAAATGTTGCTGTCTTTTTTTAATAGCTGCATCCGTAAACATCCCCACAATCTGAAAACCGTATTTAGGATTCACATAGATGCGATCAATCAACTTAGACATGTTTCTATTCAACCCCACCAATACAATACGGTTGGTATTATGACCTCTTCTACGAAAATAACGCAAAAGGGTAAAGGCAGTCATTCTCCAACAAAGTAACAGGATACTAAAAATAAGTACGGCACTTACAAAATACCCTCTGGAAAACTTAAAATTGGTACTAAAAAATAGCAAGCCTCCACTGACCAAGGTAAACACAAAAAGTACATAACTATTTTTAGCCACAATTTTATGCATGAAAAAGATGCGGGGTATTTCATACAAATCAAATTTCAAACTCAACCCCAACCATAACAAAGCAGACCCTGCATACAAGTAATTATAAAATAGCGGATCGGGTACTTGCCCAGCAAACACCCAAAATTTGGCTACAATAAAGCCAATCGTTAATAACAAAATATCTATGGAAGAGAACACTAGGGGGACAAAACGAGAACTTCCTTTTTTCATTGATTATTTTTTAGCAATGCAAAGATAGCTTTTTTAAGCTCACTAACAAATGGTCGTAAAAAGATTCAGGAACACTTTTGTATTTGCGCCCATCGATTTTCGATGTTCTATTAAAGAAAATCTTGAAGACTGAAAAGGCAAATAAATATTAAATAAAACAGTTGTAATTTATGCGAAAAAAAACTAATATTGTAAACTAAAATACACATAAAATTCTATGCTTTTTAACTCAATAGACTTTGCTATATTTTTACCAATAATTTTTATACTATATTGGTTTGTAACGGATAAGAACTTGAAACTGCAAAATTTTTTAGTAGTTATAGCAAGTTATATATTCTATGGATGGTGGGACTGGAGATTTCTATCACTTATATTATTTAGCACCATTGTTGACTATGTAATAGGTCGAAAACTAAGAATGGAAGAAAATCAAACAAACAGAAAAATATTACTTTGGACAAGTATTTTAGTTAATTTAGGTTTTCTTGTTTTTTTTAAGTACTATAATTTTTTTTTAGACAATTTTATAACAGCTTTTACTTTCTTTGGGACAGACATAAAAGCAAATTCACTTAACATTATTTTGCCTGTAGGGATAAGTTTTTATACTTTTCAAACATTGAGCTATACAATTGATGTATACAAAAGAAAACTAGAACCAACAAAAGACTTTATTGCCTTTTCAGCATTTGTAAGCTTCTTTCCGCAATTAGTTGCGGGACCAATTGAAAGAGCGACGCATTTGCTACCTCAATTTTATAAAAGACGAACTTTTGATTATTCAAAAGCTGTTGACGGAATGCGTCAAATTCTTTGGGGATTATTCAAGAAAATAGTAATTGCCGACAATTGTGCCGAATTTGCAAACCAAATATTCAATAATTCAGCAGATTTGAGTGGAAGCACATTAGTTGTTGGTGCTTTGTTTTTTACTTTTCAAATTTATGGTGATTTTTCCGGCTATTCAGACATTGCAATTGGAACTTCTCGTCTTTTCGGTTTTGATTTAATGAGAAACTTTAACTTTCCTTACTTTTCGAGAGATATTGCAGAATTTTGGAGACGTTGGCATATTTCGCTTTCAACATGGTTTAGAGATTATCTATATATCCCATTAGGAGGAAGTCATGGTGGTACTTGGATGAAAATTAGAAATACTTTTATCATTTTTATTGTCAGTGGATTTTGGCACGGGGCAAATTGGACGTTTATTGTTTGGGGAGCTTTAAATGCGGTTTATTTTCTACCCATAATGTTAACAAAAAACAATCGAAAAAACTTGAACACGGTTGCGCAAGGAAAACTTTTACCAACATTAAGAGAATTTTTACAAGTACTTTTAACTTTTAGTTTAGTAGTATTTTCTTGGATATTCTTTAGAGCTGAGAATATGGGACATGCATTGAGTTATATTGGTGGAATATTTTCAGGCGAAAATTTCTTTAATATTATTCCTAAAACTTGGGGTGGACGCATGCAGTCTGATTTTGCGTTTTCAATTTTAAGTATAGTTTTATTTATAATTATTGAATGGATTGGTCGGGATAAGGAATATGGAATAGGATTTTTAAATGAGATTAAATTTCGAATTTTAAGATGGTGCTTATATGTTTTAATTGTTTTATTCATCATAACCTTTGGAGGTAGTTCTCAAGATTTTATTTATTTTCAATTTTAGATGTAAATTATGAAACGATTCATTACAAACATTATAGTATTTACAATACTTTTATATTTCACAGCTGCATTTTTTGATAAAATTATTTCAATTGGACTCATGAAGAGTGAAACAAAAATATTTTATAGTTTAAAAAATATAAATGAGGGGAAAATTAATGCTGATATTATAATTAATGGAAGTTCAAAAGCATTTAAGCAGGTTGATCCTGTTATTATTGATACTATATTAGGTGTTAATTCTTATAATTTAGGACTAGATGGTGGCCCATTTATACCTCAAAGAGCACAATATGAGATTTATAAGTTAAAAAACATCAAGCCTAAAGTAATAATACAAATAGTAAGTAATGGAACACTAAGGAGTTTAAAAGATGGTTTTAAAGACCCTATTAAATTTGCACCATTTTTAAATATTAGTGAAGTAAAGAAAAACATGAAGCTAACGGGTAGTTTTAATTATTGGGATTACCATATTCCAATGCTAAGATATTCATATTTTCCTTTTGAGATAATAACAGGTACTCTGTCCTTCTTTAATATTCAATTATTTAAAACTAAAGATTTAAAAGGATATTCTCCTGAAAATAAATTTTGGTCAGAGAAGTCCCAAGATAAAATAGGTATTTCAAACAAAATAAAAGAGATAGAAAACTCTAATAATCTTCAAAAAGTTGACATATTTACATCTTTAGACAGCATTTCTTGCGAAAATTTTGAGAGTTTTATAGCTGAATGTAGAAAAGATAAAATCAATGTTATTTTAGTTTATCCCCCAATTTATACAGAGGCGGACAAAACTATTAAACATATAGAATACTTCGATAAAATTGCTAAAAAATACAATATTCCTTTTCTTAATTATTCTCGCGACTCTCTTTTAGTATATAATAGAAACTATTTTTACAACTCTCAACACTTAAATATTAAGGGTGCTTCAGTTTTTACAAAGAAACTATCAGAAGATATTAAATCTTTAACAAACAATACTTTAAATAGAAATAAAAAAAAGATTAAAGTTAATTAAAGTTTATCGATTCTTCAATAAACATATAATTCAATAAGACTGCAATATCTGATTTTTAATAATAAAGGATTTTTATAAACTTGTTCCTTTAAATTATTTTAACAAATATAAGTTCACTATTTATTGTTCTATCATATTTAAAGTGTTTTTAAATTTAAAAAAGCGAGATTTAAAAACAAAGAAAGTAGTAAATTCAGTATATTAACATACTGATTTATAATATTTTAACTAAATTATCTACTTATGATTTCTTCAAATAAAATTACTGAAATTTACTTTATTACAGACGAATTTCATAAAGAATTTGAAAAAGCAAAGCTGGGTCGTATTCTTGATTGTGAAACTGGTTTAATCGCTTATTCTTTTTTTGACAAAAAACCTTCTTTAAATATAGAAATTGTCAAAAATGGAATTAATGCTTAAATAAAACTCAAGTTAATTTATAGCAAATTATTCTTTTCCTTTAAGGAATACTTTTAACAGTAAATATAAAAAAAAAGGCCCATAATACAAATAGCGACGCCACATTCTTTTGGGCTCTTTCACCAAACGTATAAACCATTCCAATTTTAAGTCTATCCAAAATTGACTAGGTCTTTTTACGGTACCTGCATAAAAATCAAAAACAGCACCTATGGCACAAATTGTATTGGTTTCTAAAAATTGCTTATTATTTGCAGCCCATTTTTCTTGTTTGGGAGCGGTCATCCCTACAAACAACACGTCAGGCTTTACTGCATTGACAGCTGCAATCATTTGGTCATTATCTTCCTTCGAGAATGTTGGTTTGTAGGGAGGCGAAAAAGTAGCAACGTTAATATTGGGATATTCAATGTGAATACGTTTTTTAATTTTTGACAAGGTATTTTCAGAAGCACCCAAATACATACAACTCCCAGATTTTTCCTGCAAACTTTCCAATAAATACTGGTGAATGTCAGCCCCTGCAATTTTTTTAATGCGTTGTTTTTTTAACAATCTAGCAGCAATGACAATACCCACCCCATCAGGTAACAGAATATCCGAGTCTTGTAGTGCTTTTTTAAATTGGTAATCACTTTCTGCAATGCAATACGAATATTGATTGATGGTGGTAATCAATTGTCTCTCTGTAAAATCAATACGAAGTATATCATCAGTAAATACTTGGTATTCTAATAGTGGGATTGTTTTTAGCATATTAATATTTTTTCATAAAACATTTACGTTAAAAAGCCCTAAACTAAATACTTTTTAGTTTTTCTTCATGTTGTAAAATCTCATTTTCTATAAATCTATATTTTATAAACTTAGCAGGCGAGCCTGCGACTATCGTATACTTTCTAACATCTTTTGTTACAACACTTCCTGCTGCAATTATACTTCCCTTTTCAATTTTTACTCCTGACATAATTATAGACCCATAACCAATCCAAACATCATCCTCTATTTCTACCTGTGAACCTAAACCGTGCCAACTATAATCTGCATCTCTTATCTGACTTGCTAATCTGACAGGGGTGCCAATTTCTTTATAATTATGATCATATTTACCAACAAAAGCAACGTTATTTCCAATCAAAACATTATTTCCAATTGTAGCATCACATTCAATTTGCGAATACCTGCCAATATAAAAATTATCACCTATTTTAATGTGACTTTTTGCCCAGAGTACAACTCCTCTTCCTGCATGAAAATTTTTTCCAAACTCATATTTTCGCCAAATCGTGTTTTTAAATATATATAATTTAAGATTTTTTAAGATTTTCATTTTTTAAAAATTTTTGTACTTAATTCTTCTTTAATTTGTAAAATCCCATTAACCGTAAACATTAATTTAAACCTATGTAAAAGCTTGTATTTTTTTGAAAAATATTTTAAAAATCGAATATCTGAATCATCAAGGTGTATTAACTTTTCAAAATTAAATAAATTTTTAGATTCATAATCTAATTTACTTTTGTAAGCTGAGATGCCTCCTGAATAATGAGTAGCATTTGATGAATTACCAATATTTTGTACTTTTGATAAAACAGGAAAAATTGATTTTTTCCCTTCTAAAAAATTATTAAACACCCACCTGATGTACCAAGAACTAATTTTACCATCTAATGTTTTTAATAGCATTCCAGGGGCATCTTCTCCTATGCTTTTTTTAAATTTATTTAGTATGTTAGAATTTTCTGAAATATATTTTTCCATACTTTCAATATCAAAAAAGTTTTCATTCCAACATCTTTTCCAAGTTGCCCAACCCCAGGGAAAACACCTGCTATGAAGATAATATGAATCTAGATCAATTTTTTTTACATATGGTGAATATCCGTTAACAGTATAGATTGAATTGTTGTTTGAAAAATAATCCAATGCTCCATTCATAAAACTTAAAAAATTAGAAGTAGTAACCAAGTCATCTTCCAAAACAATAACCCTTTCATACTGTTGTAATAGTGTTGTAACACCTGAAATTATAGAATTTGCCAAGCCTTTATTCTCATTAGATTCAAAAATTATAATTTTTTTAAAACCAGTAACTGTTTTTAAAAATAATCTAAGTTCTTGTATTTTTTTTTTACTTTCTTCGTTTTTAGGTCCATCTGAAAAAATAAACAATTCACTTTCTTTGGCAAGAAAGTTTTTTTGCAGTGCAGCTATATTTTGTTGGGTCTCTTCCAAACGATTGTAGGTAAAAAGAGCTATTGGAGCTAATGTCATACCATAAAATTTTTCATAGTTTAAATATTTTTACCAATAACAGCCATCCTCGACTTTAGTGGCATCTTTAATAACATCCTCATCACTAGGCACTATAAAATGCTCATTGATAATATCCTTAAATTTTGGGTTATCTACCCAACGCTTTCCCTTTATACCAAATAACATTTGGGTAGGTCCCCCCATATGAATGGCTTTTTTACCCATTCTTTTAATATGCGCTGCCAATGGAAAACCATAAGCACCAGCGCCAATAATAGCAATGTCAAAATCTTTTTGATCAATTTGCTTTTTCATAAAATCCAAGGCTTCAAACCAATCCTTAAACGCTACTTTATTCCCTGCCAAGGTTTGTACAGCCTTGATAGTTTGTAAGGATGCAAATGCAGGTAATACGCGTGGGTCTCTAAACAACAACGTTCTTTTATTATGGTATTGCTGTTCAATGGTTTTATTAAAAGGGTGTATGACCAATACTTTTTTGCCCTCTAAAGCTTCCGACCAAGGATTTTTCTGCAAATAGGGCTCTAAGGCATCTAATTTTACAATAGTTGATTTTTTAAAATGAGATACTAAGAAACGTTCTTCAAACCGCCAAGAACCCAATACATCCAATAATTTCATATCTTGGTACATTAACTCAGAAAACCGTGTGATGGTTTGAGAATTAGACGGAAAAAACCCAGAAAGTATTTTCATATTGGAAAACTCCTTCGTAGTTGCATTATAATTCATCATTTTTTTAAGCACTCCTTTCAAAAAAAATGGCGTATTTGGGTAAATAATAGCTTTGATCTCAGTAGAACCAAAACGGGCTATCATACAAGGGTCTTGAGACACTAAATGTTCTTTAATAATGCTGCCTGCCTCAATGCTACTTGTCGGTTTCAAATGAATGGTTGACTTTACTATTTTGTGAAGTATTTGTGATAATTTTGAACTCATACGATACTACTTTTTATTTTTAAAAAAACTAATGATAGGATTGTAGATCCATCTGTTATAAGCATTGGGTAATAATGTAAATAAAAATAGCATTGTTTCAAAAAAACCAATG
This sequence comes from Flavobacteriaceae bacterium CG2_30_31_66, assembly GCA_001873065.1. Taxonomy (GTDB): domain Bacteria; phylum Bacteroidota; class Bacteroidia; order Flavobacteriales; family Flavobacteriaceae; genus Polaribacter. The sequence goes on from MNYM01000017.1 coordinate 55,729, forward strand.
ATTTTTATAGAAAACTTTATTGGGTTTAAAGGCTTTTTTGCCAACTTCTCTAATTCTGGCGCATCTAAAGAAAATAACGTTATCAAATTATTTTTTAATAAAGGTATGCCATGAATATTGGTATTTACAGAAACAACATGCATATTAACATCTCGTACCGCATTAAACTGCCTTACATCCCAATCACTTCTATTAGAATGAAAATAATACACATTTTTAGGCTCTTTAATAAACTCTTTAATAGTATAATACTTATTTATAATTGGATTGTGTTGTTCTCTAAAAATCAATGGGTCTATAGCAGCTGATGATGTCTCTAATAAATCGTGCAAATAAAATTGATTGTTAAAGGCATAAATTCGGCTTACGTTCAAGAGACTACCCAATAATACGGCTAAATACCCCCCAGCAGAGCTTCCAATAAAATAGGAGGTATACCCTTTAACCTCCTTTTCTAAAAATTCGGCTAACTTTTCTAAAGAATTCAACTGATTATTAATGCCATGCAAATACCACTGCTTATAAATATCCCGTATAAAAATATGTTTGGTGGCTTTTGGATGTTTCAAATTCCACCATTCAAATCGATTTTTATCTAAAATAGCCTTTTTAAAAGTTTCCTCAGTATTAGGGTAATAGATATAATTACTTGCAAAATATACCGCACAAATTGGATCTTCATCTCCAACCTTTTTATCATCTTCTACAATCACATAATTATCAAGTGCTCTGGCTTTTTGCACAATAGCACTATCTACTTGAAATACTTCTTCTTTTAACTTTTCCATAAGCTTGGGAATAAAACACGGATATGAATGGTAATGAAATTTTTAACAGCTTTGAACAACCCAAAATGTCTGTTGATATAAATGGTATAATAGTAGGGGTGGCTATTTCCTAAAGGCGAATACAATGATTGTATCCTTTTTGTTAAGGAAACTTCAGGAAGACACCACTTTGGTAGAGACGCATTCTTACTACAATGACCAATAAACTCCTGAGAAGTATAAGATTTAATTCCTTTTTTATTGGCTCTCAAGGCATAATCATGATCGCCCAAAGAATGTGGGAAAATAGGATCTATAAAACCCACTATTGTAAATACATATTCCGGAATCAATACACAATTTCCATTAATTATAGTACATTCTTGCAATTCTTTTATTTTTAATTCATTGGGGTAATATACTTTTCCTTTCATATTCCCTCCACCATAACTAATACTATTTGAATGCTTTTCACTTTCAAACACACCACAAATAATACCTTTTTCTTCAGATTGATTAGCACAATTTAACAAATGTAATATTGCATTCTCATACAAAACCACATCATCATTTAACCATAAATAATAATCAAAATTTTGACCTGAGGCAACAGCTTCTTGCCATGCCAAGTGCATGCCTCTATTCCAATATAAGCTACCAGTTCCCAAAACCAAATGTACCACTGGGAATTGCTCAGCAACAGCTTTACCTGTACCGTCGGTTGAGGCATCATCTACCAAAAATACCTGAAATTCATATTCACTACCAAGTGCTTTTTGAGCAAATAGATAGGAAAGACATTTCAACGTTAAGTTTTTTCTGTTGTGGGAAGTAATAAGTATGGCAATTTTTAACATCATTAAATAGAATTAATTTTTACTAATATGGTAATAACAAAGCGAATATGTATGCAGCTATAAGTCAATAATTTCAAAATACTTTTTTCTTATTTCAGACTTTGAAAACTTTGCCAACATATGGGTATAACCTATATTCTTAAATTGATCAATCTTAGATGGATTGTCAAGTAGCTCTTCAAGAAAACGGATACTATCTTCTGGACTTTCTGCAATATAACCAGACTCCCCATGTATGATTACATCCTTAGCTCCCAATGCAAATTTTGTGGTTACAACAGCTAAACCTGCTGCTGCTGCCTCTCCTATTACTTGAGGATACGAATCAATGCGAGTAGGTAAAATTAAAATATCATTTTGCTCAAATATCTCCCAATGTTCTGGAGTTCCATATCGTATATTGTTTAATATTTGAACTCCATCAATACTTATATTGGTATTCGTTGTTAATATTGTTAATTTACATTTTGTCTTCAAATTAGATTCCCATGAAGATTGAATAATATCCCCTCCTTTTCTCAACCAGTCTCCACCAATAAAAAGTACTCGTGGCAATTTTGGAGTTACCCTAGGAATCATACTTAATTTTTCTAATAAAAAGGGGGCAGGAAGTCTGTAAAGTTGTGTGGGTGGTATTTTATAAAAAGTAATCATATTTTCCATAACAGCTTCAGTCCAACAAGCAATTTTAGGGCAATGCTCAAGAATCTTTTTATGAATTGGAAACATAATGCCTTTTTTTCTTTCCTTACCAAGAACAGAGGGATAAAGCTCTCTAGTCCAATCTACAATAATTAAAACATTATCCGATTTCCAGGCCCCAAAAGAAAATAAGGCAGGACTTATACCATGAAAAATTACTTTTCCTCCTTTTTTAGAAACCGCTCTCACTTCTTTTCTCAGTTTAAACATTGACTTTAACCTGTACAAAATACTTTTATTTAAGCTGTTTTTTTTACCCACGTGTTCGGGTGCAAATCGAAAAAAATCAATATTATCAGAAAACAACTCAACCAAATTTGATTCATATGTTGTGTTTCCTAAGTCAACTGGAAAAGTAATAAATAGTGGTCTTGTACTCATAATTAGTGTAGTTTAATTATTATAATTTTTAAATATATCATGTTGTTTTTAAAATTATTTTTTCTCAACATAATAATGGTTTTGACATATTTAAGGTTTTCATAGTGATTAAATAGATCGATTATTATTTTGAGTTAGTTTCGATAATTTTTTAAACTTTTCCGAAAAAATACCACGAACCCATAATTTAAATTCAAAATTTGTCATATTCCTAAATTCAATTGAAAAACACATGCTAATTAACATCCAAAGGATGATATTAGACATATCAAAACGGCTAAAATCTTCTACCCAAGCATACAGCCATCTAAAGGCAACAAACAAACCAATAATTTTTATAAAAATATTATTTGATTTATGAATAGCGAGGTAAGATGCCCTAAAAAAAATAAAAAAGTACAATACAACACCTACCACACCAGTCCAAGTAAACACATTTAAAATGGACACTTCATTCCCGAATCGCTCACTTTTTCCAGTATTTAATTCTACCGCCAAAAACTCACCAAAAGCCAATGAATCATTGCCTCTAGCTGGGGTTCTGCCCAACAATATGTAATCATTTTTTACCGCAGACGTTAAAACTTCAATATATAAACCTGTTCTTGTATCTACTGTCAAGGATTCTTCACTAATTTTACCATCTACTTCTACTTTTGCTTTATAATCTCCTTCAATATACTCCGACATTTTAAAAACATTAAATATACCCAAAATTCCCAAAGTAAAAAGAACTATCGGAGCCAATAAAAAAACTAATCTTAATATAGTAAAGACTTTTTTGCTAAAAAAAAATCGAAAATAATATATCAAACTCCCCATAAATAATGCCACAGAAAACTTTATGACATTACTACGGGCTGTTTGCGCCATTACAATGACAAAAAGTGTTAAAAAAACAACTATGATCTTCCATTTTTTTGTAAGCAGCGGAAATACTAGTAATAAGAGTAAGATGGGTGCTAAATAATGCCCATAGGCATCACCTGTAGTGAACAAAATAGAAATAAAAAACAGCGGTAATATGAATTTAAACCACTTATTTAATAAAAATTGATTTAGTATTGGATTTTCAAAAACAAAAACCACCAAACCTAGTAATAACACAAATGAGGTAGTCACTAAATTTTTCCATTCCCAATAATTTTCCGCAACAAAACAACCACGTACAATACAAATGAACATCCAAAATAAAAATAAGATTATGGGGAAATTATTTTTTTTATTTAGTGGATTGTAAAAGTTTTTTTTTGTAACCAAAACGGTAATAAAAAACAAAATCTGAACCGCCCACCAAAAAAAAGTATTTCCTATGGGCAGAGATGTCCAATTATTAACTGATAGGATAGTTATAAGAACAAAAAATAAAAAATAAATGTCTTTGATTTTTATCATACTAATGGTACAAATTAAAAATATTTAAAGCATTCTTTTTCATATTGTATAAATTAGCGACATTCAACAAAGCACTTTGAGTAATAGCCTGTATTTTTTTTGTATCACCATGTAAATCTATCACTTCTTGAGCTAGAATAGTAAAATCTTCTTCAATTAAAATAGCTGTTTTTGCATCTTTATTGAAATCACGCAAACCAGGAACATCATATAATATACAAGGTATTCCAGTTGCCATAGTTTCTATTGTAGTTATAGGTATTCCCTCGAATTTACTTGGCATGAGATAAATATCAGCAGCAATTAAATACGTTCTAACATTGGTAACATTTCCACAAAATAATATGTGTTCAGATACCCCTAATTCTTGTGCCAATTTCATCTCAGCATTTTCAGAAATCCCTTTTCCCAGATGCAAGTATAAAGCGTTAGGATGTTTTTTGAGGATGATTGGTAGCGCCTTAATAATATCTGAATGTCTTTTTACAGGGCTACAGCCTCCTACAGAAATAAGCACAAATGCTTCTTCATCAATATCTAATTCAATCCTGGTTGCTAATTTTTCGCCTACTGATGATGGATAATAACGATGATCTCCATACCAATTATAAATTTTATTAGTTTTATTAAAATAATATTTTAACTCGTTTTCGAAAACAGAATCACTGATGGTATGAAAGGAACATTTAAAAATATTCTTTGCAGACCATCTCAATAAATAATGGTAAGGGTACGTTATTTTCCTTGATTTAAAAACATTATGAAATGTATACACAGATTTTACATTGGCTAACCAAGCACAAAATGCAAAACCCCAACGTGCAGCAGAGCTATGAATATGAACAACATCATAAGCGTTTTCTTTTAGGTATTTTGTAATATTTTTGTAATAAACGATACGCTTAAAATAATTTCTAATAGCTGGCATAGGTTTATGTATTACTGTATAACCAGCATTTTCAAAATAAGTTGAATATTCTCCAATGTTCGTTCCAGTTGCCATGGCTGTTAATTCACAACCCTTTTCTTGAAATATGCTAGCTGCATCAACATACATGATCTCTGCACCTGAAAATTTTAATTCATTAAAAATATGCAATACTCTCATAATATATCTTTATAGTCTAGTTTCCAATGTATATTTTCTTTAACTTTCTTTGCAGGACTTCCTACATTAATAGAATTTGCATCTATATCCTTGGTAACCATACTTCCCATTCCAATCACACTGCTTGCTCCAATAGTTACTCCTTTTAAAATGATAACCCTACTACCAACCCAAACGCTGTCATTAATAACAATTGGTTTTTCGTGGTTAATCATTACATCATCTTCATTAAAAATAGAATGCGTATCACTTGCCCAAATTTCAATATGATCGGAAAACAAACAGTTTTCACCAATAGTAATACTATTGTCAATTCCTACATTTACAATCCGTGCACCACCAAAAGTGGTATTTTCTCCAATTTCAATAATACAATTATTACCTCTTATAATAATAATTACCTCTCTTATTTTGGTGTTATTAGCTATAATTAACCTATTATTTGATCCTGTAATGCTAACTTTACTATTAGAAATTAATGACCCGTTAATATCAATTTCATTTTTTTCTCCTTTAATTTTAAATACACTTTTCTCTACAACTGAAGAGTTGATTTTGATTTTATTTTGATTTCTGAGCGTTTCAGATATTTTCACAAAAATAAATCGAGACTTTTCTTTAAATAAAGTATTTCCTAAAAATATTTTAAGATAAGCAGCATTAATCCAATTCAGTATAAGAAAAATAATGTTTTTCATTTTTACTTAGTAAGGTTACCAATAACAAGCTCCTTCAACTTGCTCTGCATTTTTAGGTTTTAACTGATCGTTTGGTCTCACCCAATATTCATTGATTAGATTAGTGTAACTACCATAGGGTATACCCCATTCTTTTACCCCATAGTTGGGGTCTTCCCAACGTTTGCCCTTTATACCAAACAACAATTGCAAGGCACCCCCCAAATGTACTGCTTTTTTCCCACTACGTTTTACGTGAGCTGCCAAAGGAAATCCATAAGCACCAGCACCTATTAAACAAACATCGTAATCACTGACATCAATCTTGTTTTTCATAAAATCCAACGCCTCAAACCAATCATTAAAACGAGTATCTCCCTCGCCCAAGCTTTGAACGGCTTGTATTACCTGTAATGATTGGAACTTTGGCAATACATCTTGATTTTTAAACAATAGTTTTCTGTGCATATATTGACGTACAATAGTCTCTGCAAAAGGATGTACAACTAATACTTTTTTGCCTTCCAATGCCTTTGTCCAAGGTGTTTGCGACCAAAATGGCTCCAGCAACTGAAAGTGCACTTTTGAAGCGTTTAAATAGGACTCAAATTGCTTTTCTAGGGTTAACCAAGAGCCTAAAATATCTGCTTGAGGTATTTCTTGCAACATTAATTCACAAAATTGTTCTATTTTATCTTTGGTTGGCGGAAAAAAACCAGAATACGTTTGCATTTGCTTAAGTATGGCTGGCTCCCACCATAATGGAGGTGTTTTCCCTTGTATAAACTTTAGATAATTGTTATTTTTGTTTAAAACTCCGAGATAATTGTACATACACGTCAATTCCGTACTACCAAAACGAGTAATCATACAAGGCTCATCTTTTAGTAGCAAGTTGTATAGTAATTGGCCTGCAACATCGGGATTTTTCTCAGAATCTGTTGCCTTAAAATCTACACCACCCAATAGAGAGCTGTATATTTTTCGGCTTGCTTTTAATACAAATATGGTATATTTATGCATAATATCATGTTTTATAAGTTAATAGCATCCCTTCATTATTGACTTGTATCCAATCATTAGTACTTGGATAACCGTGCCAAAAATTAGTTGGAACAATCTTTAATCCTTTGTTTAATAAAGCAGGCTTATAAGAAAATGAACTTTTACTCGTTATCAACACATCCGCATAAACCATATGTAAAAAAGAATCTATTGCTCCCATATCTAGACAATAGATTAAATTAGAAAATTGTTCAAATTCAATAAAATCTTCTTTTTTACCTTGAGAAAATAAATAAATACAAATTTTTTTATCTGTATTAATAAAATCTAGTGTGTTTTGTAAGGTATTTAAAAAATATTCATTATTCATCCAACGCATAGTATGATTATCAATTTTATTTTGACCTGCAACAATGTCTCCTCGTCTTACATGAATGGCAATATTATAGGCATTCAAATCGAATAATAGCTTATCTTCTTTTCTTGAAGGAGAATTATAAAACTTTTGTTGTATTTCTTTGATTACGCCAAATTGGTCTCTATAAAATTGATCTTGTTCACAAACAAAAACTACTTTTTTGCCTTTGTAAGAATTTATGATTTTTTGAATCAAACTCAACTCTTTAAGATTATTTTCATCAAATAGTGGTAATTTAACTTTTTTATATCCTTTTTTATTTATTAGTTTTTGCAACATTATTTCATCTTCACCGAAACCTAAAAATACTTCCCATTGAGTTGAAGAAAATGGGCTATGAGCAAATGCGACTCCGAACTGCTTTGCAAACCAATATCCTGAAATCCAGTTTGCCATTTGATGTCCAATACCTGCTCCTGAATTAGGCATTGCTGTAAAATACGATAAACTTGACGTTAATTCCTTACTTTTAGTAAATAAATAATGCCAATACGATTTGTAGATAAAAGCAAACAATTTTTTTCCAAAAGTAAATTTCACCAATTTACTCCATAATTTATTTTTTATTTTCTTTAAAGTAATTTTTTTCATTATGTTTTTTTAAACCAATAGCACTCTGCGTTTATTTTAGTTTTCTGGCAGGAATGCCGCCTACTATGCTATTAGATTCTATGTCTTTTACTACTACCGCATTTGGCGCAATGTAAACATTATCACCAATAGTAACCCCCCCTAAAATTTTAACTCCTAAACCAATAAAACAATGATCACCAATTGTCGGGTATTCATTTTTACCTTTACCTCCAATAGTGACTCCTGGATAAATTGTACAGTTTTTACCAATGGAAGCTCCAGGATTTATAATTATCGTGCCATATGCATATATTTTAACTCCCGGTCCCAGAACGTTCTCAAAGAATTGAAAACCCAATTTCCAAGATAATTTACGCATTCTATAGTGATAATAAATTTGCGCAATTTTGCCAAAAGTTGCGATGATCGATTTTTTATTTTGTAATACATTGACTGCATATTCCGCCTTCCGTAAAAAATAGAGATACCTCTTTATCATATGCTTTGGGCGCTCCAAAATGCTATCACCAAATCTATTAGCAGGATATTGTTTTGCGTCTTCTGAGATGTAATGTTTTAGGTCTTCTTTTGATTGAATCATAATTTGTATTTCTTTTAATTTATTTACCCACTCTTGGGTATCCTCTGAGCCTCCATCGAAGTTTTGTAATGGTAATAAATAAAAAAGTTAAAGACTTTAACCTGATATTTTTATAGAGTGAAATTTCGAAATTAGAAAACTGTTGAATAATATCATAATCTAAAAGATTCATCATCTTTTCGACAATTTTACTACCTTCGTCTATTAAAATTATCTTAAATAAATGCCTTAATTCGTATTTTAAAAATATCAAATAGGCTCTATTTTTTTTTCCGGCTAATAAGTAGTTTTGATGCACATGATTGTATCTCTTTGCAATATGCTCCATGACTTTTATAAACGGTGTACTTGTTGCTTGCCCTTCAACACCTCCAATATAGATACTTAAGGGGTAACCACAATACCCTACTTTTCCATATAATGCAATGGAATAAAACAATGCAAAGTCTTCATTTCTTTTTATACTAAGTGGAAAACCGCCTAAAGTATTGAATACTGCTTTCTTTACAATAGTAGCACTAGTATGGAGAAAAACATGTGGATTTTCAAAGAAATTTATTGTAGATATCGTGTCTATATATTTTATCGCAATTCTATTAGATTTTGATCCATCCGCATTTCTAACTATACCAGCACAATTATACATTACACAATCTGGAAAATTATGAATGGTTTCAACCATCTTTTTTAAATAGTCAGGAAACCATTGATCATCTGCATCTAAAAAAGCAATCAATTCATATTTTGATTCTTCAACACCCCTATTTCTAGAAGCACTCACTCCTTGATTTGTTTGTGAAATAATCCGAAAACGCTTGTCTAACAATAATTCTTTAATAACTTTCAGACTATCATCTGTTGATCCGTCATCTATCAAAAGAACTTCAAAATCAGTAAATGACTGATTTAAGACAGTTTGCAATGTATCAACAATTGTGTGTGCCTTGTTGTATATCGGAATTACTATAGAAATCATATTTTAAATTTTATTATTAATCATATTTACAGTAACATCAAAAACACAAATAAAATTTTATTAAAATTAATATTTTTCAATGATACATGGAGACCGATAATAAATCTATTTTTAATTGTTCCCCCTTTTTTTATCGTGATAACATCTCTCCAGATCCTGTAATCATAACTTATTTATTATTGATTTTATTTTATTTTTTAATATTTATTATAATACTATAATTAAATTAAAAAATTATCTAATTTTTTTTCAAAAATAACTTCGCTCCTTGATATAAATTCGTAATAATTTCTTTTTCTCTATTCGACAATCCCCAAAAATAGTACAAAATGATATTCAATGTAAAAGAGCATAAAAATACAACACCTAATCTTAGAAAACTTTCATCCATGTTATAATGTATAAAAAACAAAACAGGCAATATGAGAATGGTGATGAATAGACATTTAAAAATAACATCACTCAAATAATCTCTAATAGATAATCCACATATTATTTTGCCAAAATACAGTAAAAAAAAGAGTCTAAATAATTCATACACTAAATAGGTAATGTATAAAAAGGTCACATCATACCCCATTATAAATAAAATAAAACTTACAATAATTGGAGTCATCCCTGCAATTGAAAAAAAAATGGTGAAATTTTTAATTCTACCAGTTGCAGAAATTGCTGAGTTTAATGTAATTGTTAATTGTGCTAATATATAGGTAACCAAAAGTAATCTGCAAAATATTATGGTATAATCAGGCACTGTTTTTAACCAAAATTTAAAAAGAAAATCCATTTCAATAATGATAGGAACGGCAATAAGAGCAAAAGACATAAATGCTATTTTACTACCTGATTTTATTGACTGCAATAGCAAAGTTTTGTTTGAGGCACCTTCACTTTTATAAATTACAGGAGTCAATGCAGTTAAAAACACATTAGTTATTGAACCTACCTGCCCTACAACTTGACTCGCTACTCCTTGCGCTGCATTGACAGCAGTACCAAAATAAATGTTAATCAAAATATTTTGACCATAACCTGCAACCATAGACACAGTGCTTGTTAAAAAACCCCAACCTGAAAAAGTTAGCATCTCTTTAAATAAGAATTTATCATAATAGGTCTTTGGCTTAAATATTGCCTCTTTAAAATTTCTAGAAACGTAAATTGCCTTACTAATAAAAAGAAGAGAGCTAATAATTGTAAGTAAACCACCATATAAAATAAGTTTATCCATATTTAAATATGTTAAAATCAAAGCTGCTGTCAATTTTAATATAGCTTCACAAAAACCAAGTATGGCAACAAAGATCATTTTTTCGTGTGCATTTACAGCAGCATCGAATGGTACTGATAAAATACTGAATACTGTAGTTATAATCACAAAGTTGTATACAATTTTTGCACTTTCAATTCTAGAGGTGTCAATATTTAAAAAACCATCAAAAATATAAAATCCCAAAATTATAAGGATCAATGCAATGATTAGTGCTGCAAATATGTGTAACAAAATACTAATGTTAAAAACAGATAGTTGTTTCGTATAAATATTTTCCCCCTGAGCTACAGCCATAAATCTTTGTGAGGAAGCGGCTAATGTGGCGTTAAAAAAAGTTAACATTACTGTAAACCCAGTAATAACAGTGTAAAGACCAAAATCTGAGCTACCAAGAGCAATCAATATAACCCTGGTAGTATACAGAGAGATAAACAACGTTAATATCATTTTCATGTATAAAAATGAAGAATTGACCATAACACGCTTTGCTGTACTCATTTTTAATTTAATTTATACGTTTCAGAAAACTTTGCAAACTCATTAAATAATTTTTCCCTATAATTATTGTAATTAAATTTATTTTTTGCTAATTGGTAGGCTCTTTCACCCATAATTTTGGTTTCTTCAGGATGGGCTACTAAAAAATTGACAGCATCTATCCAGCCTTGTTTATCTCCATATTTTACTTTAATTCCTATTCCTTCCTTTTCTACATCAAAGGGCAACAATACATTGTCTGTAACAACCACTGCTTTTCCACAGGCAATAGCTTCAAGTAAAACTGTGACACCTGTTAAATTATCAAATTGCCTTTCTAATGGAATCAAAACCGCATAAGACTCTTTGTATGCCTTGCGAATGAGTTGATGTTTTTCTAAATTTTTACCATTCTCTAACTCATCATCGAAATAAACATTAGCAGGTATTTGTACATTTTTAGTTGAAAAAAGGCCAAGTTTTTGATATATCTTTAATTTATGTGAATTCTCTCTAAAAGCTTCAACTAATAATTTATAATCTCTATTCGAACTTCCAATAGACATAAAATAGGGTTCTTTTAACTCTTTATCAAAATCTTGAACGTAGTTGTCAAAAAAATCAACGTCAGCGCCCCATTCTATAATATTTCTCGCTTTTGCTGGTAAATTATTTATTTCGAGTGATTTTTTCAAAAGATTTTCGTAAAAGAAAGCCAAATAATCGAACCCTCGAATAGCTATAAAGCTATAGACTCTCCATCGGTACTTCCAAATCCACTTCTCACTAGAAACTTTATAATTGAATGAATAATGAGCAATCCCAAAAATTGGTTTTTTTACAATTCCTAATAATCTACACAAATAGATTAGCACATGAAAATGATCTAAACTGCAAAAGATAGCATCGTATTCATTTTGTCTTCTAATAACATCAATTTGATATTGTAAATGTCTTATCAAAAATGTTCGCCCGATAAATTCTACAATCTTATTTCCTTTTCTGCTTTTTATAAAAACAATTTTAAAACGTGAATCTGGATTAATATAATCCCACCAGATATAGGTTTTTGGGTACTCATTGCCACTATTTATAAAATTGGTAACACTATCAACAGAGTCACTCTCTAAGGCATACAAAACCCTCATAACAATTTGATTATTAACTTTTATGTTCTAATTTTTTGAAACTTAATCACTTCTAACAATCCCTCTTTTATTGATGTTTTTGGCATCCAATCCAACTTTTTTAAACAAGAAATATCATTATAAGATTCCATAATCTCTCCATCTCTATAAGGTATTCCACCAAAAATTAAATTAGTCTGTGAGTTAGTAATTTCTTTAATAAGTGTTGCCAATTCTCTTATGGTAATACTTTTCCCAGTTCCAACTTCAAATTCTTGGTATTGATATAATACATCAAAATTACATAACACTTTTTCAAAAGCTGTTGCTACATCTTTTACATATATAAAATCTCTTGTTTGTTCACCGGGAGTTAAATCTAATGTAGGTTGATTGCTTTTAATTTTTTCAATTAAAAATGGAATGAATTTTCCAGGTGCATCATTTTCACCATACATGTGAAAAATTTTCATGTTTGCCAATTTACAAGAAGAATTTGTAGCTAACAATTTAATCCATTCTAAAGAATGCTTTTTTGATAAAGTATAATCTGACAAATAAGAATATGTATATTTTGCATCATTGAAAAAACTATCAGTATTTAAAAATAGCTTTACGTTGTATTTGATTGCCAGCTCTATCAACCTAACAGGTAAATTGATATTGGTTTTTAGTAAATCTAAAATGGGTTCGTCTTGTCTTCTATATATTGTAGCTACGTGAAGTACCGCATAAAAAGAATGTTCTTTGAAAATATTTTCTAGGTTAGCTTCATGACTTTCATAAACGGTAAAACCCTCGTTTTCAATTCTGTGTAGGTTATCAATTCGATATTCCAAGCCAATAACTTCAAAAGTTGCTTTAAGATGCTTTGCCAAATGGCTTCCGAGGAAGCCATTAATTCCTGTAATGAGTATCTTATTTTTCAATTCCTTAAAAATTTAATCCAAAAAACTCTTCCAATTTATCAGCCACAAAATCCAATTGCTCGTTGGTCAAGGCAGGTTGTACCCCAATCCAAAAGGTATTGTTCATGGTAGTATCTGTATGAGTCAATTCGCCCACCACTCGATACTCAATATCTTTAAAATAGGGTTGTTTTAGCAAGTTCCCTGCAAATAACAAACGAGAGCCAATTTTGTTATCGTCTAAAAAGCGGGTCAATGCTACTCTAGTAACACCTGCACCTTCTTTTACGGTCAATGGAAAACCAAACCAAGATGGGTTGCTATTGGGTGTTGGCTCAGGCAATTCTAAGAAATCTGTCAACGTTTCCAAACGGCTTCTTAAATACGCATAATTTTCTCTTCTACGTTGGATAAAAAAATCCAACTTGTCTAATTGCGCCAAACCACAAGCCGCTTGCATATCCGTAATTTTCAAATTGTATCCTGAATGGGAATACACATATTTGTGGTCGTATCCAAAAGGCAAGTCCCCATGTTTTTGTTCAAAACGACAGCCACAAGTATTATCACATCCTGGTGGGCAATAACAGTCTCTACCCCAATCTCTAAAAGATTCTGCAATCACTTTCAATTCTGGATTGTTCATAAACACGGCTCCCCCTTCGCCCATGGTCATGTGGTGTGCTGGATAAAAACTTAACGTCCCAATATCCCCAAAAGTACCACATTTTTGTCCATTGAATTCTGCGCCCAATGCATCGCAGGTATCTTCAATCAACCATAAATTATATTTGTCACAAATTTCCTTTACTTTGGCTACATTGAAAGGATTTCCTAAAGCATGTGCCAACATAATGGCTTTGGTTTTGGGTGTAATGGCAGCTTCAATCAAATCGGCATTCACGTTGTGCGTTTTGATATCTACATCCACAAACACTGGTATCGCGCCAAATTGCACTATAGGGTTTACGGTGGTTGGAAAACCTGCAGCAACGCCAATCACTTCATCACCTTTTTTCACGGCCCTGTCACCCAATTTTGGAGAAGTAATCGTACTGAACGCTACTAAGTTTGCTGAGGAACCTGAATTCACAGACAAACAGTATTTTACCCCTAAGAATTGGGCTAATTTTTCTTCAAACAATTTGTTGAATCTTCCTGTGGTCAACCAACCATCCAAAGAAGCGGCTACCATGTTTTGCAATTCTTCTTCACCCAATAACTTTCCTGAAGGAGGCACTACTGACACTCCAGGAATAAAAGCTTTTGGTGCATATTGTACTTTTGCATATTCTGATACTAAAGTTGCGATTTCCGCTCTTAAACTTTCTAATGTATTACTCATATTTTGTTGTTTTGATAAGCCGCAATTTCATGCAAGCATTGTTCTTGTATATCTTTTCCTGATAACCAATGTTGGTGCCAATTGACG
>MNYM01000016.1 GCA_001873065.1 Flavobacteriaceae bacterium CG2_30_31_66
TTTTCAATGAACTTTGTCTCTATTAAATTACTCATTAAAAGTACTTAACTCAAAACTCTTGCAGAAATGTTAGAATCGAACTAACTGACTTTTTTAACCTGAATCATTCCAAAATCTCTCTGTAATTTTAACCCCTATCTCTCTTAGCGGGTGCAAATATAAAACTCTTTTTTATTCTGACAAGAAAAAAATTATTTTTTTTTCATACCCCTCTATTTTCTCTTTACTGTGAACGTACCTATATTTTTGGGACTGCAAAGATAATACTCTTTATCAATCATAAACAAATATTTTAGAAGAAAAGTTAATAAGAAATCGTACTTTTTTATTATTAAGCTTATTTTCAGAGAATTGTATTTTAAAAAAAAATTCGAAATAACATCATCCTTTAATTATTAAGCATATAATACATTAAATTTTACGGAAGAAACAAATACATCCTTAGAAAGATTTGATAAGATATCTATGAAATCATTGTAAGAAATATCCTTTTCTAATATCTTTGCCTTTTAAATTAATCATCAATAATGATCAAAATAACCTTACCTGACGGAAGTATCAAAGAATTCGCTATCAATAGCACTCTTATGGATGTTGCCAAAAGCATTAGTGAAGGACTGGCAAGAAATGTGATTTCAGCAAGTTTTAACGAAAAAACTATTGAAACTTCTACTCCGCTGACAACAGATGGAACACTTATATTGTATACGTTTGATGATGTAAATGGAAAAAAAGCCTTTTGGCATTCTTCTGCTCACGTTTTAGCTGAAGCTATTTTACAATTTTATCCAAATGCTAAACTAACTATTGGTCCTGCTATTGAAAGTGGATTTTATTATGATATAGATTTTGGCGAAGAAATTATTTCGGAAAAAGATTTTAAAAAAATTGAAGATTCCTTTTTAGAAATCGCGCGTGGAAAGCATGAATTTAAAATGCGTGAAGTTTCTAAAGCTGACGCCTTGGCTTTGTATCAAAAAGAAAACAATCCTTATAAAATAGAGTTGATTGAAAATTTGATTGATGGTGATATCACTTTTTGTGACCACAGTACTTTTACTGATTTGTGTAGAGGAGGACATATCCCAAATACAGGATTTATCAAAGCTGTAAAAATCATGAACGTAGCTGGCGCGTATTGGCGTGGTGACGAAAAAAATAATCAATTGACGCGTGTTTATGGTATTTCTTTCCCAAAACAAAAAATGCTTACTGATTATTTAGAATTGATCGAGGAAGCAAAAAAACGTGATCACAGAAAACTTGGAAAAGAGTTAGAATTATTTACATTTTCACAAAAAGTAGGCGCTGGTTTGCCTTTATGGTTGCCAAAAGGAGCTGCTTTGCGTTCTCGTTTGGAAAATTTCTTAAAAGCTGCACAGAAAAAAGCTGGTTATGAAATGGTGATGACGCCACATATTGGTCAAAAAGAATTGTACATCACTTCTGGTCACTATGAAAAATATGGAGCTGATAGTTTTCAATCAATCAAAACTCCAAAAATGGATGAAGAGTTTTTATTGAAACCTATGAACTGTCCTCATCATTGTGAAATATATAACTTTAAACCTTACTCATACAAAGATTTACCAAAACGCTTTGCAGAATTTGGAACTGTTTATAGGTACGAACAAAGTGGAGAATTGCATGGATTGACCCGTGTTAGAGGATTTACACAAGATGATGCACACATATTTTGTACTCCTGAACAACTAGATCAAGAGTTTAAAAATGTGATTGATTTAGTGCTGTATGTATTTGGTTCTCTGGGTTTTGAAGATTTCACTGCACAAGTATCTATCAGAGATATGCAAAATCCTGATAAATATATAGGTGATGTTGAAACTTGGGAATTGGCTGAAAAAGCCATCATCAGTGCTGCAACTGACAAAGGCTTAAATTTTGTTATTGAAGAGGGTGAAGCAGCATTTTACGGACCAAAATTAGACTTTATGGTAAAAGATGCGATTGGCAGAAGTTGGCAGCTAGGAACCATTCAAGTAGATTATAATTTACCAAAGCGTTTCGATTTAACCTATAA
Organism: Flavobacteriaceae bacterium CG2_30_31_66; assembly: GCA_001873065.1. GTDB lineage: Bacteria > Bacteroidota > Bacteroidia > Flavobacteriales > Flavobacteriaceae > Polaribacter. Next base: position 2,042 of record MNYM01000016.1, read on the forward strand.
AGGAGCTGATGATAAATTTCACAGACCTGTGATGATTCATAGAGCACCCTTTGGCTCTATGGAACGATTTATTGCTGTATTATTAGAGCATACAGCAGGAAATTTCCCGCTTTGGTTGACTCCAGATCAGGTTATCTTATTGCCAATCAGTGAGAAATATCAAAAATATTCAGAAAAAGTTTTAGAATCGCTAGAAAATTCCGAAATTCGCGCCCTCTTAGATACCAGAAATGAGAAAACTGGTAGGAAAATTAGAGACGCTGAAGTTAACAAAATACCTTTTATGGTGATTGTGGGCGAAAAAGAGGAAGAAACAAGAACGCTTTCTGTAAGAAAACACGGTGAAGGTGATTTAGGAACTTTTAGAATTGAAGAATTTATATCTTTCATCAAAGAAGAAGAAAACAAAACTTTAAAGAAATTTTAATATTTTAAAGTCAGAATAAAAAAACAAGACAAATAAATTCTGGAAACAGAAATAAGTTTAACTTAAAATTACACGTCATAGCAATTAAGAAAACCAGGTCTAGTAGACCTTTGAGAGTCATCAAAGAAGATCAACATCGAATTAATGAAAATATACGATATGTTGATGAAGTTCGCCTTGTAGGCGAAAACGTAGAAGTTGGAGTTTACCCTTTATTGAAGGCTAAATTATTAGCTAGAGAAATGGAACTTGATTTGGTTGAAATATCCCCAAATGCAAAGCCTCCCGTATGTAAAATAATCGATTATAAGAAATTTTTGTACGAGCAAAAAAAACGAGAAAAAGTTTTAAAAGCGAAAGCAACAAAAGTTACCATCAAAGAAATACGTTTTGGACCTCAAACTGACGAACATGACTATGAATTTAAAAAGAAAAATGCCCTGAAGTTTTTGCAAGAAGGCGCAAAACTAAAAGCATTTGTATTTTTTAAAGGACGTTCAATTATCTTTAAAGAACAAGGACAAATCTTATTGTTAAGACTGGCTCAAGATCTTGAAGAACAAGGAAAAGTAGAGCAACTTCCAAAATTGGAAGGGAAACGTATGATTATGTTTATTGCACCTAAAAAAGTAAAATAACACGATTCTGAGGTGAGCTCAGATAAAACAAATTTATAAGCAAGATAAAAACGAAGGAGAAATGCCTAAAATGAAAACCAAATCAAGTGCTAAGAAACGTTTTAAACTAACTGGCACAGGTAAAATCAAAAGAAAACATGCGTTTAAAAGTCACATCTTAACAAAGAAATCGACCAAACGTAAGTTAAAGTTAACTCATGATACTTTAGTACACAAGTCTGATGAAAGTAACATTTTAAAACAATTAAGTTTAAAATAAACTTAATTAGAGGGAATTATATTTTTAACCATGGAGTGAGGCAATAAAAGAATTCAAAGTTTATAATTTAGAATTCAAAATTTTAACTATTGAACCCAAGAATCGCCCACTACAAAAACAATTTGAATTATGCCAAGATCAGTAAATTCAGTAGCTTCAAGAAATAGAAGAAAAAAAATCTTGAAAGCAGCAAAAGGTTACTTCGGACGTAGAAAAAACGTTTATACAGTAGCAAAAAATGCGGTAGAAAAAGGAATGCTTTATGCATACAGAGACCGCAAAAACAATAAGAGAAACTTCCGTTCATTATGGATAACGCGTATCAACGCTGCTGCTCGTTTGTATGGAATGTCTTACTCCCAGTTTATAGGAAAAGTAAAAGCCAATCAAATTGAGCTGAACCGTAAGGTTTTAGCAGATTTAGCTGTAAACAATCCTCAAGCTTTTAAGGCAGTTGTAGAAAAAATCAAATAAATAATAAAACTTGCTTATAATAAAACCCAAACAAATGTTTGGGTTTTTTTTATACATTTACAATTCAAAACAAAAATGAGATGAAATTATTTTTTACGTCAATTTTATTGCTTTTAACTGTGCAAACTAATTTTTCGCAGGAAATAGATACTATTGAACCAAAAACTATTGAAGGTCAATTTGATAAAATTTTTAAAATTTCGTCAACTTTCCAAAACTACAAAGTTGTAGATAAAGATGAATTTCTAAAACTTAAAAAAAACGTATTGGACTCATTAAAAAAATCAAAAAAAGCATTTGTTGACATTGAAAGTCTTTTGAAAGATGAGCATGAAAATATTGCATATTTGAATGAAACGCTCACTCAAACTACTCTAGAATTGGATAATGCTTTGCTTAAAGAAAATTCAATTTCGTTTTTTGGAGCTTCGTTAAATAAGTTCACCTACAACTTTATTATATGGACAATCATTATTGGTCTTAGCTCGGGATTAGGTTTCTTCGTTTTTAAATTCTTAAAAAGCGATGTGATCACAAAACAAGCTCAAGATGGTCTTACCTCCGTCGAACAAGAATTTGAAACCTACAGAAAAAAGGCCATTGAAAGAGAGCAAAAATTGCGCAGACAATTACAAGATGAAATTAATAAACATAGAAATTTATAAGTAATAATGATATTTATTTACATTATTTATCACTAAATTGAATTATCATTATAATATCAATAGTGTTTTTATAAATGATTCAAGTTTTTTTAACAAACTGATAATAATTATAACTTTTAAAATTCATTCTCATAATATTTTGTAGTTTTATTGCTAATTTATATCTTAATGGGCTGTAAATAAAATCAAACAATTAAGCAAAAAACTACCAACTATTTATGAAAACCCTTTTTTTTACAAGAGAATTTCCTCCTTACGTTTATGGTGGTGCAGGTGTTCATGTTGAATATCTAGCCGCAGAATTGTCAAAACTGATGAAAATTGAAATTCGAAGTTTCGGCGATCAAGATTCTACAGATGGAAATTTACAAGTAAAAGGTTTTCCTTATGAAAATCCTATTTTTGATAATTCAGATGATTTATTAAAAGCAGTTTTTAAAACCTTGAGCACTGGTTTGCACATGAATGCTGATTTTATTGATGCTGATATTGTGCATTGCCACACTTGGTATGCACATTTTGCAGGAATTATCGCAAAGCTTTGCTATGGTATTCCTCTAGTTATCACAACACATTCTTTAGAACCATTAAGACCTTGGAAAAGAGAACAATTAGGTCGTGGTTATGACGCTTCGTCTTGGATCGAAAAAACAGCTATTGAAATGGCTGACGCATTAATTGCAGTTTCAAACGAAACAAAAGATGATATTTTAAACTATTTTAACGTCGATGAAA
>MNYM01000043.1 GCA_001873065.1 Flavobacteriaceae bacterium CG2_30_31_66
TACTAAAAAAGTTATTCCGAAAATTTTTTTGTCTTTGAAGGGACAAAAATTTTCAAAATAACTTTTTAAACTTACACAGTTATTGAAATACTACCTAAAAAAGAATTTTTATTTATTTGTATTAAGCTTTTTATTAGTTTCTAGTGCTTTTGGAAGATCAAATTATATTCAAAATTGCTCATTAACATTAAGTTATGACGGTAGAAACCTATTGCCTTTCGATAATATACCTGCAAGCTCTGCATCTCAAACTCTAAGAGTTTACCTACAATTTTCAAGCCTTGAGTGTAGAGAACTAGTTCAATATCAAGAAAACTTAGATTGGGTCTCTACAATCGGGGAAGGTTGGTCCTATGTCGATATAATTTTAACAGAGAATACTACACCAGATTCAAGAAATGCTATAATACTCATTTACGGGGAAAATCAAGAATTAAGAGGGTCTATTGAAGTCAATCAGTCTGGTAATTCTTCTTATACTTATTACTACTCAGATTCTGATGGAGATGGTTTTGGTGATTATAATTCACAACCCGAAACAAGTACAACTCCTATTTCTGGAAAAGTTACTAACAACCTCGATTTTTGCCCATTTGATTCTTTTACAACTAATAATGGTTGTGAAGAACCTTATGAGGATATCAACTGGGTTCGTTCAGCTTCTTATGATATTTTAGGGAACTTGATTGGTAGTTATAAAAGTTATTTTGACAATTTAGGAAAAGGTATTCAAACCCAAACTTTTGATATTAAAGAAACGCGAACTTGGGCAACACAAATAATGTACGACTTACAAGGTAGGCCCGCATTTCAAACATTAAGTGCACCAATAACAAATAAAGGAGTGCCATTAAATTTTCAATTTAAAAATAATTTTATCAAAAAAAATGGTGGTAGCTTATTCCAAGAATCCGATTTTACTTCTGGAGATATTTATAATCCAAGCACAATTTATCCTGAAACGAATACTTTAGGTTGGTATTATAGCACTTATAATACAAACGAACCTTATCAAGATATTACAAACAGACCATATTCAAGAACTATTTTTAGTAAGTTAAATCCTGGGGCTGTAAAACAAACCATTGGTGGTAATAAAATTAATGGAGAATGGAAACAAGGCTATTCATTTTCTATCCCAGCAGCACAAGAAATGTATTATGTTTATGGGTACAATTATTTTGAGGTTAGCCCCGATATTAAAAATACATATCAAGGAATTGAAACTATACTAACTGATTCAAATAAACAAATCAACTGGTTAAAAGCCACAAAGTCTATTGTTGAGGATGTTCATGGAAATGAAGCTGTTGTTTTTACTGATACTGATGGTAAAACCTTAGCTGCAGCTCGATCAGGGATTCCTGAAAAAGCTACTGATCATAGACAATATGGGGTGTTATCGTTAATTGGAGAACAAAAATATATAGACATTCATATCCCAAAAGGTTGTGGTGGAACAGCAAGCTTACTTGGAGGTACAAATAATTATATTATTTATGATTTAAAAACAGAATTACCTAATGGTGATATTACCAAACCAGGATTTTATAGAATAGAATATACTGGAAACAAAATATTCACTAATTCTTCAACACTCACTTATATTGACAAAGTAACTAAAAGAATAGAACCTGTTGAAAATGATGCTGTTGGGATACGTTATAAAGTTAATTATTACGATTTTAGTGTCAATTACTACAATGATTCAGGACTGCTAACAAAAACGTATCAACCAATTGGTTTTAATTTTAACGGATTGATTGAGCTAACACCAGAAGTAGTTCATTATGATAGAGGTAAATCTACTTTTAAATACAATTCTCTAAGTCAATTATTAGAAACTACAAGCCCAGATGAAGGAGAATCTAAATTCATATATAGAAAAGACGGACAAATTCGTTTTTCACAAAACACACAACAAGAAGATGATGAAGATATATCATATACTAATTATGATGAATTTGGAAGACCTATTGAAAGTGGTGTACTTATACTTGATAATCGTGGTTTTTTAGGAACTATACAAGGTAGTTTTTTTAGCAATGGAGATGTTGACAATAGCTTTATATCCACACATTCCATAAGCACCAAAGAACAACATTTCACAGAATACGACTTTCTAAACAATCCATCTGATTTAACAAATTTAAACGGATTAAACCAAGAATACCATAATCCATCATTTCTTGCAGGCAATGTCGCTACTACATACAACACAGATGAAAATCAAAATAAAATTTCCCAAACTTGGTACAGTTATGATTTATATGGGCGAGTGAAATGGATTGTACAAAACATCCCAACACTTGGGGTAAAAACAATAGATTATGTGTATGATCCTGTAACTAGCCAGGTTACCTCTGTAATATATCAAAAATACAATTCAGCTGAATATTTTGAGCATAAATATACGTATAATATTGCCCAAGAATTGGAAAAAGTAGAAACTAGAACAGCAAATAATACTACTTTTATACCCCACGCAGAATATTCTTATTATGAAACAGGAGCCTTAAAAAGAACTATATTAGCAGATAATTTACAAGAAATAGATTATATTTACAATCTTGCTGGACAATTAAAAGCAATCAACCACCCTAGTTTGGTTCAAGATTCAGCATTAATTCCAGAGGGTAGAGCATTAAATCCAAACGGCAAAGATTTATTCGGAATGAGCATTGATTATTATAATGGTGATTATAACAGAGATTCTAAGTTTTCTATGCCCTCGCCTTTTGAGCAGCAATTCAATGGAAACATTATGGGAATTACTTGGAATACCAAAATTGATGGTTTGATAACAAATCCAATGCAATATTCCTATAAGTACAATAAAAACAATTGGCTTAAAGAAGCAATTTTCAATGCAAATGCACAACCAAATATAATTCCTACTCCATCAGATGTTACTTTAAATTCAATACTCACAGTCCCTACAACTGTTGAAGCGACAAATTCTATAACATTGAAAGCAGGGTTTGAAGCAACTGGTTCGTTTTCGGCTAAAATAATCCCGTTAGCAAATGATGATTACAGGGTTTCCAACATTACTTATGATGCCAATGGAAACATAAAATCTTTAAACAGAAATAAAAATACCGAAACTATCAGTGGCATTACCTCCAATAAAATGGATGAACTTACCTACGATTATTATAATGAAACAGGCAAACCCAATCAATTAAAAAGAGTTGAAGATAACATCACCCAACTAACCAATGCCGAAGATATTAAAAACCAAACTACAACAGAGAATTATATTTACAACAGTATTGGACAATTAATAGAAGATAGAGAAAATGTTACAACATCTTCTCCAAATGACATTATTAGATATGAATACAATGCCAGTGGTTTGGTAACCAAAGTCACTAAAGCAAATCTACCTATAGTTCAATTTCTATACAATGACAAAGGTTTTAGAACCAAAAAAATTACCTATATTAGCAACACAAACACAGTGCAAACAGTAACCGATTATGTATTGGATGCCTCAGGCAGTGTATTAGCCATTTACGAAAACCAACAACTACAAGAGCTTCCAATTTATGGAGCCAGCAGACTAGGTATTTACAAAAAACCTAGCAACACTAGTGTTTACCAACTCACAGACCATTTAGGCAATGTACGAGCAGTGATTGCAAAACAAGGTACAAATGCAGTTGCTTTGGTTGGCGCAACAGATTACTATCCTTTTGGGATGGCTATGCCACTTCGTATTTTTGGTGCTAATGGCTACAGATACCAATTTCAAGGGCAAGAAAAAGATATAGAAACTGGGAAAGAAGCGTTTCAACTGCGTCTTTGGGATGGAAGAATTGGACGGTGGTTAACTACTGACCCTGCTGGACAATATGCAAGTCCTTATTTGGGTATGGGGAATAATCCGATTAATGGGATTGACCCTGATGGAGCTTTATATAATCCTGTTTACGGTTCAGATGGAAAAAGGAGAGGAAGCACTGTTGAAGGTAATCAAGGAGAAGCTATTATTTACGACGGTAATTTGGATTTTTCCAAAATGAGTGTTACTCAATTAACTAATAATGGAGGTCAAACGCTATCAAAATACTCAATTAATAATCCTGAATTTGCAAATAGTATAGCTTTTATGAATGTATATATTGATTTGTTTGATTTACCAAATAGACCTGATTGGGATGGTAAACTCACAAGTGCTGAAGTTAAATCTTGGAGAGATAAAGGTAATGGTAAGCCTCTATATATAGACAAAGCAAAGCTAAATTTCAAAAGTAGTGCCTTTATTGTTGCTGATTTTAATGGAGGAAATAGACAATCTGTTAACTTTTACAACACATTTAACATACATAGTGACAACAATAATGTGATTTGGAGACCTTCAAGTGATGATTATTTAGGTGGTATGTATGGTCTCGGAACTGTAAATGTTATATTACTTGATCCTAATAAAGGTATTATTGATTTAGAGAATAATGCTAATGGATGGTTAGATATTAACGACTATGCTAGTTGGCGTTCTTTATTAGTTTCTGGTACTGATTTTCCTATTGGTGGTTTTGGTGTTGGGTCTATCCATATTTCCTTACATAAAAAATAATCTCAAATGAAAATAAATAAATTTTTTATTTTGTTTAGTATAATTATCTTTTTTTTAGCATGTAAAAATGAAAAGATTTTACCATATAACTACGAGATTAAAAAAGTTAAGAGTTTTTATAGTGGTATATATAAAACTGAAATTTTTATTTTAAAGAACGAAATTTCTACTTTAGAAGATTTAAAAGAATTTCCTATCTATTATAATGGATTAGAAAGCGATGTAAAACCTTACAATTGGGAATTATTGAATATTAATTCTGAAATCTTTAATAGCTTAATTTATAATTTAAATTCTTCTATTGGAATAACAAAAAATGATACAGATAAGAAATGGATTGAAGCACTTTTATTTGAACTAAAAGATAAAAATGAAAAGTTTTATATAGCAGGAGTTTATTCAAAAATAGCTATTAATCAATTAGATTTTAATTATAATTTTTATAACTATTATTTATTAAATCTTAAAAAATCAAAATTTATAAAACTCACCAACATAAATAGATAATATTAATAATGGTATAGATTAGATTCTGTGTTAATTTCCAAAAGAAATCTTATGTTACTTAAAAATTTAAAACAGCTTTAAGCTATTTTCTAAAGAATATTCAAATATTGTTGTTGGCTTTATTTTTTTATACCCGACCGCTAGGATATGTTCAATTTTTGATAGCCAATTCTATGTTAAAAACAAATAAAAATGAAAATAAATTAACTTTCAAAGTTATTGTTGTTTAATAAGGTATTTCTATTTTAATCACTTAAAACATATAACAATTGATTTTACATTTTTTAAAGCCTTACTCTTCAAAGTCTTCTTTTAAAATCACTTATTTCTCTGCGGCTCAAGATAACTATAATGACAAGCATCTTAACTATAAAGGCAGTCCACTAAAGTAATCATTATTAAATTTTTTAAAAGGATTTTATTCTAAAAATTTTAAAATGATTACAAATTAGAAATCGATTTTTTAAAGTTCGTATTCGAGTATTTCTCTTTTAATAGCTTCATATCCTCGCTCACTTTTCTATCCAAAACTTTTGCATAATGTTGTGTTGTGTGTAAGTTTTTATGACCTAGCATTTTACTAACTGTTTCAATAGGTACGCCATTAGTCAGCGTTACAGTTGTTGCAAAAGTGTGTCTTGCAATGTGGAATGTTAATTCTTTTTCAATTTCACAAATACCAGCTATTTCTTTTAAGTAGGCATTCATTTTTTGGTTGGATAAAATTGGAATTAACTTGTTTTCATTAATGCATTGAGGATGATTTTCATATTTATCGATAATTATTTGAGTTACTGGCAGAATTGGTATTTTGGAAGCAGATTCTGTTTTTTGTCTGTGTGTGAAAATCCATTTCTCTCCATCAATTCCTAAGCTTATATGCGACTTTGTTAAGTTCTTAACATCTATGTAAGCCAAGCCTGTAAAGCAGCTAAAAAGGAAGATATCGCGGACTAAAGACAATCTTTCTGTTTTGAAATCTTTTTCTAGTATGGATTGGATTTCAGCTTCAGTAAGATAAACTCTTTCCACTTCTTTCACTTTTGATTTATAATTAGCGAAGGGATTTTTATCAAGCCAGTCATTTGCTAAACAAATCTTTATAATTTTGTGGAAATTTTTGATGTATTTTACTGCTGTATTGTTAGCGCAATTCCGAACGCTTCGTAACCAAAACTCGTAATCCATGATGAAAGCATGATCAATCTTAGTAATATCAATATCGGAAATATTGTATTTCCATTGCATAAACTCAATGGTATGTTTTAGTGAAGTTTTGTAACGCTCTAGTGTTCCTGGTGCAAACTCTTTTCCAAGCAGTTCTTTGATTTTGTTATTGTGGTCTTGGAAGATAGGAATGAGCATTCTTTTTGGTTCTGATAGTCCAAACAATTCATTCTTTAAATTTTCTGAAGTAATACTAATATCTTTTTTGAAAAGTTTCTTCTCCGCTTCTAATACTTGATTTTTTAAATAGTCAAGATGGCTATTGATTGTTCTTGCTTCCTCATTGGTACCTTTAACTTTACTGCCATCTGAGGACCATTTGTCAGGATTTATGTATTTGTTTGTGCTAAACTCAAATCGTTTTGAATTAACAGTAACTCTTGTGTAAATTGGACAAACTCCCAGATTGTTAACTTTTGCTCTCTTGATATAAAAGAGAATTGATACTGATGTGTTCATTGTTGGTGACCTTAAAGTTATTATTAAATTTATTCTATTTAACAACTACACACAAGATGTACATTTTTTGAATATGCTTTTAAACATCTTATAGTAGTGGTGTTTTTCAATTACGAGGAGTCACTTTAAAATACATTTTTAGTGACACCTTGAAAGACACCTAAACTTTGAGATTTATTGAATAATTTAGTAAAACCATAAAAGACAAAACCCACTAAATCATTGGATTTAGTGGGTTTTGTTACCTTTTTTATGTTTACTGGCAGAGAGAAAGGGATTCGAACCCTCGATACCGTTTCCAGTATACTACCTTTCCAGGGTAGCCAGATCAACCACTCTTGCACCTCTCTAGTTTTCCTGAATAATTTTCAGGATAAGTATAACTCAATCAATCCTTCAGGAGTTGCTACTTCAATTACTTTATTTACTTTGTCAACTTTTTTGATGAAATTGTCAATCATCGGAATAAAAACTTCTTTTCCGTTATTATCAATTTCAAAAAGTGGTTGCGCTGCCGTATCTATAATCCGAATAATTGTTCCAACTTCTCCATAAGAAACATCAACTACTTTGTAACCAATGACTTCATGGAAATAAAATTGGTCTCCTGTTAATTTTGGCAATAAAGTTAACGGTAAATAAATGTCAGATTTCAAAATTGCATCAGCATCCGCCTCAGAATTCACATCTTCAAATCGAACACGCAACTGATTTCCTTTGTGTAAAGAACTTTTCTTAATAAAAAATGGAATCAAGTTATTGCCAAAATCGACATAAACTGATTCCATTTCTTGGTACAACTCAGGCTCGTCAGTATCTAATTTGATAACAACTTCACCTTTAAAACTGTGTTTTCTTACGATTTTGCCTAAATAAAAACATTCTTCTTTATGCATTATCGAATTTAAAGTTTTATTCAGCTGTGTTTTCTTGAGTGGTTTCTTCTGAAACCTCTTCAACAACTTCTTCTACTTTAGCTGCTGCTGCAACTCTTGCTGCATTTACTGCTTTTTCAGCAACCAAAGCTTTTGCTTTTGCATCAGCTTGAGCTTTTGTTAAACCCTCTGATTTAGAAGTAACTTTAGCTCCTTTTTCTTCTAACCAAGCATTGAATTTTTCAGCAGCTTGCTCTTCAGTTAAAGCACCTTTACGAACGCCACCAGCTAAATGATTTTTCAATAATGCTCCTTTATAAGACAAAATTGCTTTTGCAGTATCAGTAGGTTGTGCGCCATTTTGTAACCATTTTACAGCTCCATCAACATCTAAATCAATCGTTGCAGGATTTGTATTTGGATTATACGTTCCTAGTTTTTCTAAATAACGACCATCTCTTGTTGCACGGGCATCAGCAGCTACAATCCAAAAGAAAGGCTTATTTTTTTTTCCGTGTCTTTGCAATCTGATTTTTACAGACATAATTTGTTAATTTTTTAAGGTTCTCGACCTTGGTTATTAATAATTTTTACCAACTCGTGGTAAGTGGGTGCAAATATACAAAATATTTGACATTAAAATTTTTAAAACCTAATTAAAAAATATCCCCAAAAAAATGTGATTAATTATGATGCTTGCATCAATGAAATTTCATTTAAAATCATCAGATCAATATCATCAATTGAGGTAGCAATGATATTCTGAGCAATAATCTTTTTGATGACTTTATTGGTAATAAATTTTACATCAGAGGACTCTTTTGGTTCGAGTTGAGTTGTTATTTTTGCTTGAATTTGATTTTTAAAAGTGGCTAATAGGTTTCTATAAGTAGCGTCTTGTAACCATTCTTTGTAGGCTTCAATTTCTTCAAAGATAATTTTACTCACCTCGTCTGTCGCAGCCAATCTCTGTTCTTTAGTTTCTTCAAGTTCAATTGAAATAGCATCTAAATCATAAAAAACAATTGAAGCATTATTTTTTAAATTCTTGTCAATATTTGCAGGTACAGCCAAATCAATCAAAAGTGTTTTTTTATTGGGATTTAGTTTGTGAATCAAACTAGGACAATTACTTACTGCACTAATAATTACATCAAAATTATCAAAATTATTTGCAATCACATTTTCCCAAAGATACGTATTACATTGATTAGATTTCGCTAATAATTTCGCTTTATCAGAACTTCTATTGCTGATGTAAATATTGTTGTAATTAAATTTTGAATTGTATTTAAATAACTGTTTTACAATATCTCCAGCGCCAATAAATAATATCTTTTTTGACAAAAAGAACTCTTTATCAAAAGTTTGTTTAATAACTTTTAAAGATTTATAAGCCACAGAAGTAGTGCCATCTCTAAAATTTGTTTCATTACTAATGCGTTTATGGGCTTTGAAAACAGTTTGCAAAGCTCTTTCTAATAAAGACCCTTGCATTTTATATTGCATTGAAAATTGGTATGCTTTTTTTATTTGTGAAATAATTTCTGCATCGCCGAAAACCAAAGATTCTAATCCTGATGAAACATTTAATAAATGTTCAATGGTTTCTTCGGTTTTATTTCCGCATATAAATAAATTTTCCTCATCATTATTTTTTTCAATAGACTTAAAATCTATAAATAGTGATAATAATATAGTTGCGGAGGTCTGAGATGATTCAAAATAAATTTCTGTTCTATTACATGTAGCCAAAATAAATAAACCCGAAATATCAGAAAATCTTTTACTTATTAATTGCGTAAGCTGTTCTTTTTCAACTTCTGAAAGATGATATTTTTCTCTTTGTTGAGTTGTTGCTGTCTTGTGTGAAACACCAATAAAACGTAAAAATCTGTTCATAATATTTTATAATTGTTGTTTCTATTTTAAAATGAAAATTATTGTTGTGTCAAAAGTAGTTCTCAAAAAAAAAATGATTAATGATATTTATCATGTTTTAAAATTTAGATTTTTAAAAATGTGCATTCACAAGAAAAATATAAGACTCTAAATAAATTTTTAAAAATGATTTACATTATTTCAATATTTTAACATAATTTATGATAAAAATCATATTTTGCATTGTAGGTACATAATACCTTCGTTCCATTATTAAAAACAAAATAATTTATCATGAAAACATTAAAAAAATTTCAAATTTATTTTTTTGGACTTATAATAGGTAGTTTTTTAATATCGTGTACTCACGACAGAGAAGAGCTTATTCCTATTGATAATTCTGATCAAATCGCTTATGACAAAGCTAGTGCAGTTGTGGGAAGCCAACTTTATAATGACTTTACTGTAACTCCGGGTTTTGATGGTCCAAAAGACCCAACAGTTAATATAGCTGATATCACTAGCTATAAAGATTTTTATAGATGTAAACAATGCCATGCTTGGGATTTAAAAGCAAGATATGGCTCGTACATTAATAGAGGTCCGAAAGTAGGAAGACCAGATATATCAAAAGTAAAATTAAACAACTTAAGTTTGGCAGATATCACTGAATTATTTGACAAAATTAAAAATACTAGTGGTGCACCAGTGAATGTTACCAGAACTTCCGACGGAACAAACCCAAGTCTCGGTGGAAACAATCACCCTGATTATGGTACAATTTTAACAGATGCTCAAATATGGGATTTGGTAAAATTCTTAAGAGAGGGTGCATTTAATGTCGATGAACTTTTTGCAACCAATACAACAGGTACATATCCAACAGGATCTGTAGCTTTCACTAATATTGGTTTTGATGGAAATACGACTTTAGGTCAAACCTATTTTACAAACAAATGTTCTTCTTGCCATGGTGCAGACGGAAATGCTATTAATTTAGGGGGTTATAGTGTAGGAGAATTTGTAAGAAAAAAACCTTATGAATTACAACACAAAGTTGTTTCTGGACAAGTAGGAACAATCATGGCGCCAACACCAACGTCACTTGAAGAAATAAAAGGAATGTTGAAATTAATGGCAAATGATCCAATTTCATTTCCTGATAGACAATAATTTAACCACTGAAAAAATAGTCACAGAATCATTGTTCATTTGAACCAAAAAAAGTGACTATTTTTTCAATAAAAACTCAAATACAATGAAAAAAATAAGTTATTTTTTAACAGTATTAGGAATGGTATTGTTTTTACAATCTTGTTATTATGATGAATTACCTGCTGATTCCGGCGTCTTGCCCACCAACGTATCTTTCAGTCAAGATGTTCAACGAATATTTAATGTAAGCTGTATTGGCTGCCATAGTGGAGCAATTAAACTAGATTTAAGGTCTGCTAATTCTTATCAATCACTCATAAATGGTAATTATGTATTACCAAATGATGCCACAAATAGTAAATTGATAAAATCTTTAAAAGGAGATGGTATGGCAATCATGCCACCAACAGGAGGTTTATCAAATTCGGATATAAATACGGTGATTCAATGGATTAATGAAGGAGCAATAAAAAATTAAAACTCCACAACATTTTTATTTCATTAATAACAATCAAAAAAAACAAATAAAATGAAACAATATATTTTTCTCATAGCGGCACTTTTAATTTTGCCTCTATCCTTGATAGCTCAAGATGATGACGAAAAAGAAGACTTCAATATCGTCAATCCAATCGTAAAAACCAAAAGTAAAATTGAAAGAGATGCTTTTGATAGTGGAACTTTGATTGAAAGTCAAACAGATAAAGTATATCAAAAAGGAACGCTCGAATTTGTAATGAATCACCGTTTTGGATTGGTAAACAACGCTCCGAAAGACAATGATTTAATAGGTATTTGGGGGGCTGCAAACATCAGACTTGGTCTTAGTTATTCGCTTACTGATTGGGCTAATATCGGATTTGGATCAACAAAAGACAAACGTCTGCAAGATTTTAACTATAAATTTGCTTTGTTAAAACAAACCAAAGACAACAAATTTCCGGTAAGTGTTTCTTATTATGGAAACTTTACAATTGATGCACGTAGAAAAGAAAACTTCCAATTTACTTCAGATCGTTATTCAAACTTTAACCAGTTAATTATAGCTAGACGTTTTACTAGAAATTTCTCAGCATTGGTCTCAACAGGTTGGTCTCACTACAATGTGGTTGAAAACGGATTGAAAAATGATATGTTTTCAATAGGTTTTGGAGGAAAATATAAAATATCTCCACAAACTGCCCTTACTCTTGATTATACAGCTCCCATTACTTCGAATAATTCGATTGAGCCTGGCGTAAGTCTTGGGTTTGAATTCGTAACTGGTTCTCACGCTTTCCAAGTATTTATTACTAACTATAGAGGCATAGTGCAACAACAAAATATCATGTATAACCAAAATGATTTCTTTAATGGTGATTTCGCAATTGGTTTTAACATCAATCGTTTGTGGAATTTTTAAATTTTCTAATAATGAAAAAAGAGATAAATTCAACCAATAAATTAGGTAGAAATAAATTTTTAGCTGCCTTGGGTGGTTTGTTTTTAATTCCTCTTGTGTCTAGGGCGCAAGCTTTTGAAACAAAAGAAAATACACCCGAAGATGAAGAGTATCAAATACTTCTTAAACCCGATGGAACAACCGTAAAAGTTAAAAAAGGGACTTTGAAAAATTCTCAAACAGTCAAAACTAGTTTGAGCAATCCTGATTTAAAATCTTGGTTAAAAAAATAATTTATCCCTTTTAAATTAATAGAAATCAATTAAAATGAACGAAAAAATAAAACAAAATAGGAGAGAATTTTTAAAAAAAGGAGCTCAATTTGGTTTGGTTGCAACTGCAGGTGGTGTCATGCTGACCCAATATTTTTCTGAGCCAACCATGGCAGGAAATGAGGGAGAAATGGTTGAATTAATGACCACTGAAGGAGACTTGGTTTTGGTTCCTAAATCACAAGTTGAAGAACATCACAATGAAAGTGCTTACAATCCCAGAGAGGGTTTTGTTGATAAGAAATTTGTAATGGTGGTAGATTTGGCAAAATGTAAAAATGCCAAAAAATGTCAAAGTGCTTGTAATAAAGGACACTACATCACAGGTGATAATGCTTGGTTAAAAATCTACAAAATGCAAGAAAGCGAAGAGACTGCACCATATTGGATGCCAACTCAATGCCAACATTGCGACAAACCACCCTGCGTAAAAGTGTGTCCAGTTGATGCTACTTTTAAAAGAAAAGATGGAATTGTTTTAATCGATAATGAAAGATGTATTGGTTGTAGATTTTGTATGGCTGCTTGCCCTTATTCTGTTCGTATTTTTAATTGGGATGAACCAAAACAAGCTGAATTGATTATAGATGATGAGCCATATACCCCAGATTATTGTGGTAAACCTAGTGTAAAAGGAACTGTTGATAAATGTGATTTTTGTCCTCACGAAACTGCAAAAGGCGAACTTCCTTTCTGTGTAAAAGCTTGTCCAAATGATGTTTTTGCTTTTGGTGATATGTATGAAGATGCTGTTACCAATGGAAGTGGGCAAACTTTTCAATTGAGTAAACTTTTGAAAGATCGTGGCGCACACCGTTTTATGGAAAGTTTAGGAACCGAACCAAGTGTCTATTATTTGCCTCCTGTAGATCGTTCAGACGATTTTGAAGTTGGATTAGATAATTATACCCCAAATCAATCTGTTTTTAAAGATTTAGAATAATGAAAAAAACTAGAAATTTAATTATCGAAGAATTAGCGCCAAAAAAATTTGGATTTCTCGGTCAAGTTTGGGTAGCTTTTTTATGTCTTGTAATTGTTGCTGCATTATTTGCTTATTATCAACAAGTTACAAAAGGACTTGTTGTAACCGGTATGAGAGATTATGCACTTTGGGGTGTTTATATATCAAACTTTGTGTTTTTTGTTGCTATCAGTTTGGTAGGCTCACTCGTAACTGCTGTTTTAAGATTATCAGGAGCTCAATGGAGTACGCCTCTCACAAGAATATCAGAAGTAATTGCGGTTGCGGCAATTATCATGGGTGGTTTGACTATTATTATAGATATGGGTCGTCCTGATAGAATATTACATATATTCATGTATGGCAGATTACAATCTCCAATTATTTGGGATGTACTCGTTATTTCTACCTATTTGATGATTAGTGTATTATTGCTTTATTTTCCTTTATTGCCTGATTTCGCCATTTTAAAAAAACATTTTAGTGATCGACCAAAATTGAGTAATTGGTATGGTAAACTTTCATTAAAATGGAAAGGAAATGCAAAACAAAAAAATATTTATAACAAATCAATTCGAACACTTTCTGTTTTGATTATTCCTGTAGCTTTCGGAATTCATACAGTTACTGCTTGGCTTTTTGCAACAACTTATAGACCTGGTTGGGATAGTACCAACTTTGGCCCATACTTTATTGCTGGCGCTTTCGTAGCCGGAACTGGTGCAGTAGTCACAATCATGTATATTCTTCAAAAAGCTTATAAACTTGAAGATTATATCACTGACAAGCATTTTGACAATATGGGAAAATTATTAGTGATGCTTTGCTTAGTATATTTATATTTTAATGTGAATGAATATTTAGTTCCGGCCTATAAAACCACAAAAGAGGAAGCTGGTCACCTATCAGATTTATTTACAGGACATTATTCAACAATGTTTTGGTCAGCAATTATTTTTGGACTCATTGTTCCAGTTGTTGTGTTGATCTTTAGAAAAGGTCGCAAACCTTTGCCTTTATTCATTATGGGATTATTCGTAGTGGTAGGTGCATGGTGGAAAAGATATATCATTGTGACCCCAACATTGCTTGAACCTTTTGTACCTCTTGAAGGAACTCCTGAAAGCTGGCATGAATACTGGCCAACAACCATAGAATGGATGATTACTTTTGGAACACTGGCAAGTGCTTTATTGATAATGACAATACTTTTTAGATACCTACCTATCATTCCAATTCAAGAGACTATTGAAGAAAATGAATAACATAAAAAATCAAAAATTATGAAACTAAAATTTTTTACAATAGCTTTATTGCTTGCTATACTCGGAAAAAATGATTCCTTTTTTTCGCAAGATAAATTAAGCCCGAGATTAACCTTGAATTACATCAAAGATTATAAAAACGGTGCTGGAATCAAAGCAAAGGTGGTTTATAAAGAGGGTAGAAGTTATTTACCTGCTCAAGAAGTAAAATTAATTTTATTGAATGCAAATGTAAAAGATTCAAATGGTGATGCCACAAAAATCAGTCAAATTTCTACAAATGAAAATGGAGAAGTTTTTTTTAAATTAGACTCAAAAAAATTTGGAAATCAAGAACAATTATTCAAAGTTGTTCTTGAAAATAATTCAAAATTTGAGGATTTAGAAGAGGAAGTTTCTTTTAAAGATGCTTTTTTGAAAGCAAGTTTAGAGCAAGACGAAGATAGTAAAACCATCAAAATACTTTTAACAGACGCTAATAACGAACCCATTGCCGAAGAAAATATCTCTGTAAAATTGCAACGTCTTTATGGATTGATGCAAATTGGCGAAGACGAAACTTATGAAACTGACGAATCTGGTGAAATTGAAGTTGCGATAGATCAAGTGCTTTACAGTAAAAACGGTAAACTTGATTTTATTATTAAATTGGATGAGAGTGATACTTATGGCACTATAATTGAATTGGTAAAAGCAGACTTTGGAACGATCATGGAATCAAAAGATAGTTATAATGACAAAACAATGTGGGGATCTGCATTAAAAGCACCACTTTTTGTTTTAATTATACCAAATTTATTACTTTTGGGGATATGGGGAACCATCGTTTTACTAATTATCAACCTCTACAAAATTTTTAAACTTTAAAATCACAACATTATGAAAAATTCAATTAAAATTACGTTGCTTTTAATCGCAATGATTTCTCTTTCTTTTACTTTTAAAACAACCCAAGATCCATGGAAAATTCCTGCGAAATATAAAACAATGAAAAATCCAACAAATGTGTCAGATAAAGAAGGAATTCTTGATGGTAAAAGTATTTTTGCAAAACAATGTTCTTCTTGTCACGGAAAAAAAGGAATGGGTGATGGCTCAAAAGCTTCTACTCTTAAAGGGGATTTAGGAGACTTTAGCGATCCAAATTTTTATAAAGACCAAACTGATGGTGAGCTTTTCTACAAAATATCAAAAGGAAAAGACGATATGCCAACTTTTGAGAAAAAAATTAAAGAGTCAGAAGATATTTGGTTAGTAATCAATTATATGAAAACATTGGCTAAATAATTTTTAACAAACTTTATTTAAATCGTCTGAAAAGAAATTTTCAGACGATTTTTTTGTTAAAAAATTTAAAAAAACAACCAATTAAAAACATTATTTCTCCGTATTTTTAAATTTTAATTTATTTTTAAAGTAAACCCAATATCAAACGAAAAACTATTTATGTATTTAATTTTCGACACCGAAACCACAGGATTACCAAAAAGTTGGAACGCACCAATCACGGATACTGACAACTGGCCAAGGTGTATTCAAATTGCGTGGCAATTGCATGATGCTATGGGAAATCTCATAGAACATCGTGATTTTTTGATAAAACCTGACGGATTTAATATTCCTTTTGACGCTGAAAGAATTCATGGAATTTCAACAGAATTGGCTCAAGAACAAGGGATTTCTTTAGAAGAAGGACTTGCCTTATTCAATCAAGTTTTGCAAAAAACAAGTTTTGTAGTTGGACAAAATGTAAGTTTTGACATCAATATTCTTGGTTGTGAATTTCATAGATTGGGCATTCAAAACAATTTAACAAAACTCCCTTTTTTAGATACTTGTACTGAAAAATCGGCTACACTTTGCAAACTCTCTGGTGGTCGTGGTGGAAAATTCAAATTGCCAACATTAACCGAACTTCACAAACATCTTTTCGCTGTTGATTTTGAAGAAGCACACAATGCAACTGCAGATGTCGAGGCAACAACGCGTTGTTTTTTAGAATTAATTCGTTTAAAAGAATTCACAAAAGAAGAATTAAAAGTTGATGAATCTTATTTTGAAAATTTCAAAATAGCAAATCCAACTCAAATTCAAGTTATTGGAATTAAGCATGTTAATCTAAAAAGTAAAACTGAAAAAATTCGAAAAAGACTTGAAAATTTAAAAGACGATATTACTTCCAAAACAACTTCTGAAGGTTTATTTGAACTAAAAGACACTGCTTTTTCACATTTGCACAACCACACACAATTTTCGGTTTTGCAATCTACCATCCAAATTGATGCTTTGGTACGAGCCGCTGCTCAAGATAAAATGCCAGCGGTTGCTATGACAGATTCTGGAAATATGATGGCGGCTTTTCATTTTGTAAATACGGTTTTGAATCATAACAAATTAGCCGAACATGAAATAAAACCAATTGTTGGTTGTGAATTTAATATCTGTGAAGACCACAAAAATAAATCTATCAAAGACAATGGATTTCAAGTGGTGATGTTGGCAAAAAATAAAAAGGGCTATTACAATTTGGCGAAAATGTCATCAATTGCTTTTATTGACGGATTTTATTATGTACCGCGAATTGACAAAGAGGTTGTTAAAAAATACAAAGAAGATATCATTGTTTTATCAGGGAATTTATACGGAGAAATTCCTAGTAAAATTTTAAATCTTGGCGAACATCAAGCAGAAGAAGCCTTAATTTGGTGGAAACAAGAATTTCAAGATGATTTTTATCTGGAAATCATGCGTCATAATCAACAAGATGAAACGATTGTAAATGAAACTTTATTAAAGTTTTCAGAAAAACACAATGTAAAAATTGTTGCAACTAACAACACATTTTATTTGGACAAAAAAGATGCCAACGCACACGATATTTTACTCTGTGTAAAAGATGGTGAAAAACAAGCAACCCCTGTTGGCAAAGGTCGAGGTTATAGATATGGATTGCCAAACGAAGAATACTATTTCAAATCAACCGATGAAATGAAAAAAATCTTCGCAGATATTCCTAAGACGATTAGTAATGTGCAAGAAATTGTTGATAAAATCGAAATTTTTTCATTGGCAAGAGAAGTATTATTGCCCGCTTTTGACATTCCAAAAGAGTTTCAATCAGAAGAAGATTTGTTAGATGGTGGCAAAAGAGGCGAAAATAATTATTTGCGACACTTAACTTATGAAGGTGCCAAAAAAAGATATGGAGAACTATCTGATTCAATCATTGAACGAATTGATTTTGAATTGGAAGTTATCAAAAAAACGGGCTATCCTGGCTATTTTTTAATTGTTGAAGATTTCATCAGAGAAGCAAGGAATATGGATGTTTCAGTTGGTCCAGGACGTGGTTCTGCTGCTGGCTCCGTAGTGGCATTTTGTTTAAAAATCACGAATATTGATCCCATAAAATATGATTTGCTTTTTGAGCGTTTTTTAAATCCTGAGCGTGTTTCAATGCCAGATATTGATATCGATTTTGATGACGAAGGGCGAAGCAAAGTGTTGGATTATGTCATTAAAAAATATGGTTCAAATCAGGTTGCGCAAATTATCACGTATGGGACAATGGCTGCAAAGTCATCCATTAGAGACACTGCTAGAGTGTTAGATTTGCCTCTTTTTGAAGCTGACAGAATTGCAAAATTGATTCCAAATATCATCAAACTTCAACATATTTTTAGTGATGATGAAAAAAACAAATCAAAAATTAACAGTCTTCGAGAGGAAGAAAAATTGATGGTTGATGAGTTAAGAACCATTTCGAAAGGTGAAAATTTGGCTTCTGAAACTGTAAATAAAGCCACTATTTTAGAGGGTTCTGTGAGAAATACAGGCACACATGCTTGTGGCGTAATTATCACTCCAGGTGACATCACGAATTATGTTCCTGTTGCTTTGGCAAAAGATTCTGACATGTATGTGACGCAATTTGACAACTCTGTTGTAGAATCTGCAGGTTTGCTAAAAATGGATTTCTTAGGATTAAAAACGCTGACATTAATTAAAGACACTGTCAAAATTGTAAAAGCCAGACATGGAATAGAACTAGACCCTGAAACTTTTCCTCTAGATGATGAAAAAACGTATCAATTATTTCAAAAAGGTGAAACTGTTGGTGTATTTCAGTATGAATCTGTAGGAATGCAAAAACACATGCGCGCTTTAAAACCAACAGTTTTCGGTGATTTGATTGCCATGAATGCGCTGTATAGACCAGGGCCAATGGAATATATTCCTTCATTCATCAATCGAAAACATGGCACAGAAGATATTGAATATGATTTACCAGCTATGGAAGAATATCTAGCTGAAACCTACGGAATTACAGTATATCAAGAACAGGTAATGTTATTATCTCAAAAACTAGCCAACTTTTCTAAGGGTGAAGCTGACGTTTTGAGAAAAGCTATGGGAAAAAAACAAATGTCGGTTTTGGATAAAATGAAACCAAAATTCATTGAACAAGCCTCAGCAAATGGTCATGATGCCACAAAGTTGGAAAAAATTTGGAAAGATTGGGAAGCATTTGCAAGTTATGCTTTTAACAAAAGCCACTCTACTTGTTATGCTTGGATTGCTTATCAGACGGCGTATTTGAAAGCGCATTATCCAGCTGAATATATGGCTTCTGTGCTTTCAAATAATATGAGTGATATCAGACAAATTTCCTTTTTTATGGAAGAATGCAAACGAATGGGCTTGCAAGTTTTAGGACCTGACATCAACGAATCTTACTTGAAATTTTCTGTAAATAAACAAGGAGCTGTGCGTTTTGGAATGGCTGCTATCAAAGGTGTTGGAGCGCATGCAGTAAAATCGATTATTGATGAACGCAAAGAAAATGGTTCGTATGCTTCCATTTTTGATTTGGCAAAACGCGCAGATTTGCGAGTTGCCAATAAAAAAGCGTTTGATAGTTTGGTGAAAGCGGGTGCTTTTGATTCGTTTACTAACACTCACAGAGCACAATATTTTGCATTGGATGAAAAAGGAGTCACTTTTCTAGAACGTGCTATGAAATACGGAAGCAAATTTCAAGAGAATAAAAATTCTACTCAAGTATCACTCTTTGGAGAAACCTCAACCATTCAATTTCCTGAACCTGAAATTCCGAATTGTGAAACTTGGGGAACTATGGAATTGTTGTCTCAAGAAAAAGAAGTCATTGGCATGTATATTTCTGCACATCCTTTAGATGATTTCAAAAATGAACTCTTTTTTTGCAATACCAACTTGTCAATTTTTAGAGAAGATTTGAAATCTCATGCTGGAAAAAATATCTCTTTTGCAGGAATTATTACGGATGTTCAACATCGAGTTGCAAAAACTGGAAATCCATGGGCTTCCTTTGTTTTGGAAGATTATAATGACAATTATGAATTCCGGATTTTTAAAGAAGATTACTTAAAATTCAAACATTTTTTATCGATGAAAAACTTCTTATTTATCAGAGCAACTTTTAAAAAGAATTTTTACAATGATGAAGTGAGTATTTCATTTACTGATTTCAAACTGCTAACAGATGTTTTGGACAATTGTTGTGAAAAACTCACCATTCAAATTCCTTTGGATGAAATCAAAGAAGATACTATTTTAAATTTAGAAACCATTTTAAAAAACAATCCCGGAACAAAACCGTTAAAATTTACAATTTGGGATGAAATCGAAAATATTGAGGTAAATCTTCCAAGTAGAAACATAAAAATAGAAGTTTCTAGTTCGTTGTTGGATATTTTACAAAAACAGCAAATCAATTATAAATTGAATTGATTTTGAGTGATTTAGACTGTTGTTGTTTCTCTAAAAATAGCTTCTAAACTTTTGCCTTTTAGATGTTTTATATATTCATTTAACAGCAATGTTCCTTTGTTGATAATCAACACACGATCGCAAACTGCCTCTACTTCTTGCATAATATGTGTTGAAAATAATACTGTTTTTTCTTTTCCCAATTCTTTAATCAAAGTTCTAATATCTACTAATTGATTTGGGTCTAAACCTGTAGTTGGCTCATCTAAAATTAATACTGATGGATTGTGCAAAATAGCAGCTGCAATGCCAACTCTTTGTTGATATCCTTTTGATAATTGATGAATTTTTTTATGAGCTTCTGTAAGTAAACCCACTTTTTCAATACAACTTTCTATTTGTTCTTTTACAGAACCATTTTCTGAATTTGATAATTTATAAATTGACGCACAAAAATCGAGATATTCTCTCACATACATATCAGTGTACAAAGCATTATGTTCGGGCAAATACCCGATTATTTTTTGAGCTTCTAAAGGGTTTTTCAACACATCAATATCATCCATAAAAACTTCGCCTTCATCAGGTTTTAAATAACCTGTTAGGATTTTCATCATGGTTGATTTTCCTGCACCATTTGGACCTAAAAAACCGATGATTTCTCCATTTTTGGCATCAAAAGAAATGTCATTTAACACTTTTTGAGTGCCATAATTTTTTGAAACGGAAGTTACTTTTATTGACATTTTCTTTTTTTAATTTGAAGATTGTAATCTGATTTTTCGAATGTTTTTCATTCGTTTCCAAGCCAATTGATGCCGTTTTTTATAAACCCAAAGCGTGCCCAAATCTAATAAAAAATAAAAGAAACTGATGCCACTTGGAGGATTATAACTGGGTAAAAAATCAAAAATTCCCCAGGCTGTTGCTGGCCAAGACCAACATTTATAATAGGTTCCTACCAATTCCAAAACCACCACTGTGATATACATGGTTAAATAAAAAAGACGTTCTCTTGGTTTGTTTCTTAAAATAAATAACGTGGCAATTGTCATCACAAATCCGAAAACATCGTTTTCGAAAATCAAAAAAATACTGGCATAAATGAATATAAAAATGGTAAAGAATCGTTCTAAAAACAGATGATGTATTTTTATAGAAGCCGCTTTTGAAAAACACAAAACTGCAATATACACAAAAGCATGACCAAATGGAATGTAATGAGGCACATTTTCCAATCTGTACGTGTACATTCCCATCAAAATAGAGAATAAATATTCGCCAAAATAGGCAATCAAAACTGCTGCTAGCATTTGTTCTTTAAGTCGTTTATTCACTCTAAAAAAAGTGATGACAAACATAAAAATCATCAGCAAATTAGCATAATGTTGCGCATTTTCAGTAATTGCAACCATGTAAAAACTATCCAAAAATAAGCCAACAATAAAAAACAAATACAACAATCCAAGTGTTTTGAATGTTGTATAGAAAGATGATTTTGAAGCAACTACACTCATGCCACGAAAATAAGGAAACTAAACAAAAAATGGCTCAAAAAAATTGAGCCATTTGTTTAAATTTTTTAAAATGAAATTACAATTGGTAACGAACTCTGAAACTTACAAATCTTGGTAAGATAAATGTTTCATTGATTCTAAATGAAAAATTATTCTGATTTACAGATACATTTGAGCTAGTTGCTAATAAGTTGCTTCCAACCAATTCGTATTCCCATTTTGCATCACTATTTTTTCTATAAGCAAAAGAGGCATTTAAAATATTGAAAGAGTTTGCAACATCGCCATTCTGTTTTACTTCTGTAAAAGAGAAGTCAGATTTAAAAGTTAATGAATTCCAAATATATGCGTCGAAATCAATTCCTGTTCTTTGTGTTAAACCTTTAACAATTGTATTTCTAGACGTATTGTTTTGATCAGAAAAATCAGCACTATAAAATAAATTTATATTTGGTGCTTTTGTATAATTGGTACCAATTCTGGTGTTAAAACCTCTTGAGATATTTTTGTTCAAATTTCCTATACTATTAATAAATTGATAACTTTTGTTGTAATTGAAATTACCTCCTAATCTTCCTGTAATCTTTTTGATGGTTTTGCTCACGTTAGCAAAAGCTGTGAAACTCTCAAAATCTTCAGGTGAATTGATAGCTAAACTGCTTGAAACCACAGAACCAGGAGGAAAATTAATATCACTAGTTACTTGATTGATTGTTTTTCTATAGTTTAATCTCGCAAATACATTACTATTATTGAATAAATTAAAACTTCTATAATTTAAAGATACATTATGGAAACTGGCATTGATAAGTTCATCATTTCCTATAAAGAATGAATTATAACTTCTTGCAACAAATCCTCTTGCAATTTGATTCACATCTGTAAAATTAACTTGTTGTCTGTAACTAAAATTCAAGCTTTCGCTTCTTTTAAATTGTGCAACAACTTCAAACTCTGGCAATACTTGGAAAAATTTATCTTGAAAATATTCTGTTCCATATTGTGTGTTTTGAGAATTGTATGAATGAACAGTAAAACCTGGAGTAATGGTAAAAATTCCTTTTTTCAAACGATATCTCAAACCTGCATAAATATCAGCAAATTTATATTCAGTATCATTGGTAGTTTGTGGGTCTAATACATTTTGAATTGTAGGATTTGGTATTATCTCATTTCCATTGTCTAAAATTTGGAAAAAACGTGAGTTGTAATTTTGATTACTCAAAATTGTTCCTGCTACAAAATTCAAATTACTTACCGAATTGAGAATGTAGTAATAATCCAATTTTGCATCCATTTGATTGGTTTTTACACGTCTGTCTTGCTCTAAATTGTAGAACATATTGCTTCTATCCAATCCTAAAGTAAGTGCTGCATTATCAAAACCATCTCTTTTTGTTAAATCAGGATCATTATTATTATTAGGATTATTTTCTAAAGAAGCCAAATAAAATGGATCTTCATCTTGCAATAAATGCTTTATTTCTAGGGCAAAAATACTTTTTTCACTTGCTGTATAGAAATAACTCAAATCTTGATTGATGGTAAAAGGAGTTGCATTTTCTCTTTCTGTAATATCACTAAGTACTTGAGAATTTACATTATCAGTTCTAAATTCATTTGAAAAACGACCGGCAATATTATAATTCATTTGATTATTAATATCTTTTTTATAGATAGACGTAAATCGAAATAAGCCAGTATTACTAGTCTGATTGGTTGTATTATCAACCACATCATCAGGTATGCTATTTAAACTTTCATCTATAGGAGTGTTTGGGTCATCAGGAATATCAACATAATCAATAGTATTGATATTTCTTTGACCATTGGTATTGCTCGAAAAAATTAAAAATCCGCCTAAACTCAATTTTTTATTGGGTGAATAACTGAAATTGAAAGCGGATAATTTAGTTTCTATTTTATTTGCATTTCTTGCATTGGCAGTTAAAAAACCAATTCCTGCATCTGCAATATTGATGTTTGTTCCGTTTGAAGGACTTTGACTTTGAAAATTGGCACCAAAACTTCTTAAATCTCCTCTATCTAAAACAACTTCACCAATATTATTTACATCACCAATAACATTAAGCGTGTATTTTGGAGTATAATAAAATAATTTTGGTTGAAAAAGGTATAAGGTTTCACTTGGTGCATATCCAATTCCTCCAGTAACATCACCAAACCAAAAATTCTTTTTTCCTTCTTTTAATTTGATATTGATGGCAACTCTGTCTTCATTGTTTTGAACGCCACTCAATTGATTAACATCCGAAAAGTTTCTCAAAACTTGAATTTTATCAATCGCATTTGAAGGAATATTTTTGGTTGCCAATTTGGTATCTCCACTGAAAAAATCTTTACCGTCAATAGTAATTTTTTCAACAGCTTTTCCTTCTACTTCAATTTGCCCAGCAGCGTTTATTTCAACTCCTGGTAATTTTTTCAATACATCTTCTAATTTACGTTCAGTACCATTTTTAAAAGAATCTGCATTGTATGAAATAGTATCACCACTAATGGTAACAGGCATTTTCGAGACAATGTTAATACCCTCTAACATATTGTCTTCTTTCATAGTGAAGTTTTTTACAATATCAGCTGTTGTAGTTTTTATGGCTGTCGAAATTTCTTTAAAACCAATATAACTTATTTTAACAGTGTAAGAAGTATTATTTTTTAAATCGAGTCTGTAAAATCCTTTGGAATCCGAAAAACCATAAGAAGCGATTGCTTTAGAAACATCATCAATCGCAATTACATTTGCCATTTCTAAAGGAACTCCAATGGAGTCTTTCACAACACCTGTCAATTTTATTTGGGCAGTTGCAATCCAAGTCACCATAAAAATGGCGATTACTAAAATTTTTTTCATTTGTTTGGTTTGATTATTTTTTGGGGTTGTTTACTTAGAATCTTCCTCTTCCACCATTTCCTCTTCCTTGAAAACGCTCTTTCAATTCGTCAGTTTTTTCTTTGATGATTTTGTTGTATTCATCTCTGCCAACTTTATCACCTTTATTTGGTTTTTGAATTTCGATTTTTTCTTCAGGATTCAATACAATTTCTGTGCACAACAACGTGGTTCTTCCGTAATTTAATTCTAAAATCAATCCAGGTAATCCCCAATAACTTTCTGGACCGGCACTTACTGGAATTTGTGGAGAATACCATGCAGTAACATTAATCATTTTTGGTTCGTTTTTTTTATCACTATTCTGAGTATTGTTTCTTCTTCCAAAAATACTTCCAAAGTCTATACTTTTATCCTCTTTAGTCATGGTTGCTTTGTAAACAGTATAATTACCAATTTGTTTGGTTTCAGAAGTTAATTGCCATTGTGGTTGCTCCATTTTTTCAACAATCAAAAAACGTTTGCTAAATTGCTCAACATCTTCAATCATTTCTTTGTCTTTCAGGCTTTTATAAATAGAACCCTGTCCATTGTTTCTTCCCCACATTGGGCCATTTGTTCCTGGTGTTTCTAATTTTGCATCTTCTTTAAAAGAACTTTCTGATTTAGTAAATAGTAATGTGAACGATTTTTCGTTGAAGCTTTTAAAACGAGCTGCCATTTGTTGCTTTTGTACCTCAGTCAATTCGTTACCAAATTGTTCCATATCAACAGTTCTTTTAAACATGTACATGGCTTTTCCTTGAAAATCTTTTTGAGCAAAAGTGGCAACAGAAAAGAACGCTAAAAAGAGAATTGTTATTGATTTCATAATTTTTAATTAATTTTTTGTCAAAAGTATTTTAAATACCTTCAAATTAGACTTAAAAAAAACTTAAAAGTTTAATGAGTACTCAAAATTAGTAAACAAAAAAACAATCTTATCCTCCAATTTTAATCTCTATGCCTTTGCCATCTCTGCTTTGAAAACGTTGCATCAGCTCTTTATTCTTTTCATCTCGTATTTTATCATACTCAGCTTGTGTTACAATTTTACCTTTGTCAGGTTCAGAAATGGTGATTTTTTCTGAGGGATTTAGCACAATTTCCGTGCAAACAATCGTCGTTTTTCCGTCATTAATTTCCAAAATCAATCCTGGCAAACCATGGTAAATTGTTGGTCCATTGCTGATAGGAATTTGGGGTGTGTACCAAGCTGTAGTGGTGATGGTTTCTGTTTTTTTGGTTTGTTTTGTTTCTCCATTTTCAACAGTCATTGAAATATTTTCTACATCTTTTGAAAATGTGGCTTTATAACAAGTATAATTCCCAATATTTTTTGTTTCCGAAGTTAATTGCCATTGATAATTTGGGATGGAATCTTTGATCAAAAACGTTTTTCCCATAATCTCGGTTTTGCTAACAAATCGTTTTTCCTTCAAATTTTTGAAATATGCACTTCCTGAACCACCACCTCCAAAAACCGAAATAACTTGCATTCCTCCCACATTTGCTTGTGGATTTGGTGCGTTCAATTTTTCTTCTTCTTTATAACTAGAAGTTGTTTTATCAAATTCTAAAAAGAACGTTTTTTGATTCATTTTTTGAAATCGTTCTTCCAATTCTTGTTTTTGAGCTTCTGACAAGTTAGAATCTCCTCCAATTTTAAAACCCGTTTTTCTGTTGGTTTTATAAATTGCCTTTCCTGTAAAATCTTGTGCAACAGCGTTGAGTACAAAACCCAAAAGTGCGATAGCGATGACATGTGCTTTCATTATTTTTTATTTTTTTCGTTTAAATCTATGGCTAATTGTTTCATTTTTAAAACTCCTTTTTTCAATTGTGCTACTAAGCTATCGATTTGTTCGGATTTTCCATTGACACCAATACTGAAATTGGTAATGAGATTTTCTTTTTTGATATTCTTTACAGTAACTTTCATAGAAATCTTACTTTCAGGATTGTTTTCTTTAAAAACGTCTATAAAATCTTCCCATTTAATGGTGTAAATTTCTTCTAAAGAATCCACTGAAATCTCAATAGATTCAAAATTTGATTCTAAAGATATTTTTTTCTCTTGAGAAAAAGCAATGCTTGATAAAAGCAAAAAAGTAATTATAACTAAATTTTTCATATTGTTGGTTTTTAAATTCTTGACAAATATCTCTCAAATGAAATTTTGATTGCGTTAATGAGTGTTAACGTGTGTTAACACATTCTTTTTTTCAAGTTAACTAACTATCTTTGAGGCATGAATACCAAAAAATACCAATTGATTTTTTACTTTATTACGGCAACAATTGTGGCAACAATTGCAGTTCAATTTTTTTGGAATTATAAAAATTACGAAGAAAATAAAGTGCGAGTTGCCAATGAAATTCAATTGAGTTTGGACAATGCTATTGAAGAATATTATGCAAAATTGGCAAAAACGGATTATACAACTATTCTGAATTTGAGTAACAATCCTAATGATACAACCTTTCCAAAATTGCCAAAATTTGACACACTTTTCAAAAATTCAGTTGCTTTTAAAAAATTTAATAATAGCCGAAAAAAAGACGCTGAAAAAGTAAAAACAAGTTTTGAGGTTACCAGTATTTCTTTTGAAAGCGAAGACGGATCTTTTGAAAAAGAAAAAGACACCATTATTAAATATTTAAAAGAATTAAATCAGCCTAAATTAAATATATCTCCCAAAAACATCAAGGAAATTAGAGTACAAAAAAAAGATTCTTTTCAGTTTTTCTCGGGCAAAAAAATGGCTGATAGTTTGAAACTAATCAAAAGTTTACAACCTATTTTTATTTCATTTTCAACCAATGAAATTGACTACAAACAGTTGGATTCGTTACTGAAAAATCAATTGGTTTTGAAAAAAATTCCGATTGATTTTACGTTCAATCACTACAAACAAGACACCATTTTTTATTCTACGAAAGACAGTATTTTACAGACAACTTTTGAAAAAAGTGTGTATTCAAAATCAACCTTTTTAAAAGACAATGAAGATTTTGAATTGCGTTACAACAACATCGATTTTGAAGCCTTAAAACGAAGTTCAACAGGTATTTTTTTATCACTTGTGTTGTCATTATTGATCATTTCGTGTTTGTTTTATTTGTTGAAAATCATCAATCAACAAAAAGAATTGGCAACCATCAAAAACGATTTAATCAGCAATATAACACACGAATTTAAAACGCCAATTGCAACAATTTCAACGGCTATTGAAGCGATTGAAAATTTTAATGTATTGGATGACAAAGTGAAAACGAAAAAATACCTTTCCATGTCTTCTGTTCAATTGGAAAAATTGCATCAAATGGTTGAAAAATTATTGGAAACTGCCACGTTGGATAGTGAACAATTGTACTTAAAAAAAGAGTCAGTTGATGCTGTAGAATTGATCAAAAAAATTGTAGCAAAGCATCAATTATTGTGTGCTTCAAAAACAATTATTTTTCAATCAAATTCAGAAACTATTTTGATGAATGTAGATGTTTTTCATTTTGAAAATGTGATTTCAAATCTGATTGATAATGCTATAAAATATGGTGGAAATTCCATAGAAATTCAACTAAATACTTATAAAAAAGGCACAGAAATTAGTATTTCTGATAATGGTGAAGGCATTGAAAAAACGCATCAAGAAAAGATTTTTGAGCAATTTTACAGAGTTCCAAAAGGCAATACACATGATGTAAAAGGTTTTGGAATTGGCTTGTATTATTGCAAAAAAATCATTGAAAAACATGGAGGAACGATTGTTGTAAATTCAAGCAAAAATCACACTATTTTTAAAATTCAGCTTCCCAATGACTAAGATAAAAATTTTGTTAGCTGAAGACGAAGCAAGTTTGGGAATGATTGTAAAAGAGAGTTTAGAATCAAGAGATTTTATTGTTTTTTTGACAACAAATGGCGAAGAAGCTTTTAAAATCTATCAAAAAGAAAAACCAGATATTTTGGTTTTGGATGTGATGATGCCAAAAAAAGATGGTTTTACGTTGGCAAAAGAAATTCGATTGGAAAACAAACGAATTCCGATTATTTTTTTAACGGCAAAATCGCAAACATCAGATGTTTTGGAAGGTTTTCAATTGGGAGGAAATGACTATCTTAAAAAACCTTTTTCCATGGAAGAATTGATTATTCGCGTCAAATCATTGCTGAATAGAATTGAATTTCAAGCCAATTTAGATGCCATCGAAATTGGTAACTATCAATTTAATTTTACCAAACAAACCTTATCATTCAACGAAAAAACTTTTCAATTGACGTCTAGAGAAGCTGAATTGCTTTTTCAATTGTCAGAAAAGAAAAATGAGTTATTGGATAGAACTTTCATTCTCAATAAACTTTGGGGAAATGACGATTTTTTTAATGCCAGAAGTATGGATGTTTTTATCAGTAAACTCAGAAAAAAACTGCAATATGACCCAAATATTCAAATCATTAATGTGCGTGGTTTTGGATACAAATTAATTTATTAATCACAATACTATCTTTTTTTATTACTTTAGCAACTCGTTTTTTAATCTCATAGAATTTAAAATATGCACGTTGCAATCGCAGGAAATATTGGCGCTGGAAAAACCACACTTACCCAACTTTTAGCCAAACATTATAAATGGAAACCACATTTTGAATCAGTTGATGAAAACCCATATTTAGACGATTTTTATGGAGAAATGGAACGTTGGTCTTTCAATTTGCAAGTTTATTTTTTAAACAGTCGTTTTCGTCAAATTTTAGAATTGCGAGAATCTGGAAAAAACATTGTTCAAGACAGAACTATTTATGAGGATGCGCATATTTTTGCACCCAATTTGCATGCTATGGGATTGATGACAAACAGAGATTTTCATAATTACAGTTCTTTGTTTGAGTTGATGGAAAATTTAATTACTCCTCCAGATTTGTTGATTTACTTACGTGCTAACATTTCAACTTTAGTTGGTCAAATTCACAAACGAGGAAGAGAATATGAAAACAGCATCAGTATTGATTATTTAAGCAGATTAAATGAACGATATGAAGCTTGGATTTCAACATATACCAAAGGAAAATTACTCATTATTGATGTTGATAACTTAGATTTTGTAAGCAATCAAGAAGATTTGGGTTATGTAATTGATAGAATTGATTCTCAAATTAATGGATTATTTTAAGATTTCTTCATCCTTCAAAAATCTTTTTCAAAATTTTTTTTGTTTTTTGTAACAAAATGTTGTTTTGATACGTATAAAGATTTGTAGCAAAAATTTTACGAATTTAAAAATCGATACAAATCATTTAGATGAGACAACTTAAAATTACAAAACAGGTTACCAACAGAGAAACTGCGTCCTTAGACAAATACTTACAAGAAATTGGAAAAGTAGATTTAATCACAGCAGATGAAGAAGTAGAATTAGCACAGTTAATCAAAGCAGGTGATCAAAGAGCCTTAGAAAAATTAACAAAGTCAAATTTACGTTTCGTGGTTTCTGTGGCAAAACAGTACCAAAATCAAGGCTTGACTTTGCCAGATTTAATCAACGAAGGAAACTTAGGATTGATAAAAGCAGCAAAACGTTTTGACGAAACAAGAGGTTTTAAATTTATTTCATACGCAGTTTGGTGGATTCGTCAATCAATTTTACAAGCATTGGCTGAACAATCAAGAATTGTACGTTTGCCGTTGAACAAAATTGGTTCGATTAACAAAATCAACAAAATGTATGCGTTCTTGGAGCAAGAAAATGAGCGCCCACCAAGTGCTGAAGAAATTGCTAAAAAACTAGACATGACTGTAAATGACGTGAAAGAATCTATGAAAAATTCCGGACGTCACGTTTCAATGGATGCGCCATTAATTGAAGGAGAAGACTCAAATTTATACGATGTTCTAAATTCAGGAGAATCTCCAAATCCTGATAAAGCATTGATTCATGAATCTTTACGTATCGAAATAAATAGATCTTTGGAAACTTTAACACCAAGAGAAGCCGATGTTGTTAAACTATATTTCGGTCTAGGAGAACACCAACCAATGACATTAGAAGAAATTGGAGAAACTTTCGATTTGACACGTGAACGTGTTCGTCAGATCAAAGAAAAAGCAATCAGACGTTTGAAACATACTTCAAGAAGCAAAATATTGATGACGTATTTGGGATAAATTTCGAATTTTAATAATTTTAACTTAACCTTGGTGAATAACCAAGGTTTTTTATTTTACGTATATTAAACATTAATTTTAAAAATAGGTTTTTTTTTGAAACGCCTTAATAAGTACTTTATGTTTATTTAAAACATTCTTAACATTAAAATTGTGCATCTCATCTAGTTTTGCCAAAACAAAAAAAATCAAAAAAACTAATGAGAAATTTACTACTATTTTTATCAATTATTTTTTCGCTTCACAGCAATGCTCAAGGAAAAGGGGTTATTTCTGGTAAAGTAATAGAAAATGAAAGCAATTTTTCTTTACCTGGAGCAACCATAAAATTGGCTGGAACCAATAATTATACAACTTCAGATAGCAACGGAGATTTTGAATTTTTAAATGTTAAAGAGGGAACTTACCAAATAGAAATCTACTACATTGGTTATCAAAAGTTTTCTCAAGAAGTAAACGTTGAGACAGGTAAGAATATCAAGGTTTCTTTAAAACTTATTTCAGGAACAGAACAATTAGGTGAAATCGTTATCATGGGAGATCGTTTAAAAGGGCAAGCGAAAGCAATCAATACCCAAAAAACAAATCAAAACATTACCAACGTAATTTCCTCTGATCAAGTAGGTCGTTTTCCTGATGCAAATATTGGAGACGCTCTAAAACGAGTTCCCGGAATCACCATGCAAAATGATCAAGGTGAAGCTAGAAACATTATTATTAGAGGTTTAGCGCCAAGTTTAAATTCAGTTACTTTGAATGGAAGTCGTATTCCATCAGCTGAAGGAGATAATAGAAATGTGCAAATGGATTTAATTCCTGCTGACATGATTTCAACAATTGAAGTAAATAAAACCCTAACATCTGACATGGATGCAGATGCCATTGGAGGTTCAGTAAATTTAGTAACAAGAGCTACTCCAAATAAACAAAGAATTTCAGGAACTTTAGCTGGCGGATATAGCCCAATCAGAGAACATGGAAACTATACAGCAGGTTTTGTTTATGGAGATCGATTTTTAAACAACAAATTGGGTGTCGTTTTCAGTTCTTCATACAACAACAATATTTTTGGTTCTGATAACGTCGAAGCAGCTTGGGTAAAAGGAAGAAAAGACCAAGTATATATTGAAGAATATGACATTAGAAAATATGATGTGCAACGTATCAGAAATTCTTTTTCACTTGCAACAGATTATAAATTTAATGATAGTAACTCCATTAATTTTAACGCTATTTACAATTTTAGAGATGATTTAGAAAATCGTTACCGAGCAAGATATCGAGGTATGAAACCGATTTATAATGCAACTGATGATATCACTGGTTTCACAGGTGATGTTAGAAGACAAACAAAAGGCGGTATCAACGATAATAAAAACGAAAACACTCGTTTAGAAAGACAAACTGTTCAAAACTATTCAATTGGTGGAGCTCACTTATTACATTCAAAACTTGATATGGATTGGTCTATCAACTATGCTAAAGCTGCTGAGGACAGACCAAATGAAAGATATATTGAATATCATAATAGAAAACTAAATTTGACCCAAGATTTGTTAGACCCAAGATTTCCTTTAATTACGGGAACTGGAGAAAATACCGCTGAAAATTTTACTTTTAGAAATTTGACAGATAATTTCAATTATACTGATGAAACTGAATTAGGAATTAAAATCAATTTTAGAGCTCCACTTTCAATGGTAGAAAATCAAAAAGGAAGAGTTCGTTTTGGAGTAAGAATGAGAATCAAAGATAAATTGAGAGACAATATTTTTTACACTTATACACCAAAAACCGCTTTCGGAAATTTAAATACTTTGCCAAATGAATTTTACAGTGGTGATAATTGGCAAGTTGGATCTAAATACATTCCAGGAAATTTTGTAGCTAATTCTTTTCTTGGTAGTCTTGATTTGACAGATACCTCATTATTTACAGGGAAAACAGTACCTGCTGAATATCTTGGTCTGAACTATACAGCAAGTGAAAATATTTATGCTTCATACTTCAGATTTGATCAAGATTTTAATGACAAACTCTCAATGATAGCAGGTTTACGCATAGAAAATACCGACATCAATTACACTGCAAATTATGTATTGAATGAAAGTGATTTGGTTGGGGACATCAATACTAAAAACAATTATACAAATCTACTACCTAGTATTGCTTTCAAATATGATGGTATGAACAACTGGGTGTATAGAGCTGCTTTTACAACTTCTATGGCAAGGCCAGATTATTATGCTTTAACGCCATTTATCAGCGTTATTCCTGATGATGATTCAAATATTACAGCAGGAAATCCAAATTTAGATGCTACTTTCGCTTACAATTTTGACTTAATGGTTGAAAAATATTACAAATCTGTAGGTTTACTTTCCGGTGGTGTCTTCTATAAAAAATTAAATGACTTTATCTATACTTATCGTGACAACCAATATACCAATGCAAAATTTGCTATAGATTTTCCAAATCAAATAAATCCAATTCCAACAGTAAATCCTGGAAACTGGTCTTTAACACAATAACGCAATGGTGAAAGTGTAGACGTTTATGGATTTGAGGTAGCTTTTCAAAGACAATTAGATTTTATTCCTGGAAAATTTTTCAAAGGATTGGGTCTTTATGTAAATTATACATATACAGATTCTAAAGCAAACGGTATTACGAATTCAAGTGGTGATTTGAGAACAGACGTTACACTCCCGGGAACAGCTCCTCACATGTTTAACAGCTCCTTATCTTGGGAAAATCAAAAATTTTCAGCACGTGTTTCTTTAAATTATGCTGCTGATTATTTAGATGTTTTGGGTGGAGACGAATTCGAAGATAGGTTTTATGACAAACAATTATTTGTAGATGCAAATGCTTCTTATAAATTGACGCCTAAATTGAGAATTTTTGCAGAGGCAAACAACTTAACAAATCAACCTTTGCGCTATTACCAAGGAATTTCGGCAAGAACAATGCAAGTAGAATATTACCAAGCTCGTTTTAACATGGGTTTAAAATTTGACCTATAGTTTGAAGTTAAAAATAAAAAAAGTAAGAAAACGGGATGATTCCCGTTTTCTTTTTTATAATTATCAACAATTTATGAAAAACATGTTTAAAATTTTACTACTCAGTATTGTGTTGATTTCTTGTAAGGACAAATTGGCGCCTGTTGCAAAAAACGCTTTAAAACCAACAATTATTACTCAACCAACACCACATGACACTGACGATCCTGCAATTTGGATTCACCCAACAGATGCGTCAAAAAGTTTAATTATTGGCACTGATAAAGAAACAGGTGGGGGATTGTATTTATATGATTTAGAAGGAAAAATAGTTCATCGTTTTATAAATATGGGACGTCCAAACAACGTAGCTATTGCTTATGGTTTAAAAATTGGCAATCAAAAAGTAGACGTTGCTGTGACTACCGAAAGAGAAAAAAAACGAATTCGAATTTTTTCTTTACCAGATTTAAAACCTATTGATAACGGCGGAATTTCCGTTTTTGTTGGTGAAAAAGACAGAGATCCAATGGGAATTTCACTCTACACGAGACCTTCTGATAACAGTATTTTTGCAATCGTAGGAAGAAAATTTGGTCCTTCCGAATCTTATCTTTGGCAATACGAGTTACTAGCTTCAGAAAATGATAATGTAAGTGCCAAATTGGTTAGAAAATTTGGAAAATTTAGTGCCAAAAAAGAAATTGAAGCCATTGCTGTTGATAATGAAATGGGATTTATTTATTATTCTGACGAGCGATCAGGAATGAGAAAATATTATGCAGACCCTGCAAAAAATGACAATACTGAATTGGCTTTTTTTGGTAAAAACGATTTTAAATCAGACAATGAGGGAATTGCAATTTATAAAAACTCACCAACAACAGGTTATATTTTAGTTTCCAATCAGCAAAAAAATACTTTTGTAGTTTATCCAAGAGAAGGAAGTAAAAATAATAAAAACCTACACCAAAAAATTGCTGAAATTCCAACTTCAACAGTTGAATGTGATGGTGCTGATGCAACATCAATAAATCTTGGAAAAAAATTCCCAAACGGTATGTTGGTTGCTATGAGCAATGGCATGACTTTTCATTATTATGATTGGAACATCATTCAAAAACAAATTGATAAACAGCAGAAATATTAGAAAAAAAAAGTACTTTTAACTTTAGGAAAACCTCAACATTTGTTTGAGGTTTTTCATTTTATTTTCTTTGCTAAGGTTGATTCTAAACTTTATCTTTGTAAAACTTAAAATCAAACAAATGAGTAATTTAATAGCTCCTTCAATTTTAGCTGCAGATTTCGCAAATTTACAAAAAGACATTGAAATGGTCAATAACAGTGAGGCTGATTGGTTTCATATTGACATTATGGATGGCGTTTTTGTACCCAATATTTCCTTTGGAATGCCAGTTTTGAAAGCGATTACAAAACATGCCAAAAAAACCATTGATGTTCATTTGATGATTGTAGATCCTGATAGATATATCCAAACATTTGCTGATTTGGATTCCAATATTTTAACGGTTCATTTTGAGGCTTGCACGCATTTGCACAGAACTGTGCAAGCCATCAAAGCTGCAGGAATGAAAGCTGGAGTAGCCTTAAATCCGCACACACCAATTGCTGTTTTAGAAGATATCATTATTGATTTGGATTTGGTTTGTTTAATGAGTGTGAATCCTGGTTTTGGTGGTCAATCGTTTATTGAAAATACCTACAAAAAAACACAACAACTTAAAAATTTAATCGATTTTTCAAAATCATCTTGTTTGATAGAAATTGATGGTGGTGTTACTGATAAAAA
The DNA here is from genome assembly GCA_001873065.1 of Flavobacteriaceae bacterium CG2_30_31_66. Classification (GTDB taxonomy): domain Bacteria; phylum Bacteroidota; class Bacteroidia; order Flavobacteriales; family Flavobacteriaceae; genus Polaribacter. The sequence goes on from MNYM01000043.1 coordinate 35,774, forward strand.
TGCCAATGCATTGATTGAAGTTGGCGCCAATGTTTTAGTTGCTGGAAGTTATGTCTTTAGCGCAAAAAATCCTACAGAAACGATTGCTGATTTAAAGAAAATCATTGGATAAATTGTTCTCAATAGTTGATATAGAAACCACAGGAAACGGGTATAAAGGTCAAAAAATAACCGAAATATCTATTTTTCTTTTTGATGGAAAACAAGTTATTGATGAATTTACTTCATTGGTAAATCCTGAACAAAATATTCCTCCTTTCATCACAAACTTAACTGGCATTGACAATGCCATGATTCGAAGTGCGCCAAGGTTTTATGAAATTGCCAAAAAAGTTGCCGAATTTACACAAGACACCATTTTTGTAGCACACAATGTCAATTTTGATTACAATATCATTCAAGATGAATTTAAAAGTTTGGGATTTGATTTTAAACGAAAAAAATTGTGTACAGTTCGTTTGTCAAGAAAAATCATTCCTGGCCTACAATCCTATAGTTTAGGGAACATTTGTAGTGCTGAAAATATTCCCATAAATGGTAGGCACAGAGCAAAAGGTGATGCCGAAGCAACAACAGAATTGTTTCGAAGATTAATTGAAAGAGACAATGATTTTACAATCAATTCGTTCTTAAATCCTCGATCAAGACAAGCTACTTTACCGCCGCTTTTAGATAAAAAAACGGTGGATAATTTGCCTGAAAGTCATGGTGTTTATTATTTTAAAAACGTATCAAAAGAAATTATTTATATTGGAAAAGCGAACAACATAAAGCAAAGAGTAATCAGTCATTTTTATGATAAAAAAAAGAGAGAAATCAATTTATGCCTCGAAACCGCAGCTATTTCCTATACAAAAACAGGAAGTGAATTATTGGCTTTATTGCTAGAATCCTCTGAAATAAAAAAAGTTTTTCCAAAATATAATCGAGCTCAAAGAAGGTCAAGTGAGGCTATCGGATTGTTTTCTTATGAAGACCAAAAAGGAATTTTGCATTTGGCATATAATAGGTTGAAATTGGTTCCAAATCCAATTACCAAATATTATTCAATTGCAGAATGTAGAAATCACTTAGAATATTTGTGTAGAGAATTTGAATTATGCCCCAAATATTGTCATTTACAAACCAACGTAACAACCTGTTTTCATTATCAAATTAAAGAATGTAAAGGCATTTGTTGTGATGAAGAAAGTGCTGAAAATTATAATATTCGCGTGATTGACGCCATAAAATCAGTTGGAATTGGCGCAGAAAATGTGGTCATCAAAGAAAATGGAAGAAACGAAAACGAAATCGGGTTTGCCTTGATTTTAGACGGAATTTACAGAGGTTTTGGCTATGTCGAAAAGCAACATTCTGAGCTTCTAGAAAATCCAGAAGAGTTTCAATTTTTTGTAAATCCACAAAAAGACAACAGAGATATTCAGCGAATTTTGGCTTCGCATTTAAGGAAAATAGAAAGATTAAAAAATCATGAAAATGAATAAATCAGATTATAAAATTCACATTATTGGTGCAGGAATTAGCGGTTTGATTGCCGCCAAAGTTTTGGAAAAAAATGGGTATCAACCAATAATTCTTGAGGCTGCTGATTCTGTTGGCGGGCGCGTAAAATCCGATTATTTTGATGGATTTACGCTAGATCATGGTTTTCAGGTTTTATTGACTTCTTACCCTGCAGCAAAAAAATACTTGGATTTTAAAGAATTAGACTTGCAAGAATTACTGCCTGGAGCCACCATATTTCAACAAGGAACATCGCAAACTATTGGGGATCCTTTGAGAAAAATTTCATTCCTTTTTTCTACTATTTTTTCTTCTGTTGGAAGTGTGAAAGACAAAATTAAAATTCTCAAACTCAATGCTATTTTAAAAAAGAAAGACCTTGCTACCATTTTTAAAACTCCTGAAAAAACAACTTTACACTATTTGCAAGAATTCGGTTTTTCTGACAAGATGATTACAACTTTTTTCAAACCTTTTTTTAGTGGTATTTTTTTAGAACCTAATCTAGAAACTTCGAGCAGAATGTTTGAGTTTGTGTATAAAATGTTTGGTAATGGATTGGCTGTGATTCCAAAAAAGGGAATGCAAGAAATTCCAAATCAATTAAAAAACTCGCTTCAAAAAACTACTATTCAATTTAATACCAGTGTAAAAGAAGTTAAAAATAATGCTATTATTTTAAACGATGGAACAGAAATTACAACAAATTTCACTATAATTGCAACCGAAGCAAGTTCATTAATTTCAAATTTAAAGAATCAAGAAATTGAATGGAAAAGTTGTGATACCTTATATTTTCAATGTGGAAAGAGGGTTTTAAAATCGCCTATTATCGGATTAATCGCTGATAAAAATGCGCTTGTAAACAATATATTTTATCATATAAGTGTTGATATATTTGGCGAAAATACTAATGAATTATTGTCAGTTACGATTGTAAAAAGCCATGATTTGGATGATCAAAATTTGATAAAAACTGTTCAAAAAGAATTGAAAGAGTTTTGTGGAATTCAGGATGCAAAATTTTTAAAAAGATATCAAATCAAAAAAGCATTGCCTAAAATTTCAAATTTACAATATGAACTTTCAGAAACCGAAACTCAGTTGAACTCCTCAGTTTTTTTAGCTGGAGATTTGTTGTTGAATGGTTCTTTAAATGCAGCCATGATTGCTGGTGAAAAAGCAGCACTTGGAGTTATAAAAACACTTCAAGATGGCTTGATTGTTGAAGAGTTGACATCAGAATACAACTAAAAAGAGAATTTTTAAAAAATCCTCTTTTTATAATTTTTTCAAATTTTACAATAAAGTTAATAAAAAAGACATTAAATCTTTGGTAGTGACAATTCCAACCAATTCTCCATCTTGAACTACTGGAAGTGCATGAAATTCTTTGGTGGTTAAAAGCTCAACAATATCTTTTACAGTTGAATCTGCAGAAACCAAATATAAGTTTTTAGTCATTACTTGTTCAATAGTAAACATATCATACACATAAGTTTCTATGCTTTTTTCATCATTTGAAAGATCTGGAAAACTAACTTTTAGAATATCAGCATAACTTAACATTCCAATAATTTCTTTATTTTTAACAATTGGAATGTGTCTGATAGTATTTTCTTTGAAAATTTTTTTTGCGTCTTCTAATTGATCATTCAAATTAAGAGTAATTAAATCAGTACTCATAATTTCTGAAACAAGTATATTTTTATCCATGACTTTAGTATTTGTATTATTTTTTATCTACGGTAAAATTACAGAAAATAATGATATTTTGAGTTTAAATTTTTGTTTTAAAGTGAAATCGTTTTAGTAAAACCTATAGATTTTTCTTGGTTTTAATATCATAATTAAATTTGATTGTGACATATTCGTTACCAGTTCCCGTTTTAGATTCATCAATGACTACTTCATCATTTACCGAAATTTTTAAAGAAATTTGTGAAGGAATGTTATTGTTTCTGTAAACTTCACCTTCAATATATCTAAAACTATAATTTTCTAAGGTAATGATTACAGGTAATGAATTTCCGTTTGTATCATAAGAAATGGTGTAGGGATTCCAATTATAAGTATTTGTTTGATATTCATAATAAGTTATAAATAATTCATCATTTGCTAATTCAGCAGAGTTCACCTCAATTTTTACAGTATAATCTGTGATTACATTTTCTTCTTTAACAGTTTCAGAAGCGTTGCAAGCTCCAAAAAAAAGGAACAGGAATAGCATATATTTCACAATCGAATTATTTAATATTCTTACAAAGTTAAAAATATTTAGCACTAATTTAGCACATCTAATTACAATCATTTCTTAAACTTTAAAGAATGTCAAGTTTTTTTAAATTTAAACAATTCTTAATTCAGCAAGATAAATCAGCCATGAAAATTGGCACTGATGCTGTTTTACTGGGCGCTTGGTGTTCAATTTCTCATTTCCCTGTTAAAATCTTGGACATTGGTTCAGGAACAGGAATTATCTCTTTGATGTTGGCACAACGTTCTGATGCTGAAACTATTGATGCCATTGAAATTGATAAAAATGCGTTTGAACAATCTGTTGAAAACTTTGAAAAATCTTTTTGGGCAGACCGTTTGTATTGCTATCACTGTTCATTTCAAGAATTTGTTGATGAAATTTCACTAGAAGAAGAAACCTATGATTTAATTGTTTCAAATCCACCATTTTATACGGATGATTCTGTAACCGATAATGAAAGTAGAAATAAAGCACGTTTCACGAGCTCGTTATCATTTGAAGATTTACTGCTTGGTGTTTCAAGAATTTTATCTCAAAACGGTTTTTTTTCAGTAATTATTCCTTTCAAAGAAGAAGAAAATTTTGTGAATATTGCGAATGAAAATCAATTGTTTTTAACTGAAGTTTGCCGGGTTCAGGGAAATCTTACATCAGAATTAAAAAGAAGTTTGTTGACTTTTTCATTCGAAAAATCAACAATTAAAGCATCCCATTTAATTATTGAAACTGAGCGTCACAAATACACTCAAGAATATATCAATTTAACCAAGGATTTTTATTTAAAAATGTAATTACCCAATCACATTATCAGGATTATATCCCAAATAAGGAACTTCTCTTTCTATAAATTTAATGCCACATTTTTCTAATTCTTTCAAAATTGGTTCATACACTTCTTTTGAAATCGGAATTTGAACTCCTGGAGTTGTAATTTCATTTTTCAGGATTTTAATTGCTGCAATCGCAACAGGCAAACCCACTGTTTTTGCCATAGCTGTATAGGTATGATTTTCCCCCAAAACAACCAAACTGCTCTCAATTTGGTGTTTTTTACCAGTCAATTCGTAGCCAAAAAGATGTTGCATTACAATCATGTCTTTGTCATTTTCTTCTAAAGTCCAAGATTTTTCAAGTATCTTTTGAAGCATTTTTGCTGGAGTTGCAATTTTTAAACCCACTTTTTTGTTTGGATTAAAAATGTCTAATTCTACTAACTTTTCCCAAATTAAGTCATCTTGATCAATTTTTAAATATGATTTTAACTTCAATTCTACTGAATCGGAAGGAGAATAGGCTAAAAATAAATTCACAAAATCGCGATAACTCATGTTTTCTGAATTTTCAATGATGTATGAATCATCCGTCATTCCCAACTGCACAAAAATATTCCAAGCTCTAGAAAAACCAATTTTTCTGATGGTTCCTCTATACATGGTAGGAATGTTGTCCAAACCATAAATACTTCTATATTTTAAAGAGTCTCTGTTGGCATAAGCTTCAAATTTTCCATACTCATTGATGTTTAAAAATTCGGTTCTTCTAAATAATTTATGATAAGGAATGTATTTATAAGTGCCTTCTTGGATAAACATGGCTGCCCCACCTTGTCCCGCTAAAACCACGTTTCTTGGATTCCAAGTAAACTTATAATTCCACAAATTTGTGTCACTTTCTGGCGCTACCAAACCACCACAAAACGATTCGAAAAGCAACATTTTTCCGCCTTTATTTTTGATTTTATCAATCACTTTCATAGCACTCATGTGGTCAATTCCTGGATCTAAACCAATTTCATTCATAAAAACCAATTTGTTTTTGACAGCTGCTTTGTTTAATGTTCTCATTTCTTCTGAAATGTAAGAGGCTGTCACCAAATGCTTTTTGAACAGAATACAATCTTTTGCAACTTCAAAATGTAAATTTGCAGGAAGCATAGAAATGACCAAATCTGTTTTTTCAACTTCTTTTTGGCGTTCTTTTTTATTTAAAATATCAAGTATTATTGCTTTTCCTCTTGAATGATGATTGATGATTTTTAAAGAATTGTCTATTGAAATGTCTCCAATTGTGATATATAAATCTTCTTGAAAAGAGTTATCAAGCAAATAGGTAATTAGCGAAGAGCTCGATTTTCCAGCACCAATAATTAAAATATTTTTCATAAATAAAACTGTATTTTTGCTAAATACGAAGATACTATTAATGTTTAAAATTTAACAAAAACACCAATAAATGTTTAAAAACTTAGTTTTTGCAAGCTTATTTGGGCTTTCAGCAGTGGTTTTAGGAGCTTTTGGAGCTCATGCATTAAAAGAAATTTTGACCCCAGAACAATTAGTGAGTTTTGAAACTGGAGTACGTTATCAAATGTATCATGCAATTGTGTTGCTTTTTGTTGCTCTTTTTGAGGGATTTTCAACAAAACAAAAACAGCTTATCAATGGTTTGTTTTATACAGGAATTATACTTTTTTCAGGGTCAATTTATCTGATTCAGTTGTTATCTATTTCCGCAAAATCAATTTGGTTTGTCACGCCTTTAGGCGGATTGTTAATGATAGGAGGATGGCTTTCTATGATTATAGTATTCTTAAAAAATAAGAAAAATAACCAATAAAATCAAAATATACAAGAAAAAAGTAGTCATTTTGTAAATTTTTTATAATTTTGAGTCGTATAATTAAAAATTATTGATATGTTAAACACAATTACGAAATCGATTTCGTTAAATCATTTAGGAATTAAAAACTCCAAAATTTGTTATCAATTAACTCCCAATGAGTTACATAGCGAAACAATTCAAAAAGGACAAGGGTTAGAAACTGTTTTAGGAGCTCTTGCAGTAAACACAGGCGAATTTACAGGAAGATCTCCCTTAGATCGTTTTATTGTAAAAGATGTAGAGACCAGAGACGAAGTTTGGTGGAGCAACATCAATTTGCCTTTTGAGGAAGAAAAATTTGACAAACTTTATCAAAAAGTAGTTGGGTATTTATCAGAAAAAGAAATTTATGTACGTGATAGTTATGTGTGTGCGGATCAAAATTACCGATTAAATTTAAGAGTAATTACTGAAAATCCGTGGTGTAACATGTTTGCTTACAACATGTTTTTAAGACCAACCGAAAATGAATTAAAAGATTTTTCGGCAGAGTGGACATTGATAAATGCGCCAGAATTTATGGCAGATGCAAAAGTTGATGGAACTAGACAACATAATTTTGTTATTTTAAATTTTTCTAAAAAAATCATTTTAATTGGCGGAACAGGGTATACAGGCGAAATCAAAAAGGGAATTTTTTCTGCATTGAATTTTATATTGCCAGTGTATAAAAACACATTGCCAATGCATTGTTCTGCGAATGTTGGAAAAGATGGTGACACTGCCATTTTCTTTGGATTGTCTGGCACAGGAAAAACCACTTTGTCAACAGATCCAAATCGTAGTTTGATTGGCGATGACGAACATGGTTGGACATCAGAAAACACGATTTTCAATTTTGAAGGAGGTTGTTATGCAAAAGTGATTAATTTATCACAAGAACATGAACCAGAAATTTTTGGCGCTATTAAAAAAGGAGCAATTTTAGAAAATGTTATTATTGACGAAAAAGGCGTTGTTGATTTTTCAGACACTTCAATTACAGAAAACACACGAGTAAGTTATCCGATTTATCATATTGAAAATATTCAGAAACCATCAATAGGGAAAAATCCGAAAAATATATTTTTCTTAACAGCAGATGCTTTTGGGGTTTTACCACCAATTTCAAAATTGACTCCAGCACAAGCAGCCTATCATTTTATTTCAGGTTATACTGCAAAAGTAGCAGGTACAGAAGCAGGAATTACGGAACCTATGCCAAGTTTTTCAGCTTGTTTTGGAGCGCCTTTTATGCCTTTACATCCAACAAGATATGCTGAAATGTTGAGCAAAAAAATGAAAGACGCAGGCGTGAATGTTTGGTTGGTAAATACAGGTTGGTCTGGAGGGAAATATGGAGTTGGAAAACGAATGCCATTAAAATATACACGAGCTATGATTACAGCGGTTTTGAATGGAAGTTTATCAGAATATACTTATGAAGACTATCATATTCACTCTGTTTTTGGAGTAGCTCAGCCAAGAAGTTGTCCTAGCGTTCCAACAGAATTATTAAGTCCAAGAACCACTTGGAATGATGACAAAGCGTATTATGAAACCGCATTTATATTAGCAAATGCTTTCAGAAAAAACTTTAAACAATATGAAGAATTTGCAAGTGAAGAAATACGAAGAGGAGGGCCTCAACGTTACGCTTTTTAAATATTAGTAAGTTGTTTTTGTTTAGACGAAACACCTCATTTTGAGGTGTTTTTTTATGTTAAAAAAATCGCTTAGATTCATATTTAAGCGATTTTTTTGATATTTTTAAGACTTTTAAATTGTTTTAATTGGTCTTAATTTTATTGACTACATTGACTGTAACAATTCCTCCAGTTTCTTTTGCTATCTTTTCAACTTCTTCTACAGTTCCTGAAATAGTTTGCGTTTCTGTAAATGTTTTTCCATTAACAGATTTAGTTGTGATGATAATTGCAGAAGCTAATTGATCATTTTGGCTATTTACGGTTACTTGAATTTCTTTTTTTACTTCTTCTTTGATAGTTGAAACTGCTTCTGTATGTCCACCTAAAATTGGCGCAATTACTAGTCCAATCAAGCAAGTTAATTTGATTAAAATATTCATTGAAGGGCCAGAAGTATCTTTGAAAGGATCACCAACAGTATCACCAGTTACAGCAGCTTTATGAGCATCAGAACCTTTATATGTCATTTCGCCATTGATCATCACTCCAGCTTCAAAAGATTTTTTAGCATTGTCCCAAGCACCACCAGCATTGTTTTGAAAAACTGCCCAAAGTACACCGGAAACTGTAACACCAGCCATATAACCACCCAACATTTCTGCAATTAATTGGTTATTGTCACCATAAACTAATTTGCCCAAAAGTACAATTGCAATTGGAAAACCAATCGTTAAAATACCTGGCAACATCATTTCACGTAAGGCAGCTTTTGTAGAAATCTCCACACATTTACCATATTCAGGTTTGCCAGTTCCTTCCATAATTCCTGGAATTTCTTTGAATTGACGACGAACTTCATACACCATATCCATAGCAGCTTTTCCAACAGAATTCATTGCCAAAGCAGAGAAAACTACAGGAATCATACCTCCAACAAACAACATTGCTAAAACGGGTGCTTTGAAAATATTGATTCCATCAATTCCTGTAAAAGTTACATAAGCAGCAAATAACGCTAATGAAGTTAAAGCTGCAGATGCAATTGCAAAACCTTTTCCAGTTGCAGCAGTGGTGTTTCCAACAGAATCTAAAATATCAGTTCTTGTACGAACTTCTTTTGGCAATTCACTCATTTCAGCGATTCCACCAGCATTGTCAGAAATTGGTCCGAAAGCGTCAATAGCCAATTGCATTGCAGTGGTTGCCATCATTGCAGAGGCAGCTAAAGCTACTCCATAAAAACCTGCAAAAGCATAAGAAGACCAAATTGCTGCAGCAAATAACAACACAGTTGGGAAAGTAGAAATCATTCCTGTTGCCAAACCAGCAATTACGTTTGTTCCTGCTCCGGTTGAAGATTTTTGTACAATTGCCAACACTGGTTTTGTACCCAATCCTGTATAATATTCAGTTACGGAAGAAATTACGCCACCAACAAACAATCCAACAATTGTTGCATAAAAAACACGCATTGAAGAAATTTCTTTTGAACCCTCACCATAAAATTCCATGGTCATTACTTCGGGCAACATAAAATCTACTAGGAAATAACATGAAACCAATGTTAAAATAATTGACACCCAGTTTCCGATGTTTAATGCACCCTGAACTTGTTTTTCTTTTGCATCATCACTAGAAATGTTTACCAACATTGTACCAATAATTGAGAATAAAATCCCAAAACCAGCAATTGCCATTGGTAATAAAATTGGACCAATTCCGCCAAAAGCATCATTGATACTTCCTCCCATATCTTTAATTACGTAATTTCCTAAAACCATTGCAGCCAAAACTGTAGCAACATACGATCCAAATAAATCAGCACCCATACCAGCAACATCGCCCACATTATCGCCCACATTATCTGCAATTGTTGCAGGATTTCTTGGATCATCCTCTGGAATACCAGCTTCTACTTTTCCAACTAAATCGGCACCAACATCAGCTGCTTTTGTATAAATTCCACCTCCAACTCTTGCAAACAATGCAATAGATTCTGCACCTAAAGAAAAACCAGCTAAAGTTTCTAAAACGATGGTCATTTGTTCAGTTGATGTCCAAACTCCACCCATAAAATGATGATAGAAGAAAATAAAGAAAGCTGTTAAACCCAAAACTGCCAAACCAGCAACTCCAAGCCCCATTACAGTTCCACCACCAAAAGAAACTTTCAATGCTTGTGGCAAACTTGTACGAGCTGCTTGTGTTGTTCTAACGTTTGTTTTGGTAGCAATTTTCATCCCCATATTTCCGGCCAACGCTGAGAAAATAGCTCCAAAAATAAAGGCAAATACTATTAAGATGCTTGTGGTTTCTACAAATTGAGAAACAACTGCCAAAACAATACTTGCTCCAATTACAAAAAATGTTAACAATTTATATTCTGCTTTTAAGAAAGCCAAGGCTCCTTCATAGATATAATCTGAAATTTCTTTCATTTTACCATCTCCAGCATCTTGTTTTAACACCCAAGCTCTTTTGACATACATAAAAAGTAATCCAATAATTGCCATGACTATTGGCACATAAATCATTAATTCCATAAAATAAAGTTAATTCAATTAGTAAAAGATGTGGGTAAAAGTAATAAAATCATAACGAAATAAAAAACCTCAAAAAGTTTTAATTTTTTGAGGTTTTTATTTTTTCGGTTTAAATTTTATCAAATTGAAAAATAATTAGTCTCTTTGTAGTCACTATTATTATATCTCTCAATACAATCTTTATAAATCCGTTCTGCTTCTGATGCGTCTCCCCAACCACCAACTGCCACTTTTTTCTTCTCTAAATCTTTATAAACTTGAAAAAAATGTTCAATTTCTTTTAATCTGTGGGGATTTAAATCAAAAATATCTTTTTTATTATTCCAAATTGGGTCAGAAACTGGAACACAAATTATTTTTTCGTCAGGCCCTTTTTCATCTGTCATGTGAAAAACACCAATTGGTTTTACTTCCATTACACACATTGGAAAGCTTGGTTCATGACCTAATACCAAAATATCTAATGGATCTCCATCTAAAGCCAATGTTTCTGGCACGAAACCATAATCTGCAGGATACATCATTGATGAAAATAACATTCTATCAAAACGGATTTTATTCAATTTAAAATCGTACTCGTATTTGTTTCTACTTCCTTTAGGAATTTCAATTAATACATCAAAAGTAATATTCATTTTTTTCTTTTTTAGTTGTTTTACTATCCCCAAAAGTACTTAAATATCTTTAAATTTTGTTGAATAGTTTTAAGAATTACGCAAATTTTTTCGGTGAGTTGCATAAAAAAGCCTTTCTAAAAGAAAGGCTTTTTTATAAAATCGTTTTAATTTATAAATACAAAACTTCTTTTACAGCTTTTATAACATCATCTGAATTTGGAATCCAATTTTCGAATAAAGCTGATGAATAAGGTGCAGGAGTATCAGCAGTGGTAATTCTTTTGATTGGGGCATCTAAAAAATCAAAGGCTTCACTTTGAATTCTGTAAGTAATTTCAGTGGCTACACTCCCAAAAGGCCAAGCTTCTTCTAAAACTACGAGTCTATTAGTCTTTTTTACAGATTTTATAATTGCAGCGTGATCCATTGGACGCACTGTTCTTAAATCAATAATCTCAACAGATATATTTTTTTTTGCCAATTCATCAGCTGCTTTGTAGGCTTCTTTAATAATTTTTCCAAAAGAAACCAAAGTAACATCTGTTCCTTCTCTTTTGATATCAGCAACGCCAATTGGAATCAAATATTCTCCTTCGGGAATTTCCATTTTATCACCATACATTTGTTCAGATTCCATAAAAATAACAGGATCATCATCGCGAATTGCAGCTTTCAACAAGCCTTTTGCATCATAAGGATTTGAAGGAACAATCACTTTTAGTCCAGGTGTATTTGCAAACCAACTTTCAAATGCTTGAGAATGTGTTGCCCCTAATTGTCCGGCAGAAGCTGTTGGACCTCTAAAAACGATAGGGCAATTGAATTGACCTCCAGACATTTGTCTTATTTTTGCAGCATTGTTGATGATTTGATCAATTCCAACCAATGAAAAGTTAAATGTCATGTATTCAACAATTGGTCTATTGCCATTCATTGCTGAACCAATAGCAATTCCGGCAAAACCGAGCTCTGCAATAGGGGTATCAATCACTCTTTTTGGACCAAACTCGTCCAACATTCCTTTACTAGCTTTATAAGCACCATTATATTCTGCAACTTCTTCACCCATTAAATAAATGCTATCATCTCTGCGCATTTCTTCACTCATGGCCTCACAAATTGCTTCTCTGAATTGAACTGTTTTCATTTAAAATTAAATCTAGTGGTTATTTTGTATCTTGCAAAAATAAGGAATTAATTATCATTTCTTTGGATTGATTTTTAGAAACTATTGTATTGTTTATATCTTAAAATAACGCAATCGTTTTCGGGAAATGTTAAAATCTTGAAAATTTATTATGCGTGCATAGTATTTTTTAAAAAAAAGCTGTAATTTCGTTGCGTTCAAAATAATAAAACAGAGAGATTATGAAAATATTGGTTTGTATAAGTCACGTTCCGGACACCACTTCAAAAATAAATTTTACAGATAATGATACAAAATTTGATACCAATGGTGTGCAATATGTCATCAATCCTTACGATGAATTTTGTTTGACGAGAGCTATGTGGTTTAAAGAAAAACAAGGAGCAACCATTACTGTTTTAAACGTTGGAAATGCAACTACTGAGCCTACTTTGCGAAAAGCTTTGGCAATTGGTGCTGATGATGCAATTCGTGTAAATGCTGAACCAAATGATGGATTGTCAGTAGCAAAAGAAATTGCAGCGGTTGTTAAAAACGGAAACTATGATTTGGTGTTAGCAGGCAGAGAATCAATTGATTATAATGGGGGAATGGTTCCGGGAATGATAGCTTTTTTGGTTGATTATCATTTTGTAAATGGTTGTGTAGGCATTGAAGTTGATGGAAATTCAGTAATGTTAGTAAGAGAAATTGATGGCGGAAATGAAACGTTGAGTTCAACTTTACCAATGGTTGTTGCAGGTCAAAAAGGAATTGTTGAAGAAAAAGATTTGAGAATTCCTAACATGCGTGGCATTATGATGGCACGTCAAAAACCTTTACAAGTGGTTGAACCTGTCGCCTCTAAAAATGCTACTGAAGTGCAATCGTATCAAAAACCAGCCCCAAAAGGTGCTGTAAAATTGGTGAATTCGGATAATATTGATGAATTAATCAATTTATTACACAACGAAGCCAAGGTAATTTAAATTATAAATAAGAATCTGAATTAGATTCAGAATAAAAAAATATAAAAATATGTCAGTTTTAGTTTTTGCAGATGCCGCAAATGGCAAATTTAAAAAAAGCGCTTTTGAAGTCGTTTCTTACGGAAAAAAAGTAGCAGAACAATTAAATACAAATCTAGTTGCAGTTACTATTAATGTTTCTGCAAACGAAGAATTATTTACGTATGGAGCAGAAAAAGTGATTTCAGTTTCTGAAAGTAAGTTAACTACTTTCATCGCAAAGGCCTATTCATCAATCATAAAACAAGTTTCAGAAGTCGAAAATGCAACAGTTATTGTGTTAGATTCTAGTATTGATACTTTATATCTTGCGCCTTTAGTAGCAGTTTCTTTAGATGCAGGTTATGTGTCAAATGCGGTTGCTTTGCCAACATCAATCAATCCATTTACCGTGAAGAGAAAAGTGTTTTCTAGCAAAGGATTTGCGGACACTATCATTTCAACAGAGAAAAAAATTGTTGGAGTTGCAAAAAATTCTTTCGGAATTCATGAAAATCCAGTTTCTGGAACAGTAGAAGAAATGAGTATTTCTTTGTCAGATTCAGATTTTGGGGTAAAATCAGAAAAAATTGAAAAAGCTTCTGGAAAAGTAACCATTGCTGATGCAGATGTTGTTGTTTCTGCTGGAAGAGGTTTAAAAGGTCCTGAGAATTGGGGAATGATTGAAGAATTAGCCACCGTTTTAGGAGCAGCAACGGCTTGTTCAAAACCAGTTTCTGATTTGGGATGGCGTCCTCATGGAGAACATGTTGGACAAACAGGAAAACCAGTTGCCTCTAATTTATATATTGCCATCGGAATTTCTGGTGCCATTCAACATTTGGCCGGCGTTAACGCATCAAAAGTAAAAGTTGTTATCAATTCTGATCCTGAGGCGCCTTTTTTTAAAGCGGCTGATTACGGAATTGTAGGGGATGCTTTTCAAATAGTCCCAGAATTGATTACCAAATTAAAAGCATTCAAACTAGCGCAGTAATTTCTTTTTGAGTGTTTTATCAATAAAAACCCAATCGTTAAAAAACTTTTGGGTTTTTCTGTATATAAAAACAACTAAAATTAATTTATAGACTACATATTTTTAGTAAATTGTGCCACAATTCTACAAAACAATTTTCTAGTTTTAAATAATATGTTTTTTAGTTTTTTGTTGAGATATTTATGAGTTTAATACAACTAACCATCAAAGGAATTTCATACAGTCAAACTCAAACTGGAGCTTATGCTTTGGTTTTGAGCGAAATAGAAGGCACTCGAACTTTGCCAATCATTATTGGTGCTTTTGAAGCGCAATCAATAGCAATTGCTTTAGAAACTGAAATTCGACCTCCAAGACCTTTAACACACGATTTGTTTAAGACATTTTCGGATACTTTTGGCATCAAAATCAAAGAAGTAATTATCCACAAATTGGTGGATGGTGTTTTCTTTTCGAGTTTGGTTTGTGAAAAAAATGGCAAAGAAGAATTGATTGATGCAAGAACTTCTGATGCAATTGCAATTGCTGTTCGTTTCAATGCACCCATTTATACCTATGAAAATATTTTGGACAAAGCAGGAATTTATTTGAAAGCTGAAGAAGAAATGGCGCTTGAAGGTAAAAGTGAATTGAAAAAAATTCCAGCTGATTTAGAGGAATCAAAAAGTAAAGAGAAAACGAGTTTTTCAAAGTTAAGTTTGACTCAATTACAAGAACAATTGCATCAAGCTGTTGTGAATGAAAATTATGAATTGGCAGCAAAAATAAGAGATGAAATAAGCAAACGCTCTTAAAATTTATTTTATGAAAAAACTTATTTTACTCATTTCATTCATTATTTCATCAATTTCTTTTGGACAACAATTAGAACAAAATTGGCAATTTTCCGCAGTTAAAAACCAAGAAGGAACTCAAATTTTAAAAATTGATTCTACAGATGTTTTTCATTTAAAAGATGGCAAATTCACTGTTCAATTAAAGGAAAACAATCTTTTATCCGCTTCAGGAAATTACATTCGTCAACAAAATTTGTTGATTTTCAATTTCAAAATCCCAAAAGATACTGTCAGATATTTCAATATTATTTCTTTGGATGAAGCTAATATGGTGTTATCTGAAAATGACATTATATATTCTTTAAATTCAAAAAATACTTTACAAGATAAAGATGTTATTGCAGAAAAAATTCATGTAAATGAGATAAAATTAAGTCAAGGATTTTCTGTCAATAGTCTTTGGAGAGGTGTTTTGGGAATGTTTGTGTTGATTGTCATTACTTTTTTATTCAGTAATAACAAAAAAGCGATTGATTGGAAAAAAGTTGGAATTGGAATTTCATTACAATTAGTAATTGCAATTGGAGTATTGAAAGTGCCATTTATTCAACATATTTTTGAATTTGTTGGCGGAATTTTCATCTCAATTCTTGGATATACCAGAGCTGGAAGTGAATTTTTATTTGCAGGAATGGTTGGAGATATGAGCACTTTTGGATATATTTTTGCTTTTCAAGTGTTGCCAACAATTATTTTCTTTTCAGCATTAACGTCTTTACTTTTTTACTTAGGAATTATTCAATGGGTTGTAAAAATTTTAGCGATTGCATTGTCTAAATTTTTGGGGATTTCAGGAATGGAAAGTTTGTCTGTTGCAGGAAATATTTTTCTTGGGCAAACTGAAGCACCATTATTGATCAAAGCATATTTAGAAAAAATGAACAGATCCGAAATGTTGTTGGTGATGATTGGTGGAATGGCAACAGTTGCTGGTGCAGTTTTGGCTGCTTATATCGGATTTTTAGGAGCTGGAGACAAAGCACTAGAATTGGTTTTTGCAAAACATTTATTAGCAGCTTCAGTAATGGCTGCTCCTGGAGCAATTGTAATTTCAAAAATTTTATATCCTCAAACCGAAAAAGTAAATACTGATGTGACTGTTTCTCAAGAAAAAATAGGTTCAAATATTTTGGATGCCATTGCAAATGGAACTACTGAAGGTTTACGTTTGGCAGTAAATGTGGGAGCCATGTTATTGGTTTTTGTGGCTGTAATTGCGATGTTAAATGGAATTTTGGGTTGGGTTGGAGATATCACAAATTTAAATTCTTGGATGGCAAAAAATACTGCTTATAGTTCTTTTTCTATTGAAGCTATTTTGGGATATTTATTTGCACCTTTGATGTGGTTGATTGGAGTTGCCAAAGAAGACATGGCTTTAATGGGACAATTATTAGGAATCAAATTGGCAGCAAGTGAATTTATTGCCTATATTCAGCTGGCAGAATTGAAAAATTTAGCAAGTGCTGTTCATTTAAATTTTAACAAATCAGTAATTATGGCAACTTATATGTTGTGTGGTTTTGCGAATTTTGCCTCTATTGGAATTCAAATTGGTGGAATTGGCTCATTAGCTCCAGGTCAGCGTAAAACTTTATCAGAATTTGGAATGAAAGCGTTGCTTGGAGGAACCATTGCTTCATTAATGTCTGCTGCTATTGCAGGAATGATTATTGGTTAATAACTTATTAGGAATTTATTTAAAGCATCAAGAATTTTTATTGATGCTTTATTTTTACATCAAAATTGAAATTGAAATAAATATGAAACAATACCATGATTTAGTAAAACACGTTTTAAAAAAAGGAAATGAAAAAGCAGACCGAACAGGAACTGGAACAAAAAGTGTTTTTGGTTATCAAATGCGTTTTGATTTGAGTGAAGGTTTTCCAATGTTAACTACAAAAAAACTACATTTAAAATCAATTATTTATGAATTATTGTGGTTCATAAAAGGAGATACAAACATCAATTATTTGCAAGAAAATGGCGTGCGAATTTGGAATGAATGGGCAAATGAAAATGGTGATTTAGGCCCAGTTTACGGTCATCAATGGCGAAATTGGAATAGTGATGAAATTGATCAACTCAAAGAAGTGATTGAAACCTTACAAAAAAATCCAAACTCCAGAAGAATGTTGGTTTCTGCTTGGAATCCATCAGTGTTGCCAGATACTTTTAAGTCTTTTGCTGAAAATATTGCCAATGGAAAAGTAGCATTGCCTCCTTGTCACGCATTTTTTCAGTTTTATGTGGCTGATGGCAAATTATCCTGTCAATTGTACCAAAGAAGTGCTGATATATTTTTAGGAGTTCCTTTTAATATTGCTTCTTACGCATTATTTACGATGATGATTGCACAAGTTTGTGGTTTGGAAGCTGGCGAATTTATTCACACTTTTGGAGATGCGCATATTTACAACAATCATATTGAGCAGCTTGAATTGCAATTATCAAGAGAAATAAGACCATTGCCAACTATGAATATAAATCCGAAAGTAAAAAATATTGAAGATTTTACTTTTGAAGATTTTGAATTGATCAACTACAATCCTCATCCTCATATCAAAGGAATTGTTGCAGTTTAAAAACAAAAAAAGAGCTTTCAATCCCCGAAATTTCGGGAGAAAGTTTTTTATGATTATTTACAAACTTAATACGCTGTTTTCTGCTCCGGCAAAATCGTTCCAAGCATAGCTGTCAGCTTCTTCATCATTTACGTAGTGTCCATCAACCAAGTATCTGAATTCATAAGTAACTCCAGATTCTAAGTCCATTGTTTCTTTGAAGGTTCCGTTTTTTAATTTTTTAAGCGGTGTTGCTGTTTCACTCCAATCATTAAAACTTCCTACAACTGCAACATTTTCAGCGTTTTCAGCTTGAATAGAAAAAGTTACTTTACAAACTGGTTTACTCTTTAAAAATTGTTTTTTTATTGCCATAATTATTTAGTTTAATTATTTGGTAAAAGTAGATAACGGCTTTATAACGTCAAACAATATTTAAAAATAAATGGAAAGAATTGCGAGTTCTTTAAAATGTTTACTTCAAAATGCCATTATTCAAAAAAAAAACAAAGTTAATTTGTTGTTTTTTTAAAATATTAGCGATTTTTTTTTGCTTGATTTTCAGTACTTTTGCTCCTAAATCGGTTTCGTAATTTGTTTTTTTTGATGAAAATTTATAAAAATCGTCAAATTGTTGCACTTTTAAGTTATTTTTGAACTATGCATAAAATTTTTTTCATTTTTTTCTTACTATTAACAACTGCGATTTTATCTCAAGTGGATAAAAAAAAGATGATTTTATCAGAAGTTGATAGTTTTCCAGTTTTTGAACAAATTTTTTTTAATAAAATAAAAGGACATAACGAAAGTTTACTACAAGCAAAATTGCAACAATATATCATCACCAATTTAAATCCGAAAGTTTTATCATTATTAAAAAATGAAACCAATTATTTTTTGAAAATTGACATTTCTGATAGCGGAAAAATAAACTTTATAAACACAACGATTACCAATAAAACTGTGCATGAGGAACTAAAAAAGGTAGTGGAATCTATAGAAATCAAAACTCCTGCAAAACTCTCTGGAAATGAGGTAACTGTTGAAATTGTGTTGGCTTTAGAGGTGAAGTTTCAGGACATTAAAATAATTAAATAATTTTATGATTACAATAATTGCTGCTATTTCTAAAAATAATGCACTAGGAAAAAATAACGATTTGATTTGGCATTTACCTGCAGATTTGAAAAGATTTAAAGAGTTAACAACTGGTCATCATATTATAATGGGTAGAAAAACATACGAATCTATTGGAAAAACGTTGCCAAATAGAATAACTATAATTGTGAGTACTGATAAAAACTTTTTGAAAGAAGATTGTTTTACTACCAATAATTTGGAAGATGCCATCAAAATATCACCCTCAAATGAAGAAGTTTTTATTGTTGGAGGTGCACAAATTTATAATTACGCAATTGAAAATAATTTGGTTGATTCGCTCGATATTACGCTTGTTCATCATGAATTTGAAGCAGACGTTTATTTTCCTAAAATTGATTTAGATATTTGGGAAGAAGTAAAAAGAACCGATTTTAAAGCTGATGAAAAAAATAAATTTGACTATAGTTTTATAAAATATATGAAAATAGCTAGTTAATCCTAAAGGAATTAAAACCACCACCTAAATTCATCCGATATTTTTGTTGCGCAAACAAAAAATAATTGAATAATTTATAATTTACTTCATAGCCATAATCAATATTTGGCTGATAATCAATCGTGTTTTCGTAAATATTTGGATTGTATTGCATCGGATTTTGCGCCCTCATATTCCAAGTTATCACCCAAGCTTTGTTGCGAGATTCCATATAATTTTGGGTATAATACCCAACAGGTTGTGCAACTGCGTTTAAAAAATAGTTGAATCCAGGATCAATAATGATAATTTCATACTCTAAACTATCGTTGGCAATCACTACAGGTTTCTCTTTTTCAGTTTTTTTTTTGGAAATTGGTACTGAACTACAATTCCATAAAATGAACGAAATTAAAATAAGAAAAAGTAGTGATTTTAAGATTTTCATTTTTTAAATCATTTAAGCATTGTAAATTTGCAAAAATTATTTAAGATTTGATAGGTTTTCATTTCTTTTAACACCATTTTAAAAAAATAAATTTCAATATCAATTAATTTCTTTTGAAGCAAAGATGTTTTTGGGTTACAGACAGTAAATTGTATCAAGAATATCATGATACAGAATGGGCAGAGCCAGTATATGAAGATGCTGTTTTGTTCGAGTTTTTATTGTTGGAAACTTTTCAAGCAGGATTGAATTGGTTGACAATTTTAAACAAAAGAGACAATTTCAGAAAAGCTTTTGATGATTTTGATTATCAAAAAATTGCGAATTATTCTGAAAAAAAGTATAGAGAATTATTGCAAAATGAAGGCATTATCAGAAATAGATTAAAGATTCAGAGTGCCATCACAAATGCACAATTATTTATAGAAATCCAGAAAGAATTTGGTTCGTTTGCTGATTTTATTTGGAGTTATGTTGATGGAAAACCCATAGTAAATTGTTTTCATCAACCCAAAGAAGTTCCAGCAACCACTGAAATTTCTGACAAAATTTCCAAAGATTTGAAAAAGCGAGGCTTCAAATTTGTGGGTTCCACAGTCATGTACGCTTTCATGCAAGCAGTTGGCATGGTCAATGATCACACTTCAACGTGTTTTAAATTTTATGATTCATGCTCATAACTTCGGTTCCAAAAGAAGATGTAAAGCAAATTATTGCCATTTTTAACAGAGAAATTGGTCGCTTTGTGTTTTTTGTTTTTGTACTTTTTTTTGACAGTTTATATTTTGCAAATCACATTTCCAATTCTCAAATTTGGATTAACTTATTGATGTTTGCAGGATTTTTTAAAATGTATTTTAGATCAAATCCAAGAGTCAAAGAATTGATGATTTATGCCGTTATTTTAGGTTTTATGGGTGAATATTTTTTTTCGAGATTGCTAGGAATGTACACCTATAGATTGGAAAATGTGCCTTTATATGTGCCAATTGGACATGCAGCTTTGTATGGCAGAATTTTTATGTTTAGCAAAGCATCCATTGTTCGAAAACACAAAAAGGCAGTTGAAGAATTTTTTGAAATTTGTATTGCAATTTTTGCAACGATTTATTTGGTATTTTTTGCTGATTTTTTTGGATTTTTAATGACGATTATTGTTTTTCTGTTACTTTGGAAAAGACAAAAAGACCGTCTTTTTTTCTACTCAATGTATATTTTAGTAGCCATTTTAGAAATTGGTGGTACTGCTTTTGGATGTTGGAAATGGCCAGCAACCGCGTTTGGAGTGTTTGATTTTTTACCAAGTCACAATCCGCCAAGTGGCATCAGTTTGTTTTATTTCTTGTTAGACGTAAGCTGTTTTTTTATTTATACACAAAGATATCAGTTGTCTTGGGAAAGACTCAAAAAATGGAGAAAATTGAGAATTTCTGTATAATTTCCAAATAAAAATCTCAGTGCTACAAAAATAGCAATGATAATTCCGCCATAAATAGCTACTTTTTTTCCTGCATTTTTATAATATCGTTCATGATTTTTGGTGTCTTTTTTATAACTCCAAACTAATAATGAAGTAAAAGAAATCACAAAAAAGATGATAAAAATGATTCTTCCAGTTGAAAAAAAGGCACTTAAAAACATAGCTGTAATTCTTAGTTGATTTTAAAAAAAAATCAGACTTCTTTTTAAAAAAGTTTCTGTATTTTTCGAATGCAAAATTACGAATTAAATCATGAAAGAATTCTATTTTTTGTTTGTTAAAAATAGACTAAAATCCATCTCAAAAAATGAAAGATAAAATACAAGCAGTAACCGATTTTCATGAAGCGTTTAAATTAGGAATGCACCAAAAACCAACTGCTGATATTGGCGATGACCGAAAATTATTGCGCTATAAATTGATGCGTGAAGAAAATGAAGAATATTTAGAAGCTGCAAACAACAATGATTTGGTTGAAATTGCAGATGCTTTAGGAGATATGTTATACATTCTTTGTGGCACGATTATCGAACACGGATTGCAAGACAAAATTGACGAAGTTTTCAATGAAATTCAACGAAGTAACATGAGTAAATTGGGCGAAGATGGCAAACCTATTTATAGAGAAGATGGCAAGGTTTTAAAAGGACCAAATTATTTTAAACCTGATATTGGATCGATTTTGGGAAAGTAGTAAATTGAAAGCTAGTCGAAATAAGACAAAATTTAGTAAATTTGGATAATTAAAAATAGTAACATGAAAGTTTTAGACCAAAAAAGAGAACTTATTGATTGGATTTTAGCCTTAGATGATGCTACAATGATAAACACATTATACAATTTAAAAAACAAAAGCACACTCACTTTTGAAGAGAGATTTGCAAAAGGAATAAGTGTTGATTCGTTTAAAACAGAGATTAAAAAGAGAATTCAAAATTATCCAAATAGATAGTGATTTTATTTGAACCAGAAGTTATTGATTAGGTAGTATTTCAATAACTGTGTAAGTTTAAAAAGTTATTTTGAAAATTTTTGTCCCTTCAAAGACAAAAAAATTTTCGGAATAACTTTTTTAGTAACTTTAAATATTTATACGGATATGATAAACAAAGATGACTTATTAAACGACAAGGAATTTTACAAATCCTTCAAAAATGGAGAAGACTTAACTTCATTTTTCAAACAAATGCACAAACGAGCAGTAGAACACATGCTCAATGCAGAATTAGATGCACATTTA
>MNYM01000039.1 GCA_001873065.1 Flavobacteriaceae bacterium CG2_30_31_66
TAAAAATATTTATGTCAACAAAATATAAAGCCACAACTACAGAAGAAGCATATTTTATAACCATCACAACAGTTGGCTGGATTGACGTTTTTACAAGATTAAATCAAAAATATGTCATTTTAAACTCCTTACATCATTGTCAAAAAAATAAGGGATTAGAAATTTATGCATATTGTATCATGAGTAGTCATATTCATTTGCTTTGCAAGGCAACAGATGGAAATATATTATCAGACATTATTAGAGATTTCAAAAAATACACTTCAAAAAAAATAATTCAAACCATTTTAGAAGAGCCAGAAAGTAGAAGAGAATGGATGATTCCATATTTTCAAAAAGCTTGTGAGCATTTAAAAAGGGAACAGCAATACAAGGTTTGGCAGGATGGATATCATGCAGAACATATTTACAGTAATAGTTTTATCAAACAAAAAATTGAGTACATACACAATAACCCTGTAAAAGAAAAAATAGTTACTTTACCAGAAGATTATTATTTTAGTTCATCAAGAAATTATGCAGGGTTGGAAAATGAATTCGAAGTAGTTATTTGTGATTTGTTTTAAAAATTGTTATGAGCACGGATTGCAAATCCGCGCTATCGGCTTTAGAAAATGAATTGGAAGTAGTTATTTGTGATTTGTTTTAAAAATTGTTGTGAGCACGGATTACAAATCCGCGCTATCGAAGTTTTTATGGGCACGGATTGCAATCCACTACCAAAACAAAATTAAAATAAAACCTATTGTAAAAACTCTTGTGTTTTATGGTTACCATACCTCACAGGTTTTAAAAACCTGTGAGGTATAAAAAAAGTTCTTGCTAGTCCATTTTAATTTTTAGCAAGTCCATTTTAAATTCTTGCGTCCGCAGTTTAAATTATTGCAAGTCCATTTTAATTTTTAGCAAGTCTATTTTAGTTTCTTGCATCCGTAGTTTAATTTTTAGCAAGTCCACTTTAAATTCTTGCATCCGCAGTTTAAATTCTTGCTAGTCCATTTTAAATTATTGCATCCGCAGTTTAAATTCTTGGTAGTCTATTTTAAGTTCTTGCGTCCGCAGTTATATATCTTGCACCCACAATTCAAATAAGAAACAAATCCATTGAAATAAATGGAAAACATCTCATTTTATCTGTAAAACCAAGTTTCTATAAGAAATACAATCAACAATAAATCTGCTGAGAAGTATAATGAATCGCTATATTCTTTTTAAAAAGAGTACAAAAACGCTATGCTTCCTCAAAAAATTCAATCTCACAATTGAACTCTTCATTTAAAATTTCATTTGTATTCATCCAATATTCAGAAGTTGTCAATCTATACAAGGAGTTCTTTTTTTGAAGTTCCCAAATCACATCAGTTGCTTCCTCAAAAGCCTCAATTCCATTGATTTGATTCCCAAACAAACGTAAAATCAAACTGTGATTGTCTAGATTTTTTGCAAAACATTTCAAAGCAATTTCTTTGGTGATATCACTTTCAGCATCCTCCAAAGGAGTAATTTCAAAATCAACAATAGTAGCAATGGCATTGTAAAATTTCCCATTGTAGGCTTTGTACAACAATTGATTGATAGAAAAAAGGTCTTTGTGTAAAGAAATTACAGGATATTCTTCCGAAACTTTATCCAACAACATTTCATGTGAAAGTTGCTCAATTTGTCCTGCAGTTAAATGTTCAGACAATTTATAATCCAACAAAATGGCAGCAGCTTCGTGCGTTTCAAAATCAGTAATTGCCATAAACAACAATTCTCGCAATTCTTTTAGGTCATTACTTTGTGCATTAGGGAAATCAAAACGTTCTAAAAGTTGTTTGTAATCTTCCAAATTCCAAGCGTTTTCAAGTTCGTTCACTGTTGAAATTTTGTGTATTTTTATAGCGTATTTCATATCGTATATTTTGTATTTTTTAGATTTAAAAAGGTAAGTTTTTAAAAGTATAAAAACAAGGTTTTTAAGAAAGATTATGACCATTCAAGAAAAAATAAATGCCCTCAGAGAAGAATTAAATGCACATAATTACAATTATTATGTGTTAGACAATGCCACAATTTCTGATTTTGATTTTGATATAAAACTCAAAGAATTAGAAAAATTAGAAAAAGAAAATCCTGTTTTTTTTGACGCAAATTCGCCCACACAAAGAGTAGGAGGTATTATCACCAAGAATTTTGAGACGGTAACTCACAAAAACCGAATGTATTCTTTGGACAATTCGTATTCAAAAGAAGATTTATTGGATTGGGAAAAACGCATTCAAAAAATACTAGGAACCTCAGAAATTGAATTTATTTGCGAGTTAAAATACGATGGAGCTTCCATCAATTTAGTGTATGAAAATGGGAAATTTAGAAAAGCAGTTACAAGAGGAGATGGATTTCAAGGTGATGAAGTGACCAATAATGTAAAAACAATTCGCTCCATTCCATTGAATTTGCCTTCCGATTTTTTAAATGATTTTGAAATCAGAGGAGAAATTATTTTGCCTTTGGATGGATTTCAAAAAATGAATGAAGAACGTGCTGAAAATGGTGAAGAAGAATATCGAAATCCAAGAAATACGGCCAGTGGAAGTTTAAAATTGCAAGATAGTGCTGAGGTTGCAAAACGACCTTTGGATTGTTTGTTATATCAAGTTATTACAGCTGAAAGAAAATTTGAAACGCATTTTGAAATCTTAGAAAACGCTCGAAAAGTTGGGTTTAAGATTCCCAAAACCATGCAACGCTGCGAATCCATAGAAGCTGTTTTTGATTTCGTAAATCATTGGGATTCAAAACGTCATGAGTTGCCTTATGAAACAGATGGTGTTGTGATTAAAATAAATAATTTGCAACAACAAGAAGAGTTGGGATATACTGCAAAATCGCCAAGATGGGCAATTGCATACAAGTTTAAAGCAGCACAAGTTGCTACAATTTTGAATGAAATCACCTATCAAGTTGGCAGAACAGGTGCTATTACGCCAGTGGCAAATTTAGAACCAGTTCAATTGGCAGGAACTACCGTGAAAAGAGCGTCTTTGCACAATGCAGACCAAATTGAAAAGTTGGATATTAGAATGGGAGATACTGTTTTTGTCGAAAAAGGAGGAGAAATTATTCCAAAGATTATTGCAGTTGATTTTACAAAAAGACCGCAAAATTCCACACCAACAGTATATGCAACACATTGTCCAGAATGCAACACAGTTTTGATAAGAAATGAAGGTGATGCAAAACATTATTGTCCAAACGAATTTGGATGTGCACCACAAATTACAGGGAGAATTCAGCATTTTATCAGTAGAAAAGCTATGAACATTGAAGGTTTGGGTGCTGAAACTGTTGATTTGTTGCGAAAAGAAGGTTTGATAGAAAACTACGCAGATTTGTATGATTTGAAAGTTGAGCAAATCATTCCATTAGAAAGAATGGCTGAAAAGTCAGCACAAAATATGATTCAAGGAATTGAAAAATCAAAAGAAGTCACTTTTGAAAAAGTATTGTTTGCTTTAGGAATTCGTTTTGTGGGAGAAACTGTTGCGAAAAAATTGGCAAAACATTTCAAGTCTATTGATAATTTGATGACAGCAACTTTTGAAGAATTAATCAATGTCGATGAAATTGGCGATAGAATTGCGCAAAGTATTATTGATTTTTCAAATAATTTGGAAAATATCCAATTGATAAATCGTTTAAAATCGGTTGGATTACAGCTGGAAATTTCAGAAAAAGCGCAAGAAAATCAATCAAATAAATTAGAAGGCAAGGTTTTTGTAGTTTCAGGAGTTTTTCATCAATTTTCTAGAGATGAATTGAAAAAAGCGATTGAAGATAATGGAGCAAAAGTGAGTTCTTCCATTTCCAAAAAAACCGATTTTATTGTTGCTGGCGATAATATGGGACCAAGTAAACTAGAAAAAGCGCAAGAATTGGAAATTTCAATAATTTCTGAAGAGGATTTTATAAACATGATACATTAAATTTTGAAAAAGATTATTTACCTATTATTATTGATAAATTCTTTTTTTGGAATCGCTCAAAAAAGAGAAACAGATTCTTTACCAAAGAATTATGAAGATTACGTTTTTGTAAAACCAGGAGATACTTTAGTGATACAATTAAACGAGTTTTCAATATATCCGAAGCAAAAATTTAGTTCATCCGAAGATATTCGTTATTATCTATGGCTTAGAGCCAAAGTTTTTAGAGCGTATCCGTATGCAAAATTAGCTTCCGAACGTTTAGATACCTTAAATAATAGGTTGAAAAAAATTGAATCTAAAAGTAAAAGAAAGAGCTACACAAAATTAATTCAAGATTATGTTGAGGGTGAATTTACAGATCAATTAAAAAAAATGACCAAAACAGAAGGTCGAATTTTAATAAAATTGATTCATCGTCAAACAGGAAAAACAGCTTTTGAAAATATAAAAGTACTCAGAAGTGGTTGGAATGCCTTTTGGTACAACACAACAGCAAATTTTTTTAAACTTTCTCTGAAGGATGAATATCAGCCAGAAACTGTCAATGAAGATTTTTTAATTGAAGAAATTTTACAACGCGCTTTCCAAAATGGTTTTCTCGAACCACAAAAATCAAAGCTAAATTTTGATTTTTCAAAGGTGATTATTGAAAAAAAATCGGAAATTAACGTTGAAGAATATAAAAAAATGTTTGCTAAAATGAAGAAAAAGAAATAAAGCATTAATTATTTTTTTACCAATTGATATATTTTTCTTAGATCAATCAATTATAACTTCCTGACTTGAAGTCTCCTATTAAATTTCGTTAATAATTTTGACACAAAAGGTTTAAAAAGTTTGTTTAGGAATAAAAATAAGTATTATCTTTGCCGTCCCAAAAGGGTATTACGTTCATTTTAGTAAGGTTTAAAAAAATAAAACAAAAAAAATAATTTTTTTCTTGTCAGAATAAAAAAGAGTTTTATATTTGCACCCGCTAAGAGAGATAGGGGTTAAAATTACAGAGAGATTTTGGAATGATTCAGGTTAAAAAAGTCAGTTAGTTCGATTCTAACATTTCTGCAAGAGTTTTGAGTTAAGTACTTTTAAGGAGTAATTTAATAGAGACAAAGTTCATTGAAAATATTGAAATTGACAGCGTAAACAAAGAG
>MNYM01000044.1 GCA_001873065.1 Flavobacteriaceae bacterium CG2_30_31_66
CTAAATCTTCCAAATGATTATCATGAGTTTCGACAACCATTCACTGCGGTCGCAGGTACAGAATATACTTTAAAGTTTTGGAACAGATTTGTATCACCTGAAGGTTCTATACAAGATCCCCTAGACGGAATTTTTTTCTTTATAAGAAATGATAATGGCGATAACGGTACTAATTTTTCTCCGGGTATCAGTTTTTATATTGATCCTACAAAATATGATACTGGTTGGAATGAAATTAAATTTTCTTTTACTGCTCCACAAACAAATTTAGTGTTATTCGCTTATAAAAAAGATAGAAAAGCTAACGATACTCCAGGAACAATAAATAGGAATAATGCTGCAAGAATGGATGATTTTTCAATTATTGAAAGCACAACTGCTTCGGTCGAAGATTTGAAAAAATTCAACTTTAGTGCCTATCCAAATCCTGCGCTAAATAATTTGACAATTTCTGCTTCAAAAAATATAGAAAATGTAGAAATTTTTAATTTAATTGGTCAAAAAGTAATGAGTTTATCACCAAACTCAGATAATAAAACTATTGATGTTTCAAACTTAAATACAGGCGTTTATATCCTAAAAGCAACTATCGAAGGCATCAAAGGATCTTATAAATTTGTAAAACAATAAATAATTATTTTTAGTTGAAGAGAATTTTCTTGTGAATGTCTCTTCAACTTTTTTTTTAAATAAGAGTATGTTGAAATTATCCGTTCTAGGTCGCTATTTATTGGTATGCTTTGTAGTTTTTTTTTTAGCTACATGTGCTAAAAATGCACAAAAGCCTGTGCTCATTGCTAAAAATGAAAATCCGACAAAACCGATTTCTAAGGCAAATCACCCCAACATCATCACCATTATCATTGATGATGCAGGTTATGCTGATTTTGGTTTTATGGGAAGCAATGATCTAGAAACACCAGAAATTGACAAACTCGCAAAAAGCGGCGTCATTTTTACAGATGCCCACGTAAGTGCAACAGTTTGCGCGCCTTCAAGAGCGGGTTTAATGACCGGAAAATACCAACAACGTTTTGGTTTTGAAGCCAATCATACAGGAGATAAAGAAACTGGAGACATTGGGCTTTCTGATGACGTTACCACCATGGCAGATGTTTTCAAAGCCAACAATTACAAAACAGTTGCCATTGGCAAATGGCATTTAGGAGCCACAGAAACAGATCATCCCAACGAAAGAGGTTTTGATGATTTCTATGGATTTTTAGGTGGTGGAAGGTCATACTTTCCTATGGAAAATTCATCCAAAGAATTGATGCTACAACACAACAGCAAAAGAGTGGAGTTTGATGGGTATTTAACGGATGTTTTGGGAGAGTATGCAATCAACTATATTGAAAATCATAAAGACACTCCTTTTTTTATGTATTTAGCTTTCAATGCTGTGCACACGCCCATGCAAGCAAAAGCTGAGCATTTAGAAAAATATAAAAACCATCCTCGCAAAGAATTGGCTGCCATGACCTGGTCTTTAGACGAAAATATTGGCAAGATTACTAAAAAATTGGAAGATTTGAATTTGCTCGATAACACCCTCATTTATTTTATCAGCGATAATGGTGGTGCTCACAACAATTCATCTAAAAATGGTAAATTAAAAGGTTGGAAAGGCAATAAATTTGAAGCAGGTCACAGAGTTCCGTTCGTTATAAGTTGGAAAAATCACATCAAATCTAATCAAACTTTTGACGGATTGTCATCATCGTTAGATATTTTTACTACTTCTTTAGCAGCAGCAAATATTCCTGTTGATAAAAATATAGCTTTAGATGGTGTTAATTTGTTACCATTTCTAACTGGATATAAATCAGGAAATCCCCACAATGTATTGTTTTGGAGAAAGTTAGATGAGTCTGCGGTACGTTATAAAAACTTAAAATTAATTCGATTAAAAAATTATGGCGATGTTTTGTACAATTTAACGAATGACATTTCAGAAGTAAACGACCTTTCTTCAATGGATATTATCAATGTTGAATTGCTTACAAATAAGCTTAAAACTTGGGAATCTACATTGATGGTGCCACTTTGGGGTGAAGGCAAACCTTGGATGGATGTTACCTATCACATTCATCAAATGCTTATGGAAAATAAAGAAGTACAATTCAAACAACCAAGTAATAAACTTATAATACCTAAAACCAACCCATGAAAAAATTTTTTTTATTTGCGAGCATTTTAATAGGAATGTTGGCTTGTGCTCCAAAGCCTAAAGAAATCCTTTCAAACAAAACAACTACTGAAATAAAAAAGCCAAATATTGTAATTTTTTATGTTGACGATTTAGGTTATGGCGATATAAGTTGCTACGGAGCCACAAGTGTAGCAACACCTTATGTAGATCAATTAGCTAAAAATGGTATTCAATTTACAGACGCTCATAGCAGTGCTTCAACTTGTACACCTTCCCGGTATTCATTGCTAACAGGACAATATGCTTTTAGAAATAATGCCGCTATTTTGCCTGGAGATGCACCTTTGCTAATCGATATTAAATTAGCAACACTGCCTAGAATGTTACACAATGCTGGCTATCAAACAGCAATTGTGGGCAAATGGCATTTAGGTTTGGGCGATGGTACTATTGATTGGAATAAAGAAGTAAAACCAGGCCCTTTAGAAATCGGTTTTGACTATAGCTTCTTATTGCCATCCACTGGCGATAGAGTGCCAACGACCTATTTAGAAAATCACAACATTATCAACCTTGATCCCAATGACCCATTGTTAGTGAGTTATAAAAAACCCTTTGTTGGCGTAAAAACTGGAATTACGAATCCCGAATTATTGCGTTTTGCTGCTGACAAGCAACACAGTGATGCAATCACAAATGGGGTTAGTAGAATTGGAAACCAAACAGGTGGAAAATCGGCCATGTGGATTGATGAAGAATTTCCTTCCGTTCTTTACGAAAAAGCAACTCAATTTATTGATAAAAACAAAGACAACCCTTTTTTTTTGTTGTTCTCGTTTCACGACATTCACGTTCCAAGATTGCCCAACAAACAATTTCAAGGAAAAACAACAATGGGTCCTAGAGGAGATGCAATTGTGCAAATGGATTGGATGACTGGGCAAGTCATGAAAAAATTAGAATCCTTAGGATTGGACAAAAATACATTAATAATTTTTACCAGTGACAATGGGCCTGTTTTAAACGATGGCTATGAAGATGGTGCTGTTGAAAAACTAGGCAATCATAAACCTGGAGGAGTTTTTAAAGGAGGAAAATATAGCTCTTTTGAGGCAGGCACAAGAGTCCCCATGATTACCTATTGGCCTGGAACGATTAAAGCTGGTGTAAGCGACGCACTGATTTCTCAGATTGATTATTTCGCTTCCTTAGGAAAATTAGTCAATGGAACCATTGCCAAAGGCGATGCTTTTGATAGTGAAGACCACTTAAATGCCCTGCTTAATGCCAACAAGCCCGCCAGAAAAATGTTACTTGAGGAAGGCTACACCTTGGCAATCAGAAATAACAACTTCAAATACATAGCTCCTATTTCGAAAAAACAAGTATTTCCAAATTGGATTAAAAATAAAGGAGTAGAAGGTGGTGTTACACTTGAACCACAACTGTTTAATTTATCCAACGATTTTGGCGAGCAAGTAGATATTGCTCTTAAAAATAAAGATTTGGTCACTAAATTCCAATCACAGATAGACAGTATTGTAGCGATTTCAAAAAAATAATTTTATTGTTGTTTTAGTCCAATGTTATTGTGAGATTTAAGAGTGGTTGGCTTATGACTAGATTTTTCCTTCTTAGGAAGCACAAAATGAGTGTAAAATTGGGGAAATAAGGATTCAGAAATATTAATTTAAATCATCTTAACTTTTCTGATTCCTTTTGTGGTTTTTTTAGAAATTGAATTTTGTTTATAGGTTTTGAGGGATTATTTTTTAAATCAGGCATCGCCAAGAGTTTTCGAATGGTAACTACACTTCAAGTTGGGCTAAATTCAATCAAATTTGAAAAGGCTTTGATTCATATGATAGTTGTGGTTTCTATAAAAATGCAGCACTGATTTTAACAGATAATTTACTGGAAAACGAGTAGAATCGTATTTGCCAATTCTTCTAATCGTTTCGAAAGTGGAATGAAAATTTTGACTACCAAAATTGGCAATTTGTTTATCGTAAAAAAGGTTATGACAGTATAAGACCTACTATTTTTTATTCAACAAGTTCATATTCAGCAACAATTTCAGCATCGATTTTCAGGACAAGTTTTTGACCGTCTATTGAAAAATGTGTAATTTTCTCTAATTGTTCCGCATACTTGAAATCTTGAATAATTGCCTCTTCACAAGCCATCATTGTTGACATTATTTGCTTTATGGTTAGTTCTTTTTTGTCAATATCAAGCACATAATTGCCACTCATTCTATTGCAACCAACTTTCGTTTGCATTCTTTTTTCTTGCGAATTAAAAAGGATAAAAAATTCTTCTGAAGCCTCATTTATTTTTTTCCCCATAAATGAAATTAATCGCCATTTTTTATCTTCAATGCTGTTTGTTTTTGTGATTTTTTGAAGGACATATTTTTCTGCAAGTGCGCCTGTAATGATATTCCCATTCATATCCAAGGCGCGAATATAATTTTCCCCAACTTGATAATATTTATTTTCGGAAGTTGATTTTAAAATGATTTTCGTACCTTGTTTATTCCAAGCAAATAGACCTTGCTCTTCGTAAGTATCTTTATTTCCGTCTTTCAAATAGGTTACCTTTCTGGTGTAATTTTTATCAACATCAATCGTTATTTGCGTCTGAATTCCTTCGCAATCTGCACAAGGTAAAACACCCTCATAGGTTCCTTTCCAATCCAAAGAATGTTGACTTGTGTGATCGTCAATTTTAATTTCTGATGCTGCAGTAGTGATAATTTTCACCAATTCATAGCGGATATTTGAAACATCAGCTGGGGGATTTTCTATTTTTTCTTCTTGGATTATCAATTCATATTCATTTCCTGATTCTGGAGAAAATCCTTCAATGGTTTCGTAGAAAATTTCCCAATCTTGTTGTTCTTTTGTCCATTTTACTTGCAAACATTCGGTTTGTAGGGCTTCATTGGTGCATGGTTTTGTGGTTGCATTGATAAAAATGGTTTTTTCGATCCTATTTTTGGAGGTTAAGCATGATGAAATAGTCATCACAATGATACCTAGAAGAAAAAATTTTTTAGCCATTGATATTATTTTTTTA
>MNYM01000022.1 GCA_001873065.1 Flavobacteriaceae bacterium CG2_30_31_66
AATAGATACTAGAGAGGATTTTGAAAACTACCTAAAAAAAAATTGAATAAACAATAAAAGCGTTTACTCCTGCTATTTTGAATGTAATGCCATTACAATTTCTCTAAAACTTGCCAATCCTGATTCTAAGTTTTCTATGATTTCGGTTGCCAAAATATCTGGGTCAGGTAAATTATCCAAATCTGCTAACGATTTATCTTTCAGCCAAGTAATATCCAAACTCGTTTTATCTCTTGCTATGATTTCTTCATAAAAAAACTTTCTCCAACGTCCTTCAGGATTTGTTTCTGCATTGAAAGTTTCCGTTCTTTTATGACGATTTTCTGGATTGTATAACTCAATAAAATCTTTTAAATCTGTTAATTTCAAAGGATTTTTTTTCAACGTATGATGCACATTTGTTCTGTAATCATACACCCAAACTTCTTTTGTCCAAGGGTCTTTGCTAGAGGGTTTCCCATCAAAAAACAATACGTTTGCTTTTACACCATTAGCATAAAATATTCCTGTTGGCAAACGCAAAATGGTATGTAAATCCGTAGTTTCTAATAGTTTTTTACGAACGGTTTCTCCTACACCACCTTCAAACAACACATTATCGGGTAAAACAACTGCTGCTTGCCCTGTGGTTTTCAACATGGTGCGAATGTGTTGCACAAAGTTCAATTGCTTGTTACTGGTCGTTACCCAAAAATCCTGACGGTTATACGTCAAGTCTTCTTTTTCTTGTTCGCCTTCAGCATTGGTAAACGTCATGCTACTTTTTTTTCCAAAAGGCGGATTCGCTAAAATGTAATCATACTTAGTACTCGAAGTGGTAATTAAGGAATCATTTGGCGAAATAAAATTATCCGAATCAATATCGCCAATGTTGTGCAAAAACAAATTCATTAATGCCAAACGTCTGGTACTGGCTACAATTTCATTGCCAAAAAACGTTTCGTATTTCAAGAACTTGGCAGCCTCTTTATCTAAGTTGCGATTGTCTACAACCCAATCATAAGCCGCTAAAAAGAAACCTCCTGTGCCACATGCAGGATCTGCTATGGTTTTCATAGGTTCTGGACGCAAACATGCTACCATGGCTTTGATTAATGGGCGAGGAGTGAAGTACTGACCTGCACCACTTTTGGTATCCTCAGCATTCTTTTCTAAAATGCCTTCATAAATATCACCTTTGTCTTTTACGCCCATCAATATCCAACTTTCGGCATTGATAAGTGCAATGAGCTTATACAACTTGGCAGGGTCTTGTATTTTGTTTTGACTTTTTACAAAGATTTGTCCTAAGATGCCTTTTTCTTTGGCTAACTCACGCAACATGATGTTGTAATGCAACTCCAACTCGCTACCACTTTTACTAATCAAGGTTTCCCAAGCAAACTCGCTAGGAATAGGCATGGTTCTATTATGTGGTGGTTTGGTATATTCATCTGCCATTTTTAGGAACAACAAATAGGTGAGTTGCTCCAAATAATCGCCATAACCCACACCATCATCTCTCAAGGTTTGGCAAAATGCCCATACTTTACTGACGATACTGGATGCGTTTGTGTTTTCTTTGCTCATTTTAATTCTATTAACTTTATTTTATACAACGGATTAAAATCCATTGTTTCTACATAGGTCATCCCTATGGGGTTTTTTTTCATTGTTTGCAACGGATTAAAATCCATTGTTTAAAAATGGGTCATCCCTATGGGATTTTCACATTTCATGCAAGAGCTGTAGGCTCGATTTATTTTATAAGAATGGACTTCAGTCCAGTCGTTTAACACACAACACAAGCCAAAGAGCCATAGGCTCGACCCATTTTATACTACTGTTTTTTAAAGCAGTTGCCCACTAAAAGCCTTTTTCAATATACTCTGTCTCAAAGACTCCGCTTGCAACAAACTTTGCGCAATACTTTCTTCCATTTTATCGGCAACACTTAAACGGCTTTCTAGAACATCAACAACTTTATGTTGTTCTTCCATTGGCGGAAGAGGAAATACAAAACTTTTTATAGATGCAATTCCAATATTTGCTTGTGTAGTTTCTACGACATACTTTCTAATTTCATCAGTAATTTTTGGAGATAGAGAAAATAAATAAATATATTTCGAAAGAACTACATCATGGTTTGGTTTTACTACTGCACATGAATAAGAAACTAAAAATTCTTTGTCAAAATCTACTAATATATTTTTTCCAATTGTTCCATAACGAGGAAAAATAATATCTCCATTTTCAGGTTTTATTTTTCTTGCAAGATTTAAATAATCTTCTTTCGAAATATATTTTGCTTTATCAAATGATATTTTTAAGTCATTAGTAAAATCTTTAGTTGAAACATAAGGATAACCTGTTTCTAATTGTTTAGGCATCTTATGGTCAATGTCTCCAATTTTTAAACAAACTTTTTGGAAAGTTGTCCATGCCCAACCCTTAGGCAACTCACCCTCATTTACACTCTCATTCGTTAACTTTCCTTCAAAAGCCCATTTCAGCACACTTTGTCTATAAGTTTTGAGTTGTTGTTGTGCGGTTTTTAAATCTTCTATGCCTTTGTCTAACTCGCTAAATAGTTCTTCTATTTTGGAGACTATTGCTTGTTGTTCCTCAAATGGTGGAAGAGGCACAAATATTTTTTTTGCTGATTCATCATTTAAAGCCGATTGGGTTGAACCAGAGCAAAGTTTGTCTTTTTGTTGCTTAAATAAATTGGATGTTAGGTAGTAATAAATAAATTTGTTAAATAGCCTGTCATCTCCTCTTATCTGAAAAAATCCAGTTGAAAAGAGTTGTTTGTCAAGTTCATTAGTAATTAGAATTGCTTTGTCAGTACTTTTCATTCTTGCCTGAAAAACATCTCCAAGTTTAGCTATTCTATTCGCTCTTGAAGGCTTGTTTTTAAATTCATAATCACCTTCTGAGGTGATTTTGACTTCTTTAATACTTCCAGTAGAATAATATTTTTTTTTTCCTTTAAACTCTAGAACACCAGTTTTAATAAACTGCAAGTCGTTTACTAAAGAAGCTAATTTCCATTGCTTTGGTATATTATTAGATAATTGCTCCATTCCTTAAGTTTTACCTAACAAGGTTTTCTATGTTCTTAAATTTTTTTCGGCTTAAGATTATAGTTTCAACCAATTTTTGATTTAAGTTTTCTGAATAAGGTGCCCCTAATTCGGGTTTATATAAAATCTCAAAATAACTGTCACTATCAAATTTTGCCAAACCAATATTATATTTTTCAAATAGTGCTATGTTATTCAATGCGGCATTTGCACTTTTACTTGAAAGAACGACATAAGAGATGTTTGAAAAACTTTTGTAACGGAAAGCTTGTTTAGCTGCTTTCTTCCAATTTCTCAATTTCAATTCAAAGGAAATTATAGAAACTTCTTGTTTTTGTTTGGCATAAAACACAAAGTCTGGAACGCCAAATAAACCCTGACATTCTTTAAGATATGCATTTCCGAAATTTGCTTTTAGATACTTCTCGAACATTAATGACATTTCTAATTCTGTTTCAAACATATTTATTTAATTAATTCTTTTTGAAAAGCGTTAATAACATTAAACCAGTGTTGTAAATGAGAGCCATCACTATTATCATCTAATAATACAGATGATTCTATTTTAGCAAATAAATTCCTTGCTGTTTTTATACTAGCTTTTAAATAATCTATTCTATCATTTTGATTACTTGAAAGGGCTTTTATCTGTTTGTCAAAAACGAAAAAATAATGTTTGTAGGGTTCAGTTTTTTTGAATTGCCAATTGTAGTCAGGTTCAAAATTAGTCAAAGGATTATATATTGATTCGTCAAAATAATCAGAATAATTTTCAATTAGTGTTTTCATGGGTTGTATATAACCATAGTCAACCCATTGTAATAATTTACTACTATAAAGTCTTGCATTTGGCGAACGCATTGGCCCATTTTCTAATTCTTGAAATCTTCTTATTCCAAAAGAACGTAAATTTTCATAAGATCCTATAGTTATTGAATCGGGCATTGCAATACTGTATAATAAAGCTTCAGTATTTGAATAGCCGATATGCACTTCCATTTCATTATCTTTTAGTTTCTTAATAAATCTTAAAGCATTAAATAAAAAATCAAAATCCTTAATTTGCTTACTTGAGAAATTATTTTCAAAGATCAAATAAACACCATCTACCTTTTGGTGACTAGTTATCCAGTTTAACACTTCATTTCTTTTTTCATCATCAGTCAACATTATTCCTTTTACAATCAATGAAAGAAGAATTTTTTTTGTACTCTTTACTTCTTTAACATAATCGCAAAATGGTAAAACAAAATAATCGGTGCATTGAAGCAAGTAATTAGAAGGGTTTTCTGCATTATACTTTGTAGGGATAACCAAATAATTAAAATCATTTTCTAATTGATAATCAATACAAAGTTTAGCTAAAATTATATTGTCGTTATCTAAATCAGGAGTTGAAAAATCTGATTTCAAATTTCCGGGAAAAAAAGGATAAGTTTCAATTGAGCCTTTTGCTTGATTTAATAAATAAAGTTGAGGGTCAAGAAAACCACTTTGTTTTAAATTGTTATTAAGCCCTAATAATTTGTCGGCATCAATATTTATAGGAGAAAAAATTAATCCGTCTCCAACACCTTCTTTAAAGCTATCAATATTCCATTTAATATTGTGTCCTGTTTGATGATATACTTTCATATTATATTTGTTTTGAAATGCCAGCTTTAAGCATCTGATAATTTCTAAATCTGTCGTAAGGCTGCTTCTGCAAAGTTTTGTTTGCAAGTCCGACAATTGCCTCATCAAGCTTTACTGTTCCAGTTTCTACAACGTATTTATTTTGCATTATATTTTCTACAATTGAGTATTGGTTACCTACGTAGTCAGGGTCAAATGGATGAACACCCAAATAAAGTTCTAGAGCAATAATTCCTAAAGCAAAAAAATCCGTTCGAGGATCAATTAAATTTTTATTATTAGTTAATTGTTCGGGTGCTGCATAAATAGGGGTACAAGGACCCATAGGCGAAATGGTTTTTGTAAGTGCTTCTAAATCTAAAAAACGTGCGATGCCTAAATCAATTATACAGGGCATACCATTGGGGCGAATAATAATATTTTCTGGTTTTAAATCTCTGTGAACAATATTTTTATCCCAAATTATTGATAGACCTTCCACTAACGAATTGAATAGTGTAAAAATTTCTTTAGAAGTTTTAAACTGTTTCATTGCTTCTCTTAAAACTTTACCCTCAATGTAATCTTCAACAATTTCAAACTCTTTAGTTTTTACATCAATGTTAAAATGATGTTGCTTTGGATAAAAGTCAGATTCTAATTCAGAAAGTAATTCTACTTCACGTTTGATTCTTTCAAGTGAAGTAAAACTTTTTATCGCGCCTTTTTTTATTACCACAGTACCAACTTTTGGATGTTCAGCTAAGTGAACAGTTTTTTGCCCTCCTTGTGGTAATTCTTTGATTATTACACAATCTCCAATCATTTTGCAAATTTAAGTTTTATGCAGCTAATGCTTCATTTAATTCATTAATAATTTCATCCGTTTTCTCACCAAACAACGCCCACATTTTGCTCAAACCACCTTCGGCATTAAAAGGGCTTAAATCAAAATCGTCTTTTTCTATGCTAAAACTGTTGGCTACATACTCTTTCATCATGCGCAACCATTGCATTTGGGCTTCCGTAAAAGCATTGTGCTTGCCTGCATTTTTGGTAAATATCCACTCTTGAAAGTTTTTATCTACCGTTTTGTCATAACTCGTCAAAGTACTGTCAATACCCACCACTCTTCGTATCAAAGACACCAAAGCAATCAACTCATTTTTTGCAGAGCCATTGGTTTTTTCCAATTGTTCATAAGCTTTCCAAACTGTTAAAGGAGCTAAGAAAGGCTTTTCTGCTTTTAGTTTTTCGCACAGTTCTTTGATCATGGTATAAGTAAAAGTGCGGTGTCTGTAATCTTGGGCATAAAAGATTTGCAAAGCGGTTATTTCGTCTTTGTGGGTTGCTATCCACGTTTTAAAATCATTGATTAGTGCTGTACTGGTTTCGGCTTGGTCTTTTACCCAACCAATATTGGTAATGGTATCGATGTTTACAACATCAATAATTTGGTCTAACTTTTTGCGAATGTCAATCACAAAATCACGCAACTCAGGATTGTTAAAAACCGCTACTGCATCGTCAATTAGTTGTAGGTTGGCAACTGCAATGGCTTTTTCAATTTCAACAGGTGCTTGTCCACGCATGCCATTCCTAATTCGCAATTCATCATTCGCAATTGTATCAGGGTCATGTGCATTCAATAATTTCTTCACCACTTGATGAATGTTGAAACCGTTGGCTTTTTCGGTAAATTCCTTTTTATGTTTGTCTTGCAGTTGCTTTTCTAAACGAATCAAACGATTGGCTAACGTGCTCAACATGTCTTCAGAAGTATTGCCCATGGCAACACTCGTAAGCACATCTTTTAACGAAATGCCTGGTGCTTTTTCTAATGGTCGGCTATCGGTTTTTTGCGATTGTTCTACACCAATGGCATCAATAATCACAAAATGGTCTTTGCTAAACTTGGCAGTAGGTGTTCCTTTGGCTTTTAGTTCTTCAACAGAACAAGTTCTAGTGCCTCTGCCCTTCATTTGTTCGTAATAACTTCTACTTTTTACATCGCGCATAAACAACAAAACCTCTAAGGGTCTGATATCTGTTCCAGTCGCAATCATATCAACCGTAACAGCAATACGTGGGTAATAATCGTTTCGGAATTGTTGCAAGACGCTTTTTGGGTCTTCGTCACTTTTATAGGTAATCTTTTTGCAAAACTTGTTTTCTTCGCCAAATTCTTCCCGAACAATGTTGATAATATCTTCGGCATGACTATCGGTTTTGGCAAATATCAACATTTTTGGTACTTCAAATGCGGACAAGTCGCGACTTGTCCCTGCAAAACGATCTGGAAACATGGCTGGTAAATTATCTTTTGTTGCTTTTATAATTGTTCTTATGGTGCTTGGATTCACGATATCACTGTCCAACTTTTTGCCACTATACACTTCATCTTCATCCAAGGCTTCCCAAAACTTTCTTCGCGTTAAGCGTTCTCGTTTGTCTACTTTTTCACCCATTTTAATCACACTACCGTTTTTGGTAATTTCGGTTTCAATAGTAAACACATTATAAGGCACTAAAACCCCATCAATAACGGCTTTTTCATAGCCATAATCTGAAACCAAATTTTGATTGAAATACCCAAAGGTTCTATTGTCTGGTGTTGCCGTTAAGCCAATTTGAAACACATCAAAATAATCCAATACTTGTTTCCATAAATTGTAAATACTTCTATGGCATTCG
The DNA here is from genome assembly GCA_001873065.1 of Flavobacteriaceae bacterium CG2_30_31_66. Lineage (GTDB taxonomy): Bacteria > Bacteroidota > Bacteroidia > Flavobacteriales > Flavobacteriaceae > Polaribacter. The sequence goes on from MNYM01000022.1 coordinate 7,374, forward strand.
TCAATGACTACAAAGTCAAAAAACTCAATAGGCACTTTTTCATTATAGCCAACAGGAATGGGTTCTTTTGGTATAAAACGAGATTCATTCGGGTTTTCTTCTTCAGCACTTTCATCCAATTCAGTTTCTTTTAAAATAGCATACATCCGTTGAATCGTACTAATATATACTTGCGAATCATTAGGAATAAACGAACTGTTCAATCGGGTTACACCATACAATTCAGAGAATAATCTATTATCGTCATTGGCTGTAAAAGCTCGGAACTCACTTTCGGCTTGTTCGCCTAAGTTTTTGGTATCTACTAAAAATAAAACACGTTTTGCTTTCGCATATTTTAGCAAACGATAGATAAACGTAATCGCAGTAAAGGTTTTTCCTGAGCCTGTTGCCATTTGAATCAAGGCTTTTGGGCGTTGGTCTTTGAACGATTTTTCTAAGTTTGTGATGGCGGTAATTTGACAATCTCTCAATCCTGTTTCAGGTAGCGCAGGTAAATTGTGCAAACGTGCTCGTAAGGTATTTTCCTGACTTAACCATTGTAAAAATGTTTCGGGTCTGTGAAAGGTAAATACGTTTCTAGAACGAGGTTTTGGGTCTCTATAATCTGTAAAACGTGTTACTTCGCCTGTACTTTCATATACAAATGGCAATGGATCATTATTCAACAAGCGCAGTTTCGCATTGGCATATTGCGATGACTGCTCTTCAATGGTAGTCAATCGCACACCTTCTTCTTCACGCTTGGCTTCAATGATTCCAATTGGTTTTTTATCTATAAACAACACATAATCAGCAGGACCAATATCGGTTTGATATTCGCGTATTGCAACACCAAGACCAGCCGCAAGATTAAATTTCTTTTTATCCTGAATTACCCAGCCGCAAGCAATAAGTTGCTTATCAATGTGATCACGTGCTATTTGCTCAGGATTTTGATTCATTATTTCTTACCTCATTGAAATTTTAAAAGAACGGAAATAAATGCCTTCAACCCAAAGAGCCTCACTTTTGTTTTGACTACAAGTATTTTTTTGGATTAGGAACTTTGACAAAAGAAAAAAAGATACATAAAATTGAGAATACATTGACTGTAAGCTATGTAACTTCTCAAATTCGCTATTTTTTTTATGTTTGTATTCCGTTGTCAAAATTGGTTTCTTTTTCTTTAATTTAAATACTGTCTCTGTTACTTGAGCTTGATTTCAGTGCCTATTTTACGGAAATAAGCATTTGAAAATGTGAACATTGTATAAAAATACATGTAAAGCATATTTTTTTCGAAGATACCAATTTTTGGTGAATGATTTGTAAAAAAGTTTCTTTTGGTTTAAAGATTTTAGGCGGTGGTGCTAAGAAAATCAAGGTTTGGGATGGTAAAAGGGAGCAATAAAACAACCAATAAGTATCAAATATCATCTTTAAAATGATGAGAACAAACCCACCAGCACCTGCAAATAAATCAACAAAATTTGTTCATAACTTCCATTTTCGGGGTTGAAAAACCCACTCACTTTTTTTCAAAATAAGGTGGATTTGCTACCATAAAATTGACTTTTTTGCGAAAAAATACCAAAAAAGCGTCCAAAATTGCCCTTTTTGCCCTTTTCAAAATAGGCACGTGGGGAGTTGGAGTTGCCCTAGTGCGCAGTTTGAGTTGGGCACGTGCCCGATAAAAGTTGCGCACGTGCCCATTTTCATCGAAACACGCTAAAAAAAGCAAAAAAGAGGGCATAAAAAAACCTCGATAACACGTGTTATCGAGGTTCAATAATTATGTAATTCCCCTAAAAACTCCCTTTTAGGAGGAACTATTTGTTAAATGACTCTGTTAAATGACAGATTTTTTAACGCTTTTTTTAGCCTTGGTGCAGGTCTAAAAAGTACTCTGGCATTGGTAATTCCTTCTGAAGTTACTTCAGTATCAGTAGCAAAACCTTTTGAGCTGATACTGATTTGAAAATTACCCAATTTGCCCAAACGTACAATCCGTCCTTGACGCAACTCTCTTTCGATGTTGATTTCAAGAATGTTTAGCACTGCCAAACAATCCGTTGATGATAACGAAGATTGTTCTGAGATCATCTCAGCCAATGTTTCGAAATCTGAACTCCCGTTTTTCACCACGGCTGCATAAAATTTCTCAGGCAAAGTTCTGTCCTGAGGATTTGCTCTTTTGAGCGACTTGTAATGTATACCCATTTTTTTTATTCGGTATTAATTTTTTACAACATTACTAGAGGTCGTTGTAAAGAAACCTCAAAATTACACACATCTTCTCTGCAACATTTTGCAATGCTCATTGTAATTGTATGAGCAAACCATTAGCAATCTTATTGCTTTTGGGAGTCTAAAAATGAATTAAGTGACCATAATTCCTTACCATTGCAGGTGTTTGCCCTGCTTTAAATATTAAAAAAATATTTTTGGTAAGCTTGAAGAAGTGTTGTAACTTTGAAGTGCGATTATCAAAGTTGAACACTTCAACAAGTGTTACCTTTTGAGAAAAAAGTCTCAGGGCTACCCTCTGAGGCTTTTTACTTTAACAAAGATAAAAGATGTTTTGTATACTTGCAATCTAATTTTTTCATACATTTTGTGTTTTCATCACAGAACAGTCAATTTCCTCAATGTTTACAGGGCTTTAGCCATTTAGAAGCACTTTTGTTAATAACTTTTTTTAAAAATCCTTTTTTGTATGATTTTAATTCAATCAAAATTAGTAGCTTAAGCTGGTTTATATATTTTTAACACATAATTACTACTAAATCAGTAGTTTAAATAGGAAACCTTGTGTAAGCTTGTGTAAGCTTGTGTAACCTTGTGTAAGAATTTATAAGAATATTCAATGATAATGTATTGATTCGTAATGTTATAAGATGAAAATTGGGGATTTATAAAAAACGTGTACTTATTCTGTATATTTTTAACAAAAAAACTCTTTTTTTTTTGTAAAAATGTAGCAAAAAATTGAAGGAATTGGTAGTCGAAAAATTTAAAATTACCCCAATATGTTAAAATAACGGTTGAAAAAAATATTTTTAAACTGTTAAAATTTTGCCACTTTTACCTGTTTTTGGAGATAAAAAACACGAAAAACACCTCAAAATGGAGTGCCTTACATAAAAAAAATACTAAAAAAAGCGTAAAAGTTCGCCAAACTCCTTTTTTTGAAATGAAAAAGTGACGTGATTTTAGTACATCCATTTCACCCCAACCAACCATCTCTATCCAAACTGCGATATTGAATGGCTTCTGCAATGTGTTCAGGATGGATGTTTTCGGAATTTGCCAAATCTGCAATGGTTCTGGATACTTTTAAAATTCGGTCGTAAGCTCTTGCAGAGAGGTTTAATTTTTCCATCGCTGTTTTGATGAGTTGTTTGCTTTGTTCAGACAATTCACAGTATTTGCGAATGTGTTTTACATTCATCTGCGCATTGTAGTGTAAGTTTTCAGTGTCTTTAAAACGCTCCGTTTGAATTTCTCTTGCTGCAGTTACTCGTTTTCTAATTTCTACAGAAGATTCACCTTTTCGTTCGTCAGATAATTTTTCAAATGGCACAGGAGTTACTTCAATATGAATGTCAATTCTGTCCAATAAAGGCCCGGAAATTTTACTCAAATAACGCTGCATTTCATGTGGTGAAGAAGTCATGGGTGAATTTGGATCGTTGAAATAGCCACTTGGACTTGGATTCATACTTGCCACCAACATAAAACTACTTGGATAGGTAACTGTAAATTTGGCTCTAGAAATAGAAACTTCACGATCCTCCAAAGGTTGACGCATTACTTCCAAAACCGAACGTTGAAATTCGGGCAATTCATCCAAAAACAACACGCCATTGTGTGACAATGAAATTTCGCCAGGTTGAGGTAAATTATTTCCACCTCCTATTAATGCAATATTTGAAATGGTATGATGTGGACTTCGAAAAGGACGTTGATACATCAAACCTGCATTTTTTACTTTCCCTACAACCGAATGAATTTTGGTGGTTTCCAGTGCTTCTTGCAATGTCATGGGTGGTAAAATGGATGGTAAACGTTTGGCTAACATGGTTTTACCAGAACCTGGAGGGCCAATTAAAATAATATTATGACCACCAGCAGCAGCAATTTCCATACAACGTTTGATGGATTCTTGTCCTTTGACATCCGCAAAATCGTGCTCAGGAAAATCAATATTTTTATAAAATTCGGCTCTTGTATCAATGATTGTGGGCTCAATAAGTTGTTCGCCACTAAAATGATTGATGACTTCTTGAATCGTATCAGCACCTAAAATCTGAATATCATTGACAATTGCGGCTTCTTTGGCATTTTGTTTTGGTAAAATAAAATACTTAAAACCTTCTTCTCTGGCTTTTATTGCAATGGGCAAGGCACCTTTGATGGGTTGCAAACTACCGTCTAAAGACAATTCGCCCATGATAATATACTTGTCAATTTCGTTTGAAATGATTTGATGTGAAGCTGCCAAAATACCAACTGCCAAGGTTAAATCATAGGCTGCACCCTCTTTTCTAATATCAGCAGGCGCCATATTGATGATGATTTTTTTCCCGGGAAGTGAATAATTGTTGTTTTTAAGTGCGGCAGAAATTCGGAAAGAACTTTCTGTGACGGCTTTATCTGGCAATCCAACTAAATGATAACCAACACCTTTATCAATATTTACTTCAACAGTGATGGTGGTTGCTTCAATACCAAAAACAGCTGACCCATAAACTTTTACTAGCATTTTTTTTAGTTTTTGATAAAAGTAGTAAAAAAAATTAAGTAAGCTGTTTTTTATTTCTAAGCCGAATTTCTACTTGCATTGATATTCCCAAACAACGAACGCATCACCATTTTTTCGAAGACTTCAATTTCTTTAGAATCTGGATCAGTTTTTTGCAATTCTTGTATTTGTTTCAACGCATATTGCTGAATGGTTAGCAATGGCAACACAATTTTCTCTCGAATTTCAATCGAGGCTTTTCCAACAGGGAAATCTTCCATCAATTCTTGATAGCCTGCTAATTTAAGTAGCAATCGTTTTGTGGTTTTATATTCTTCATAAATCAATTTCCAAAAATCGCCAAAAACAGGGTCATCAGCCATGTATTGTGTCAATCCAAAAAAGGATTTTTTCAAACTCATCATACTATTTTCAAGCAATGTTTTGAAGAAATCTGACGCATTATAAAACTCTATAATTTCATCAAAACGTCCTGCATCTTCGAATTTTTTTAAGGCAGTTCCTACACCAAAAAATCCAGGGACATTTTGTTTTAATTGACTCCAACTTCCCACAAAAGGAATGGCTCTCAATGAGGCAAAATCAAGTGAATCTGAAGTAGAACGTTTGCTTGGTCTGCTCCCAATATTCGTTTTTGCATAGTATTTTAACGTACTCATTTGTTCTAAATACGGCAAAAAATGTGGATGATTTTTAAAATCAACATACGTTTTATAGCTAGTTGCAGCCATATCTTCCATCAACTCTCTGTGATGATCATTCAACTGATCTTTGGTGAACATTTCATTTTTGATTCCTGAACTGAGTAATTGCTCTAAATTGAATTGTGAAGATTCTTCAGTCCCAAAATTAGAACTAATAGTTTGACCTTGAATGGTTAACTGAATTTCTTTGTCTTCGATGGTTGGCCCTAAAGAAGCGTAAAATTGGTGTGTTTTTCCTCCACCTCTTGCAGGTGGTCCTCCACGTCCATCAAAGAAAATGACTTCAACATCAAATTCTCTTGAAATTTTAGTAAGCGCTTCTTTGGCTTTGAAAATTCCCCAATTTGCCATTAAATACCCACCATCTTTTGTACCGTCAGAAAAACCCAGCATTACAGTTTGCTTGTTTTTTCTTTTGGCTAAATGGTATCTATACGCATGATTTGAATATAAAGTTCGCATCACATGACTTGCATTTTCTAGGTCGTCAACGGTTTCAAAAAGTGGAATAATATCAATCGTCAATTCATTTTCAAATCCGCAAAGGTTAATCATAGCAAAGGTTTGCATTACATTTAACGCTGATTGGTTATTGCTGATAATATACCTATTTGCACCACGTTCACCATTTCTTATTTGAATGGTTTTTAGAGCATAAATAGATTCAATGGTGTTTACGGACATTTCATCTGACAAAATACTTGGTTCAATTTTCCCTTTGACCAATGACAAGATTTCAATTTGTGCTGCTTCAGAAAGTGAGTGGTAATTTTTTGGAAATGTGGTATCACCAGTTGCCAACAAATCCGAAACAATTTGCGTAAATGCTTGGTGATGCACCCTGCTATCTTGTCTGATGTCAAGGGTTGCAAAATGGAACCCAAAAATGCGCACTTTATTGATGAAATCGTTCAATTCTTCAATAAACAACGATTGATGGTTTTTTTCTATAATATCTCTAGCTTCATATAATTCATCCAACAATATTTTTTGAGAAAAATTGATTTTCTCATAACTACGAATCACGTGTTTGTACAATCGTTTTTCAACTCTTGACAAAATTTCTTGCACGCCATCAAAAGTGAAACGTCTTTTGAGACGTCTGACATCTCTGTAGTAATTTCTAAGAATGGATTGGCGCAAACGCTCGGCAACATCCAAGGTAATTTGGGTAGTTACATAAGGATTTCCATCTCTGTCTCCTCCAGGCCAAAAACCAAGGTCAATAATCTCATTATCAATAGGTTTACCATCATATACATTGTCTTGAATGTAGTTATAAATTTTACTTACAGAATGATAAAATACGTTTTCTAAATACCAAATTAAGCTTACAGCTTCGTCAAAAGGTGTTGGTTTTTTCTTTTTATAAAAAGGTGTTTTTCCTAACTGAGCCAGAAGTTTTTTAATCAGTAATAAATCATCATTTCTGATGGCTTTGTCCAAATCAGTAATGATGCCTAAAACACTTCCTGGATAAAATTGTGTTGGATGTGCTGTTAGCACCAATCGAACTTTAAAATCTTCTAAATGTTTTTTTAATGCTTCTTTTTTATCACTTAAAAACGCTATTTCTTTTGAGTTTCTGAGTGTTCCAATTCCGTCCATATTATTTACAATTGGAAAAGCAGCATCTTCAATCGCATCAAACAAGACAACTTGACGCTCAATATATTGAATAAAACGAAACAATAAATCATTTTCTTCTTTATCTGAAGGATTTTCTTGGTATTTCTTAAAAAACGTGGCAACAATTTCAGTAGGATTTTTTCCTTCTTGAAATCCTTTTTCACAGACTTTATGGAAAAGAGGCAACAGCACACCAGTGTTGGTAATTGTATCAAATGGAAGCGTTATAAAAATGCTATTATAAATTTGATATTTAGACAATACGTTGTTATTGAATCTTGCCAATTTTGGAATTGCAGTCATTATTGATGGATTTTATTTTGTGAAATTACAAAAAACCTAAATTAAAAAAGCTAGGTTTTTATAAATAATGCTCAAAATAATTACGAAATCGATATAAATTCTGGAGATAAATTATCAATAGTTTAGTTTCTAAACAAAATCAGTTTTTTTTGTTTAAAATTAAAGGACTTTTTTTGTTTCTATTGTTTCTGTTGTTTGAATAGTTTTAAAAAGCTGCCAGATCATATAATTCGTAATTTTAAATTCGTAATTAATGAAAATTCTTCAACCCAGTTTTGATAGGTTTCCACATTTGAATAGTATTGTGGGGGATATAATTTTTTTTAAGATTGATGAAACTAAATAATTTCTTTCCAAAAATTACTGTAGAAATTGTCAGTTTTCAATAATTGATGATGATTTCCTTGCGTTATTATTTCGCCATTTTCAAGCACATAAATGATGTCAGCATATTTTTTTAAAGTTTCTAATCTGTGAGAAATAAACAAAATTCCCATATTGTTTTTTATTTTTGAAATAAGTTGTATGCAGAATTCTTCTGTTTTTTTGTCCATTGCAGCAGTAGCTTCGTCTAAAATAAGAAATTGAGGTTTTTTATACAATACTCTTGCTAATGCAATGAGCTGCTTTTGACCACCAGATAAATTGATCCCTTCTTCACCCAAAATGGTTGCAAAACCTTGAGGCAAATTATTGATGAACTCTTCAAACCCATATTCTTTAAAAAATGATAGGATTTTTTCGGGAGTATCTTCTTCTCCTAAAAGCATATTATCCAAAACATTTCCATTAAAAATAGTTATTTCTTGGGGTACAACTCCCACTAAATCACGCCAGTCGTTTAGCTGTAATTCTCTAAAATTGATGGTTTTATTGATAAATATGTTGCCATTTTCAAAATCATAAAATTTTTGAAGTATTTGACCAATCGTACTTTTGCCACTACCACTTTCGCCAACAATAGCATTTAGTTGCCCTCTTTTCACAGAAAGATGGATGTTTTTCAATAATTGACTACGGCCAGCAAAACGAAATGAAAGATTGCTGATTTCTAATGATTCAAATTCAATCAATGAAATAGTTCCTTGTTTTTCCTTTGAAATTGATGTAAATTCAAACATTCTGTTGAAGGCAATTTTTGCTTCATTGAAGGGAATGGAAATTAATGCTAAATTGGTGATAGAGGGTAATAATGAACCTGCAATGCCCAAAACTGCCATTAATTCCCCTAACTGCATTTCCTTTTGAAAAACTTTTAATGAGGTGAAAGACAAAATTGCCATTAAAAAAAGTACCCCAGAAAATCCTGCAAATAATGATAATCGAACGTTAATCTTACCTAAATTGACAATCTTGTTTTGAAAATTTCCAAAAACTAGTTGATTCATTTTTTGAAAAAATGACTGTTTGTTGAAATTTTTAATCGTGGTAATACCTTGCATAGAGTTGATATAATTACTTTCATTCAAAGCATATCCTTGCATTACCTCTTTTTGAGCTTTAATGATGTTATTATTAAAACGATAAATGATGAAAAAATAAATAGGAATACTTATCATAGCTATAATGCCCACTTGCCAGGAATAAAAAAAGAGAAAGCCAAAAGAAACAATTACTACCAAAATATCAATCACAAAATTACTTGCTATTAATTTTATAACACTCTGCACTCTGTTTGTATCGTTTAATCTTGCAACCAATTCACCAATTTTTCTTGTATCAAAAAATGGTTTGGGAAGGTGCAATAAAGAAGTGTAGAACGAATCGATAATTCTGTTATTAAAGTCCTTAGATTGGCGAATCAACATCAATTCTCTAACTGTTGAAAAACCAATCCGAACCAATAATAAAAAAGTGAGCAACCCAATCCCTGAAATGAGTTTTAGCATATCTTTTGATGGCAAAATATCATCTATCAATTTTTGTGAAAAAACAGACATTGCCATTCCTAAAGGTGCAATTCCAATGCCTAAAACAACACTTATAATAAGTAACTGTGTGTCATCTTTTATCAATTGTAGAAACCATTTTTTCTTTGATTTTTTGGTTTCTGTAGCTTTTACAAAGTTGTTATTTGGAGAAAGTGTTAAACAGGTTTTTGTTACCCAAATTGCCTCTAATGCATCTTTACTATAATTTACAATCCCATTAGCAGGATCTCCTATCAAAAAATGCTTTTTTTCATATCCGTAGCAAACCACATAATGCTGCATTTTGTTATCCATGATAACGTGCAAAATTAAAGGTTCTCCATGATCAATCAATGCTTGAATATCTGCTTCATTTCCTTGTGCTGTAAACCCCAATTGATTGGCAGTTTGATACAAACCCAACAACGTGGTACCTTGTTTTGTGGTGCCACTTAATTCTCGAAGTTTTTCTAAAGAGCTTGTGCCACCATAATATTGTATTAAAGAAAGCAAACAGGCAACACCACAATCTGATTGGTCGAGTTGTAATGTAAGCGTTTTGGCAATTAATTTTTGATTCATTTTGTTTGATGAGAAAATATGTATCTTATTTTAAAAGACAAATGCGTTTATAATTTTAAAGTTTTCGGAAGAAAAATTTTTAAGGAACAACTTCTAATAGAGATTTTATGCTTGTTACACCTTTAAACTGTTTCAATAGCTTTTTATTACTGTCATAGATTACTATGAAAGGAATAGTATTTGCATTAAAAATTGTTGCAAAAACCGCTTTTTTATCCTCTAAAAAAAGTACGTTTTCTCGATTGTTTAATTTGTAGGTTGACGCAAAATTTTCAATTTTAGTAGCGTTTTCAAAAGACACAAAAACCCATTGTATGTTGTTAAAATCATTAATATGTTCTCGAATTTTAACAGCTTCAGATTGGCAATAATCACAATCTGAGTTAAAATATACAAAAATGATGCTCTTTTTAGGCAACTGAGCATCTGTAAATTCTTTGCCAGTAAGCGTAAAAAAAGAAAATGAAGGAATTTGTTGTATGCGTGCTGCAACAGTTTTTTTGTGTTGCAATCTATTTACAATACTATAGCCTAAGAAAAATACCAAGCTGAGCAAAACAATTCCGATAGCGATTTTTATATTTTTTCTCATGATGTTGTTAGGTAAAGTTTAGCGTTAAAAACATCACTAAACCCATCCAAATCAATAAACCAGACCCATAAGAAACTGCCGTTATTTCAACGCTTTTAGAAAAAGAATTGCTTAGTAATTTTTGCAAACCAACTACCAAAACAAAAAAGTAGGCAATCTCAAATAAATTAATTGTTTGTAACGGATATATAAGCCAAGGTTCAATTTTGTTAAGGTCTAAAAAGTTGGTGTAGCTCAATGGATAATATTGCTGTATGTCTTGCAAGGTATAGGTAGTTTTGATAAACAAAAAATACCCAAGTTTTACAAACCCCACTAATACCAATACAAACTCACCCATAAGTGCCACCCTGAAAAAGGAATTGAATTTCAATTTGTGTTCCATGTCATAAAAAAACAATCCAATGCTGAGGCATGTTGCCACCAAACTTGTTCTTAATACAATTATTACGGGTACAATGGCATACCCAATCCAAGCCCATTTTTGTTGGGTTTCTAATAATTCTTCTATTTGTCGCTGTGCCAGTTGTTCTGCGTAAAAATTGTAAACGAGTTCATCAGTATTTAACAGAGATTTGAATGCAATAATACAGGCAAAGGTAAATACACTTAAAAGGGCTACTATAAAAAGCAACCCTTTAGATTTTAATTGTAACATTTTAAATGATGATTAAACTCAACGATTTCTTAATGAAAGAAATTCATTTTGGTTTTGTGAACAGTTTTGTTGAATAAGAAAATAAATATTGAAATTAAAATAATTATGTATGTAAAAATTGAATAATTATTTTTCCATCACCAACAAAATACAAGTATAATAAGTGTTAAACTTGAAAAAAATATTGCATAAATTTTTACTGTTTTCAATTTTTATTTATTTCCAGGAATCAATTTTTTGAAATAGCATATACTCTTAATAATATGGAAGTTTTAATACAAATAGCAAATAAATCAACATTTAAAATAAGTCCAAATATCACCGATAAGTTAAACTTATATTAGCATTACTTAGCTAATATATTTTATCGTTAATTTTTTTTCTAAAATAAAAAATGTATATAACCACGATGAAAAAAAATAAGTAATCAAAAAATATATATTTATTGTATTCTATAAGAAACCTTTTAAAGACTAGAATAAGAATCAGAATAAAAATTATGTAATCAAGTTTTTTTTTCATCCATTAACGACTAATCAAATAAAAGAGTCCCTAGCCCTGCAGCTAAACACACTCCTGCTACTGCTTGTCCATAACCTGATGGTATCACAGATAAAGCCAAAAGTTCTGCAGCCCCAAGACCAAGGCAAGCTCCAGACACAAAGTTAAGTGTATTTTTAAACCAACCACCTCCGATTATACTTTCTTGTTGTAATAAGTTTAATGTTTTCATAATTAATAGATTTAAAAATTAAAAAAAATTATTGCCATGATGCTTTGGCAGTTGTCATTGCACAACCTACTGTACCAACAGTTGCTCCTATGAGTGCACCCGCTCCAAAAGTTCCAACTGTCAATGTTACAGCACTAGCGATTGCAATTGCACATGTAAATCCTGATAATCCCCACCAATTTATTCCACCACTCAACTTTTCCATCTGATTCATTTCTAAATTTTTCGTAATATTAAAAAGATTTTAGAAATAAACAACACTAAAATAAGTATAATAAGTAACATAATAGTGATGTTTATTCAATTAATTTTAAAAAAATCCATGTGGCATTAAAGTCGTACATAGTAACGACTATTTTTGCAAAAATATTTTTTATCTTTATTGCTAAGAATTATTTTTTTTTTCGATGCAAAAGCAATAAATACTTTTAATTAGCATTTCTCTTCATTAAATATGCTTTTGTTTTGGCTAAATTAATTGATAAATCATTTCGTGATTAGTCTATAAACGGCAATTTTTACCCTATTTTCGGTTTTTTTCCTGCAAGGTTTTCAAGACCTTGTAGGTTTGAAAAGTTATAAAAAGTATTGAAAACCAACTTATATATAAATATGAAACTGTATTTATAGAAAACTGAGTGTTAAAAAATCCTGTTACAAATTGCATATTTATAAATCCCAAAACCAAGACCTACAAGGTTTTTTTAAACCTTGCAGGATAGAGTTACCATCCAAAAATAATAGCTGCTTTGGTTTCCTAAAGCTTTTTAAATTCCCAATTCTTGCTCATTCAATCAAGAATTGTTGCTTTGGTATCGAAATAAAAACAAAAAAAATGATGAATAAAGTTATAGGGTCAAAAATATTCGAGTTACGTAAAAATAAAGGTTGGAGCCAAGAACAAGTTGCAGAGTCTTTGCAAATTTCGTAGTCTGCTTATGCAAGGATAGAACGAGGTGAAAGCAATTCATGGGCAAACCATTTAGTAAGCATCAGCAATTTGTTTGAAGTTTCACCAGAAGAATTGATAATGCAACCGCAACAAATCAATAAAGTTAAAAAAAGTAAAGGTTCAGTTATTGGTCAAAACCATGGCACTATCAACAATTTTCCTGAGGGTATTTTAGAAAACATGTTGAAACGTATAGAGTTGTTAGAGCAAAAATTGTAAGATTTTTAGTTTGTTTTTTTGTTTCTATTGTTTGAAAAGTTTTAAAAAGCTGTCAAATCATAGAATTCGTAATTAATGAAAATTCTTCAACCCAGTTTCTAACCAATTTTGATAACTTTTAATATCTGTGTATTGTTGAGGTACATGTAAAATTTCCAAATTTGGACTCATCAAAACATAAAAAGGTTGTGAAGCATTATTGAAATTCACTACTTGAAAAGTTGCCCATTTGTCACCCACAGTTTTAATTTCTTTGGTTTTTCCATTGTCTTTTAAGAACGTAAATTGGGCTTCTTTTGGCAATTCTTTTTCGTTATCATCCACATATAATGAAATCAAAATATACTTGTTTTTTAAGAGTGAATATACTTTGGGATCACTCCAAACATTTTCTTCCATTTTTCGACAATTTACACATGCCCAACCTGTAAAATCCAACAAAATGGGTTTGTTTTGCAGTTTTGCAACTGCCAAACCTTCATCAAAATCTTTATAACAATCCAATCCTAGAGGACAATTGCTTTCTTGACTATAAATACTATAAAACTGTGGAGGTGGAAAACCACTCAACAAACTCAAATTCCAAGTCGGATTTTTTAGAACTCCTGGAGATAAATACACCACAAAAGCGATTAATAAAACCCCAAAAGAAATGCGCGAAAATGACAATTTTTTGATGGGAGAATCATGAGGAAATTTAATTTTTGCAAATACATACAGAGCTAGAAGTATGAAAATCAACATCCAAATTCCGATAAACAGTTCTCTTTTTAGAATTCCCCAATGACCTACTAAATCAGCATTTGACAAGAATTTGAACGCAAAAGCCAACTCAATAAAACCCAAAATAACTTTGGTGGTATTCAACCATCCACCAGATTTTGGCAATGAATGTAACCAATTTGGAAACAACGCAAACAATGCAAAAGGCAATGCCAATGCCAAGCCAAAACCAGTCATTCCTGCTGTTAATTGAGTAGCACCTCCATCAGAAGTTAATGAGCCAGCCAATAACGAACCTAAAATGGGTCCTGTACATGAAAATGATACAATTGCCAATGTCAATGCCATGAAGAAAATCCCTAAAAATCCACCAACAGAAGATGCTGAATCCATTTTATTTCCCCAAGAACTTGGCAAGGTGATTTCGTAAAATCCGAAGAATGAAAACGCAAAAAATACTAAAATCACAAAAAAGAAGATATTCAACCAAATATTGGTTGAAATCGTGTTTAAAATTTCAGGATTTAGGTTGTCTAAAAAATGAAAAGGAACACTTAATAGCATGTAAATCAACACAATAAAAAATCCGTATAAAATCGCATTCCAAGTTCCTTTTTTCTTGTTGGATGATTGTTTCGTGAAAAATGACACAGTTAATGGAATCATTGGAAAAACGCAAGGCGTCAACAAAGCCAACAAACCACCCACAAAACCCAATACAAAAATGCCTATTAAACCAGTTGATTTTTCGGAATTTGTGGTTGAAGTTTCAGTTAAAAGTTCCTTATTTTTTAAATCTAATTTGAGTTTTTGAGATAATTCTTTGCTTCGTTCGTCAATAGAAATGGTTTCATTTACCATTTTTCCTTGCAAAGAAATGGTAAAATTTTCATCAACATTAATGCAAGCTGTTTCGCAAACTTGTCCAAAAAAATTCAATTTTATTTGCGTAATTTCTTTATTAGTCAATTGAATTCTTTGTGTGATGATGGCTTTATCTTTAAAAACAATTTCTTCTTTTTCCCACACATCAGAATACTTTTTAAACGGACTTTCTTCTTTGGCTTTTCCTACTAAAATATAGCCAGTTTCACCTTCTTGCAACGTAATTTCTAGAGGCAAAGAGGCGTCTTCTGGATTGTATTGAGAATACAAATACCAACCTTTAAAAAGTTGGGCATTAAAAATAATATCAAACTCGGTTTCAGAAATTTTTTGTACTTCTGTTGTAAGTAAAATTGGGTTTTCTGAAGTTTGTCCTTTTGCATAAAAGGCACTTAAAATGGTGAATATAATGATGAATTTCTTCATGTTTTGTAAGTTATTTTTAAACTATTTTTTGTTTCTTTTGATGCTAAAAAACGCCTATCTTGTCTGTGATTTACAATCCAAATCACTTCGTTTTTGGCAGTGCAAAGCAACCAAGTATTTTCTTTGTCAAAAAGCGAGAATTTTTCATCTTTGAAATACTTGCTCACTTTCTTTTTTCCTTGCATTCCTGTTGGATAAAAGTAGTCGCCATTTTCCCATTTTCTTAAGATTAATGGATATTTCAACAACGATTTTTCAACAAAAATGCTTTGACCACTTTTGGTCATTTCTGAGTCAACTTGTTCAAAATTCAACTGAATTGGTGAACTCATTGAAGTCTCATTTTCTATTATTTTAATATTTGATTTTTCACTTTCAAGTTGTTTTAGTTCGGATAAAAATAAATAGTCTCTGTCCTTTAATAAAACATGCGACTCTGAAAACAACTGTTTTCCAGATTGAGCCGAAAGTAATTCATACACGTTATTCCATTCTTTAAAGTGATACTTTTTTAAGAAATGAAAAAGGTATAATTTCGAGTTAGGCCGTAAAAGTAATTTTTTAATATCAATTTGCAAGTTATTTTCATTCTTTTTGATAATTTCTTTTGAAAATTCTTCAAAAGTATCTTCAATCATTTGTTGAGATTCTTGCAAATGTGTGAGGGTTTTGGAAAAAGAATCTAACAAATTTGGATTGATTTCTTTCAAAATCGGCACAATTTGATGCCTGATTTTATTTCTGACATATTTTGTGGAGGCATTACTGGCATCTTCTCTCCATTTCAATTGATTTTCTTTGGCATATTCCAAGATTTCAGCTCTTGAAAATGGCAATAATGGACGAATGATATTTCCGTTTTTTTCAGGAATTCCAGTAAAACCCTCTAAACCAGAACCACGAGTTAAATTGATTAAAAAAGTTTCCAAATTGTCATCTGCGTGATGAGCTGTCAAAATATAGTCAAAATGATGGGTTGAAACCAATTCTTGAAACCATTGATAACGCAAATTTCTTGCGGCAATTTGAATAGACGTTTTATGTTCTTGAGCGTAATTTTCAGTATCAAAATGAATTGTAAAAATCTGATTATTCAATATTTGAGATAATTTTATCACAAATTCCTCATCCAAATCACTTTCTTCATTTCTGAGTTTGAAATTGCAATGTGCTAAAGAAACTGACAGTTTTAGTTGATTGCACAAATGCATTAAAACCACAGAATCCAATCCTCCAGAAATTGCCAACAACAGTTTTGATTCCTTCAAAAAAGGAAAATTCATAGTTATATGTTGATCAAATTTTTGAAGCATTTCAAATCAAAAGTATGTTTTTTAAAGTTGAGAATCTAACCAATCAACCACATCTTGCAGCATTTCATCTTTACATAAATCATTTTGCAACTCGTGATAACCACCTTTATACAATTTCAAAGTGGCATTCACAGCATTTTTTGCAAATTCTTCACTGCCTCTGTAATCAATAATTTTATCATCAGTTCCATGCAAAATCAACATTGGCACAGTTAATCTGTTGCCATTTTCAATTGCCCATTTTCCTGATTCTATGAATGTTATTGAAAAATTGGGACTGATTTTGTTATGAACCAAAGCATCATTTTTATATTTTTCTACCTCTTTTTCATCTCTTGACAAATGATTGGGATTTAGTTCATTTCCCAACGTAATTGATGGCGCAATTTTTTGTAACAATTTGCCTAGCGCCAATTTGATTATTGGTGGTTGAAAAGCCAATTTTAAAAACGGACTTGTGGCAATCACACCTTTCAAATTGTGACTTTTTCTCAATGCGAAGTTGATGACTGAATTGCCTCCCATTGAATGACCGTATAAAAAAATTGGTTTTTCAGGAAACAGAATTTCTGCCTTTTCAATCGTTTTTTGAATACTTTCTAAAACAGCATCAAAACTGGGATTATGACCCCTTTTTCCTGCTGTTTTTCCATGACCAAAATGATCAAAAGCTACTACTGAAAAATTATTTTCCAATAATTTTTCAGCTACATGCTGAAATCTCGAAGAATGTTCTCCCATTCCATGAGCCAAAACAATTACGGCTTTTGTGTTATGAGCTTCCCAATATTGTCCGAAAAAATTGGTGTTATATATCGTAAAATTAAATTCTTGATGACTCATACTATGTTTTATTTTTTGAAAAGAAAATGAATGAAATTTAGTGATTTTTTATCAACTAAAAAATCAAAAATGATATTATAATTTACCGATAGTTAATCTGATTTTAACAATACATATTTCATTGCTTTTGCTTTCAATAAACACTCTTCATATTCTTTTTCAGGGATTGATTTTGCAGTAATCGCACTTCCAACTGAAAATGAAACGTATTTTTTTTGTTGATTGTATAAAATACTTCGAATCACCACATTAAAATCAAAATTTCCTTCAGGAGTGAAATAACCAACTGCTCCTGAATACAACCCGCGTTTCGAAACTTCGTATTTTTCAATGATGTTCATGGCAGCAACTTTGGGTGCGCCTGTCATACTTCCCATAGGAAAAGTATCTTTTAGCACTTGAATTGGCGATGTTTTTTTGTCGATTTCACAAACAACTGTTGATATCATTTGATGCACTTGTTTGAAAGCATATACTTTGCACAATTCTTCTACTTTTACGCTCCCTTTAATCGCTGATTTTGACAAATCGTTTCTAACCAAATCTACAATCATCACATTTTCAGAGCGTTCTTTAGAATCTTTGGCCAAATCTGAAGCGATTTTTTTATCCTCAAATTTACTTTTCAAACGTTTTGCAGTGCCTTTTATGGGTTGAGAAATAATTTTATTCCCTTCTTTTCTGAGATATCTTTCAGGGGAAGCAGACAACAAGAATTGATGATTCATTTTCAGAAAAACCGCAAATGGAGGTTCAGAAATGCTATCCAAATCCTGGAATACTTGCAGTGGATTTATAGTGGTATTTTCAGCATAAAATTCTTGACAAAAATTAGCTTCATAAATATCACCTCTGTGAATGTGTTGCAAAAATCCTTTTACTTTTTCTTGATATTCCTCTTTGTGAATGCGTAATTTTATATTGATATCAATAGTAGATTGCTGGATTTCAAGATTAATAGGTTGTTGGATTTTTATAAAATCGCTTTCAATCTCATCATCCACCATTTTTAAATACCGAAATTCAACACTATTTTGATTGATGAAAATTAACTTTTTAGGTTGAAAAAAATACAAGTCAGGAAATTCCAATCCATCAAAATTTTCAGAAGTAAGTTTTTCAACATCATTTTTTACATCATAAGAAATATACCCAAAAATATAATCTTTGATGTTGGATTGATATTCTTGCAATTTTTGAAAAGCATTATGAACATCCGTTTTTATAGATGTAAATTCTTCTACAGCCAATGCAACATCAAAACTTGAATATTGTTGCTGATAGTTGTTAGAATCCAAAAAAATAGCAGTTTCAAATTGCTGTGCCCAAATCAACAATTGTTGTTTGAATTTGGCAACATCTTTTATTGAAAAACTAGAAATAGTTCGTTGCATCATTTTTTTTAAAGTACTCGAATGTTTTTTAATAGAAAAGACCTCACAGGTTTTTTAAAACCTGTGAGGTCTGGATTATATTTAATTTTTCTTAAGCATTTAAAGGTTTGCCATCCCAAGCTGCTTTTGCGGCTTCTTTTACGGCTTCAGCATAGGTTGGATGTCCATGACAAATTCTTGCTAAATCTTCAGCAGAAGCTCTAAATTCCATTGCCACAGCAGCTTCCATAATCAAATCAGCGACTCTTGCACCCACCATGTGAACTCCTAAAATTTCGTCTGTTTTCTTATCAGCCAAGACTTTTACAAATCCGTCAATATCACCACTCGCTCTTGATCTTCCCAAAGCTCGCATTGAAAACTTACCAGCTTTATAATTGATTTTTGCAGCAATTAATTCTTCTTCAGTTTTACCCACTGCAGCTACTTCTGGCCAAGTATATACAATTCCTGGAATCAAATTATAGTCAATATGTGGTTTTTCGCCAGCAATAAATTCAGCTACAACAACACCTTCTTCTTCTGCTTTGTGTGCCAACATTGCACCTTTTACAACATCTCCGATGGCATAAATATTTGACACATTTGTTTGCAAATGATTATTGATTTCTACTTGTCCTTTTTCATTGACTTTAACGCCAACTTTTTCCAATCCTAAACCTTCAGTATATGGTTTTCTTCCCACAGAAACCAAGCAATAATCACCCGTAAAAACAACTTCTTGACCTTTTTTATCATTTGCTTTTACACTAATTTCATTGCCATTTCTTTCTACAGAAGTAACACCATGACTTACATTGAAATTAATTCCTTGCTTTTTTAATACTCTCAATAATTCTTTAGAAATATCACCATCCATAGTTGGTGTGATTTTGGGAGCATATTCAATAACAGTTACTTCTGCGCCCAAACGAGCATACACAGAACCCAATTCTAACCCAATTACGCCACCACCAATTACTATTAAATGCTTTGGAACTTCTTTTAATTTTAACGCTTCCGTTGAAGTAATGATGCGTTCTTTATCAACCTTTATAAATGGTAAACTTGATGGTTTTGAACCTGTTGCAATAATGATATTAGTTCCTTCAATCATTTCTGAAGAACCATCTTTTTTGGTAATTTTTACATGAGTTGCATCTTCAAATGAACCCAAACCTTCAAAAACATCCACGCTATTTTTTTCCATCAAATATTTGATTCCACCTGTGGTAGTTTCTACAACATTTGCTTTTCTTTCAACCATTTTTCCGAAGTCAAAAGTTGGTTTTTCAACAGTAATTCCATGTTCAGCAAAGTGATGAACTGCGTCATAATAATGATGCGCAGAATCCAACAATGCTTTTGAAGGAATACACCCAACGTTTAAACAAGTACCTCCAAGAGTACTATATTTTTCAATAATGGCTACTTTTTTTCCTAATTGAGAGGCTCTTACTGCAGCAATATAACCTCCAGGACCAGAACCAATTACAATGATATCGTACTTCATGCTAAATTTATTTTGGAATACAAAAATACAGTTTTTTTAAAGAATGACGTTAGAAATGCTTAGATTTACTCATCGAAAATTTTAAATTTTGAATTATAAAAATTCAAATATAGAGTTATATTCAAATGCGAAATTTTTAAAAGAACAAATTGATGTAATTAGTCACTAGGGAGAGACAGTGCAAGCGAATTATAAGCAACAAATAAGTGTAGAATAATTGTTAAAAAAACCACTTTTAATCATTGGAACTGTTTGGGTTGCACCCAAAGCTTCTGCTGCAGGGAGTAGAATGATGCAATTAATAGAAGTTTTTTTGCAACAAAATTTTCACATTACTTTTGCATGTGCTGCCAAAAAATCAGCGCCTATTTTTTCGTTGGTAACTCTTGGAATTGAAGAAGTTGAGATTCAATTAAATGATGCTTCTTTTGATGATTTTGCCAGAAAATTGAATCCTGAAATAGTGATTTTTGATCGCTTTTTGACAGAAGAACAATTTGGATGGCGCATTCAAGAAAACTGTCCGAAAGCAATGACTATTTTAGACACAGAAGACTTGCATTGTTTGCGAAAAACGCGTGAAATCTGTTTGCAAAAAAACAGCATTTTTTCGTTTGATGAACTTAAAAAACAAGATATTACCAAACGAGAAATTGGTTCGATTTTGCGTTGTGATGTTTCTTTGATCATCTCCACTTTTGAAATGGAATTATTGAAAACTGTTTTTAAAATTGATCCAAAGATTTTGTATTATTTACCGTTTTTACTGAACAAGATTGAAGATTCACAAATCAATAATTGGTTGTCTTTTGAAGAAAGAAATCACTTTGTCTTTATTGGAAATTTTTTCCACAAACCCAATGTTGATGCTGTTCAAACACTCAAAAATCATATTTGGAAAAATATTAGAAAACAACTTCCAAAAGCTAAATTGCATATTTATGGAGCTTACATAACTACTCAAATTTCACAATTACACAATCCAAAAGAAGGATTTATCATCAAAGGATTTGCTGAAAATGCAGAAGAAATTGTGACAAATGCAAAAATCGTTTTGGCGCCTTTGCGTTTTGGAGCAGGAATCAAAGGAAAATTGACAGAAGCCATGTTGTGTGGAACGCCTTCTATTAGTACACAAATTGGCGCTGAAGGAATGCAGCAAAATTTACCTTGGAATGGTTTTATCTCGGATGATTTTGAAGAATTTGCCAGCAAAGCTGTTGAATTTTATACGAACCAAATTGTATGGAAAACCGCTCAAGAAAATGGCATAGAAATCATCAATACCTTGTATGACAAAACGAAATTGGAACAACCTTTTATCAATAATATTTTGGAAATTCAGCAAGATTTAGAAAACCATAGAAGTCAAAATTTTATAGGAAGTTTATTGCAACAACATCGTTTACAGGCAACTAAGTATTTGAGTAAATGGATTGAAGGGAAGAAAGGTTGACTTTAATAATTTTTAGGGTTTATTAAAA
>MNYM01000020.1 GCA_001873065.1 Flavobacteriaceae bacterium CG2_30_31_66
TCTGATTGATTTTACTCTTAATTCCAATCACTTCAACACCCATTGAATTGACGAGTGTGCTTGCCAATTTGTAGGAAGTCGAGGTTACGAAATACAACCAATAAGAAGACAATTTTGGGGTCATCACAGGAACTGTAAGAATCCATCTTTTGAGTTCTCTGACTTCGGCAAATTGTAATAACATTTCTTTATAAGTCAATATTTCGGGGCCAAAAATATCGTAAGAATTATTGAACAATTCTTTTTTATCAAGTGCATTGTGCAAAAATGACAATACATCTCTAATTGCTAAAGGTTGGGTTTTAGTATCAAGCCATTTTGGAGCAATCATGGCAGGGAGTTTTTCAACTAAATCCCTGATGATTTCAAAAGAAGAACTCCCTGAACCAACAATAATTCCAGCTTTGAAAGTTGTTAATGAATATTTTTTGGAAGAAAGTGTTGTTTCTACGTTTTTTCTGGAAAGTAAATGCTTCGAAAGTTTGGTATCATTGGTAATACCGCTCAAATAAATTACTTGTCTGATACTTGTTTTTTCTGCAAAATATTTAAAGTTGATGGCACACTTTTCTTCCAAAATATGAAATTCTCTGGCGGAATTTGTCATAGAATGAATCAAATAATAAGCGACGTCAATATCTTCAGGAATTTTCTCCAAACTCTTTCTGTCAAGAAAATCAGCTTCAACAAGGATTAATTGTTCTTTATTTTTATAATAATTTTCGGCTCTTTGTAAATCTCTAACAGGACAAACCAAAGTATGACCGTCATTTAACAATAAAGGAATCAGTCGTTTACCAATATAACCTGTTGCGCCTGTAATTAGAATTTTCATAAATTTATTAAGGTGTCTTTTGGTCTTTGATATTCAAATCTATTTTTAAAAACAGGAATTGAATATCCATCCAAACCATTAATTGTAGCTACTTTTCCTTTTGATAGGTTGATAAATCCGTCTTCTTGTAAAAGTTCGTCTTTGACATATAATTCTTGAATTTGAGCAACGATTAAAATCACATCATTTGAAGGAACATAAATTTCTTCAACGAATTTCATACTCATTTGTACAGGAGCATTTTTTACAAAAGGCGCTTTAAAATTCCCTTTAAATTCAGGCTCTAAACCTGTCATATCAAATTCAGAAATTTCTTCTGAATATTTTGCAGAAGTATGATGTGCTTCTTCGATGATATCTTCCCAAATATGATTTATAGTAAAAACGCCTAAAGCTTTTATGTTTTTATAAGTATCTCTTGGAATGGTAGTTGGACGTAAAATAAAACCTAAAGTAGGAGGAGAGGATCCCAAATGAGTCACAGAACTAAAAATAGCGACATTGGCAATGCCTTCCTCAGAAATAGAACCTAGTAAATTTGCCGATTTGAAACCTGAACAACTATTTACCAAATTTATTCTAAAAATTTTTTGTAAATCGTAAATATCTTTTGTGTCAAAAAACTTCATTGAAGATCTAATTTTGTTTAACACAAAGGTACGAATTGTTTA
This sequence comes from Flavobacteriaceae bacterium CG2_30_31_66, assembly GCA_001873065.1. Lineage (GTDB taxonomy): Bacteria > Bacteroidota > Bacteroidia > Flavobacteriales > Flavobacteriaceae > Polaribacter. The sequence continues at coordinate 1,507 of MNYM01000020.1, forward strand.
ATCTTAACTTGTTTTTCGTTAAACAAAAAAATAAGTTAAATTTTAGAGTATAAATAAAAAAACTTCAGATTTTTTCTGAAGTTTTATAAGTCGGGGTAGCAGGATTCGAACCTGCGACCTCCTGCTCCCAAAGCAGGCGCGATAACCGGGCTACGCTACACCCCGAAAGGGTTCTCTTTTGAGATTGCAAATATACATTCTTTTCGAATAAATACAACAAACTAAGGGTTTAATTATTAAATTATAACTTCTTATATTTTAATCATAAAAAAACTATCTGATTTCTTGTTAACAAGCGTCAAAAAACTTTAATTTTACTTTTCTAAATTTAAGATAATGTCAGATACAATTGAAAAAATTAAGTGTTTAATTATAGGCTCAGGACCCGCAGGCTACACTGCCGCAATTTATGCTGCAAGAGCCGATATGAAACCAATTATCTATACAGGAATGCAAATGGGAGGCCAATTGACAACAACGACTGAAGTGGATAATTTTCCGGGATATCCAAACGGTACAGACGGAACAGCTATGATGGAGGATTTGAAAAATCAAGCAGAGCGTTTTGGGACTCAAGTGCGTTTTGGGATGATTACTAAAGTTGAATTGAATAAAGAAGTTGGCGGAATTCACAAAGTAATTGTGGATCAAACCAAACACATAGAAGCGCAAACTATTATTATTTCTACAGGAGCAACTGCTAAATATCTTGGAATTGAAAGTGAACAAAGATTAATTGGAGGAGGCGTTTCCGCTTGTGCTACTTGCGACGGGTTTTTTTATAAAGGACAAGAAGTTGTGGTTGTTGGAGCTGGAGATACCGCTGCTGAAGAAGCTACTTATCTTGCAAATATTTGTAGTAAAGTGACAATTTTAGTAAGAAGAGATGTGATGCGAGCCTCAAAAGCGATGCAACACAGAGTCAATAAAACCAAAAATATTGAAGTTCTTTACAATACAGAAATTGACGAAGTTTTAGGAAAAAATGTTGTAGAAGGAGTTCGAATTATTAATAATCAAACGAAAGAAACTTCGATAATTAATGTAACTGGCGTATTTATTGCAATTGGTCACACACCAAATACTGATTTATTTAAAGGTGTTTTAGAAATGGATGATACTGGGTATTTAATTACCAAAGGTAAAACTACCAAAACAAATTTACCTGGCGTCTTTGCTTGTGGAGATGTGCAAGACAAGGATTATAGACAAGCAGTTACTGCTGCAGGAACAGGTTGTATGGCTGCTTTGGATGCTGAGCGTTATTTAGGTTCTTTGGAATAAAATGGGGGATTAAAAAAAGAGGTTTCGTCAATGAAACCTCTTTTTTATTTTTTATAATAGTTAGTTATTTTTCAGCTAAATAAATATCAAGATTTTCAATACTCTGAATGATAACTTTTACGACCTCAATATAAAATGTTGTATTGATTGTTGCATATTTGTCTGTAGGTCTGTGATAGTCTTTATGATCTTCAACTCCAAAATATAAAAACGGTATTTTTTCTCTGTAAAAAACTTTATGGTCTGATGAAAGTGTCCAATCAGTTTGTTCTAAATTTCCTGGGTCATCATGTCCAAATAAAAACTTAATTTCGTTTGATTTGATATCCTCCAGGGGTTTTTTAAGAATTGGGTTATAAAATATTCCACAGGCATAAAGTTCAGGATAGTAATCACTATGAGAAATCATATCCATGTTGATGTTTATTGCTATATTTTTTTTGTCTTTGTAATTTTTTAAAAATACTTCTGTTCCTATTGAACCAATTTCTTCACCGTCAACAGCCGCAAAAAGTAAATTGTGTTTTGTGGGTTTGTTTTTAAAATAATTAGCAATTGTAAACAAAGCAGAAACTCCAGAAGCATTGTCATCAGCACCATTGTATATTTTATTATTTATAATTCCTAGATGATCGTAATGAGCTGTAATAACAATTGTTTTATTGGTTTGCCCTTTTAAAAAACCAATAATATTTGCACCAGAGGCAGTAGTGTCTTTCACATTCGAATAATTCGATTCTGGATTTTTTACAGGAAATACATCGTGTCTTTTTTTGCTTTTGAAAGTATAATTAAAAGGAATTATATAATTTTCATTTTGATATTTAAGGAGTCCAGCTTCTCTAAACTTTTTTTCAATAAATTTTTGAGCTTTTACACTTCCAGGTTTAGAAAAACCTCTTCCCTCCATTGAATCGTGTGATAAAATTTGGGCGTTTTCTAGTAATTTTTGACTATTAATTGTAATGACTTTTGGCTCAGTGTTGCATCCCAAAACAATTAAATACAGGAAAGTAACGATGAATGACATACTTTTCATAAATAGGTTTTAAAATAAGTTGTGGGAGAAATTTTTACAAATTTAAAAAAAGACCATCAATTATGATAGTCTTTTCTTATAAAATAGTTTTTAAAGGTTTTCTTTTTACAAATTTTAACCTTTTACTAAAAACAATAAGTACCTTCTGTTTTTAATTTTTCGGCGATAATATCTCTTAAAGCAATAACATTTGGATAGTTTTGATATTTTGTAAAACGTTTCAATCCCATTAAAAGCATTCGTTGTTCATCTGCTTCGGCAAAAGAAATAATTCCCTCTTTCCCGTTTTTAGCAATAATTTCTATGGCATTGTATAAGTACAATTTTCCCATTGCGATTTGAGCTTCTTGTTCTTTTTCGCCAAAACGCTTTGCATTTTTTTCAGTTCTTAAAAGTGTAGATTCTGCCATATAAATTTCATTCAAAATATTAGCAGCAGCCAATAATAATTGTTGATGTTGATCTAAATCAGGACCATATTTTTGAATTGCTGAACCAGCCACCATCAAAAATACTTTTTTCATCTTTACAATCATTTCTTTCTCTTCAGCAAATAACGCTGAATAATCTGGAGTTTCAAAAGATGGAATTCCCATCAATTCATCAGCAACAGCAGTTGCAGGACCCAATAAATCTACATGACCTTTCATGGCTTTTTTGATCAACATTCCCACAGAAAGCATTCTATTGATTTCATTAGTGCCCTCATAGATTCTTGCAATACGAGCATCTCTCCAAGCTGCTTCCATGGGAGTTTCTTCTGAAAATCCCATACCTCCAAAAATTTGAATTCCTTCATCAGCACAATTTTGAACATCTTCAGAAACAGTTACTTTCAAGATTGAGCATTCAATAGCGTATTCTTCAACACCTTTTAGTTCAGCTTCTTGATGCGAATTTCCATCAGCAATTCTCATATTAATTCGGTCTTCAATATCTTTTGCAGCTCTATAACTTGCAGATTCTCCGGCATAAGCATTGGTTGCCATTTCGGCTAATTTTGCTTTTATTGCACCAAAATCAGCAATTGGAGTTTTGAATTGTTTGCGTTCAAGAGCATATTTTAAGGCATAATCAGTAACTCTTCTTTGAGAATCTAAACAAGCAGCAGCTAGCTTTATTCTTCCAACATTCAACGCATTTACGGCAATTTTAAATCCTCCACCTCTTTCTGAAAGCATATTTTCAGCGGGAACAATGGTATCATTAAAAAATACTTGACGCGTAGAGCTCGCTCTAATTCCGAGTTTGTGTTCCTCTTCTCCTAACGTAATTCCATTTGGATTTGCTTTGTCAAATTCAACAATAAAACCTGTAATATTTTTATCATTTTCTATTCTTGCAAAAACAATCATCAAATTGCAAAAACCTGCATTTGAAATCCACATTTTTTGACCATTGATTTTGTATGATTTTCCATCAGCAGAAATTTCAGCAGTTGTTTTTCCTGAATTTGCATCTGAGCCAGCTCCAGGTTCTGTCAAGCAATACGATCCCATCCATTCACCAGAAGCCAATTTTGGAACGTATTTTTGCTTTTGTTCTTCAGTTCCATACAATGTTATTGGCATGGTTCCAATTCCGGTATGAGCGCCAAAAGCGGTGCTAAATGAACCTGTTCCACTTGAAATATAATCGCAAGTTAGCATGGTAGAAACGAATCCCATTCCTAATCCACCATATTCCTCAGGGACAGCAACGCCCAAAAAGCCCAATTCTCCGGCTTTTTTCATGACTTCTTCCGTCAGTTTATAATCTTTTGCTTCAAAACGAGCTTTGTGAGCGATAATTTCTCGTTCATTAAATTCTTTTACAGCTTCACGCATCATGATTTGCTCTTCAGAAAAATCTTCTGGCGTAAAAATATCTTCGCAGTTTGATTCTTTTACCAAGAACTGACCACCTCTCAGTAAGTTTTTTTGTATAGTTTCCATTGTATAATATTGTTTTCTGTTTAGTTTAAAAATTCAAAAATTCCTGCGGCACCTTGGCCTGTTCCGACACACATTGTCACCAATCCATATTTATTTTGCATGTTTCTTTGGCGCATTTCATCAAACAATTGAACAGATAATTTTCCGCCAGTACAACCTAAAGGATGTCCTAAAGCAATTGCACCTCCATTTACGTTGATGATGTTTGGATCCAATCCCAATTCGCGAATTACAGCCAAAGATTGTGAGGCAAACGCTTCATTCAATTCTATTAATTCAATATCTTTTTTTTGTAAACCAGCCTGTTTTAAAGCTTTTGGAATTGCGGCAACAGGTCCAATTCCCATGATTCTTGGAGGAACTCCAGCAGCTGCATAACTCACCAATCTTGCTATTGGAGTTAAGTTTAGTTCTTTCACCATGACTTCACTCATAATCAGAACAAAAGCAGCACCATCACTCATTTGTGATGAATTTCCAGCAGTAACACTTCCATTTGCGGCAAAAACAGCACGTAAACTTGCCAAACCTTCTAATGATGTATCTTTTCTTGGACCTTCATCTTTGATTACTGTATATTTTTTTGTTGCTTTTTTTCCGTTTTCATTGATATAAGTTTGCTCAACTTCGATAGGAACAATTTGATTTTGAAAACGATTTTCAGCTTGAGCTCTTAATGCTTTTAAGTGCGATTGCAATGCAAATTCATCTTGATCAGCTCTTGAAATTTTAAATTCATTGGCAACAGCTTCTGCAGTATTTCCCATTCCCCAGTAATAATCTTCATGTCCAGAGGCAATAGTGTTATAGTTTAATTCAGGCTTGTAGCCAGTCATTGGAACTGAACTCATACTTTCTGCACCACCAGCAATGATACATTCTGCCATTCCCGATTGAATTTTTGCGACTGCCATTGCAATAGTTTCCAATCCTGAGGAGCAAAAACGGTTTACAGTGACACCTGGAACTTCTTCAATTTTTAATCCCATTAGTGAAATTAAACGTGCCATGTTTAGACCTTGGGCGCCTTCTGGCATTGCATTTCCAACAATGACGTCGTCAATTCTTTTTTTATCAAAATCGGGCAGTTCATTCATCATATATTGAATGGTTTCTGCTGCCAATTCATCTGTTCTTTTAAATCTGAACACGCCTTTTGGTGCTTTTCCAATGGCTGTTCTGTATCCTTTTACGATATATGCTTGTTTCATAATCCTATCCCTGACCCTTTCCGAAGGAAAGGGAATTTGTTTGGGCTATTTTTTTAAATTTTAGACTTCATTTTAGTTTTACTTCTTTAAGTCTTCCTTTGGGAAGATTTAGATGGGATTTAGTTACGTAATGGTTTTCCAGTTTTTAGCATGTGTTGAATTCTTTCTAATGTTTTGCGTTCTGTACACAAACTCAAGAATGCTTCGCGTTCAATATCTAATAAATATTGCTCAGAAACCCTTGTAGGTTCAGACAAGTCACCACCTGACATTACGTACGCTAATTTGTTTGCGATTTTTTTGTCATGTGCCGAAATGTATTTGCTATCCTCCATAGAATCAGTTCCTACTAAGAACATTCCCAAAGCTTGTTTTCCTAAAACCAAAATATCGTTTCGTTTTACAGGTTGTGTATAGCCTGCTTCTGCCATGATTAGAGCGTGTTTTTTTGCTTCTGCGATTTGTCTATCTTTATTCACGACAACCACATCTTTTCCTTTTTGAAGCAATCCTAAATCAAACGCTTCATAAGCTGATGTAGCAACTTTTGCCATTCCAATGGTTAAAAAATGTTCCTGTAAAATATTCAATTGAACATCTCCTTTGTGAAATAAATCTTGCGCTCTCAGTGCCATTTCTTTGGAGCCACCTCCACCAGGAATTACACCAACTCCAAATTCAACCAAACCAATGTAAGTTTCAGCAGCAGCAACTACTTTATCAGCATGCAGCGAAATTTCGCAACCACCACCCAAAGCCATTCCATGAGGAGCAGCAATTGTTGGGATTGATGAATAACGCATTCGCATCATGGTATCTTGAAAATATTTGATAGCCATGTTTAATTCGTCATATTCTTGCTCTGCTGCCATCATAAAAATCATTCCAATATTGGCACCAACAGAAAAGTTTGCTGCCTGATTTCCAACAATTAATCCCTGAAAATCTTTTTCAGCCAAATCAATGGCTTTGTTGATTCCTGCCAAAACATCACCTCCAATAGTATTCATTTTTGAACGGAATTCAAGATTTAAAATTCCATCTCCTAAATCCTCAATAACTGCACCTGAATTTTTCCAAACTTCATTTGATTTTCTGATATTGTCTAAAATGATGAACGAATCTTGTCCTGGTTTTTTTACCTGAGATTTTGATGGAATATCATAATAAAAAGTAGCTCCATTTTTTACGGTGTAAAATGAAGTTTCGCCTTTTGTCAGCATTTCTGCAACCCAAGTTGCTGGTTCTTTTCCTTCAGCTTTCATGATTTCAATTCCTTTTGAAACGCCAATAGCATCCCAAATTTGAAAAGGCCCATGTTCCCAACCAAACCCAGCTTTTAAAGCATCGTCAATTCTGTATAATTCATCTGAAATTTCAGGAATTCTGTTTTGGACATAAGCAAACATGGCTGCAAAACTTTTTCTATAAAATTCACCAGCTTTATCTTTTCCTGCAACTAATATTTTGAATCTATCAGCTACATTATCAATCGATTTCGTAAGTTCTAAAGTGGCGAATTTTGCTGATTTTTTTGTGCGATATTCTAAGGTGTTTAAATCTAATGACAAAATATCTCTATTTCCTTGAGCATCTTTGATCATTCTATAAAATCCTTGTTTGGTTTTACTTCCCAACCATTTATTTTCCATCATTTTATTGACAAAATCAGGAATCACAAATTGGTCTTTCATTTCATCATTTGGGCAATTGTCTTTTACGCCATTTGCAGTATGAACTAACGTATCCAAACCAACCACATCAATGGTTCTGAAAGTGGCAGATTTTGGACGACCTATTACTGGACCTGTTAATTTATCAACTTCTTCAATCGTTAAATCCATTTCTTTCACCACATGAAACAGACTCATGATGCCAAAAATTCCGATTCTATTTCCAATAAATGCAGGAGTATCTTTGGCTAAAACAGTTGTTTTTCCTAAAAATTTATCACCATACATCATCAAGAAGTCAGTAACATTTTGTTTGCATTTTGGTCCTGGAACAACCTCAAATAATTTTAAATATCTAGGTGGATTGAAAAAGTGTGTAACTGCGAAATGTTGCTGAAAATCTTCACTTCTGCCTTCACTCATAAATTTTATTGGAATTCCAGAAGTATTGGAAGTGATTAACGTTCCTGGCGTTCTGAATTTTTCAATTTTTTCAAAAACGCTTTTTTTGATATCTAATCGCTCCACAACCACTTCCATAATCCAATCAACATTTTTGATTTTATGCAAATCATCTTCTAAATTTCCAGTAGAAATTCTTTCAGCGAATTTTTGGTTATATATGGGCGAAGGACTTGATTTTAATGAAGTTGCTAAAGCGTCATTTACGATTCGATTTCGAACAATTTTATCATTCATTGTGAGTCCTTTCGCTTTTTCGATTTCAGAGAGTTCTCTAGGAATAATATCCAACAAAAGTACTTCAACGCCGATATTTGCAAAGTGACATGCAATTCCTGAGCCCATAATTCCAGAGCCAATAATTGCTACTTTTTTAATTCTTCGTGTCATTTATAAATTATTTATAGATTATTTTTGGTTTATTTTTCTTGGTTGATGGTTTCAAAAATTTTCTTTTCGGCAACAAGTTTATTTATAGTCGTAGTTACCCTAAAAAAACTTTCAAGGTCTTTCTCAAGTATTTGAGATTTTATGAAATCATTAAATTGATACACATGTCCTTTTGAAATTTCTCTCATTTTTTTTCCATAGTCTGTTAATTTTATCATCACACTTCTGCCATCCTCAGGATTTTTCTCTCTGTAAATTGCGCCTTTTTCTTCCATAGATTTTAAAATCCTAGAAAGACTTGTAGGCTCCATGCCCATCATAGGGCCTAAAGCAGTTGAAGGTGTTCCATTTTCCTTATGGATGCTCAATAAAACAAAAGCCATAGCCATGGTGCTTCCATGATTTGCAGCTTGCTCATTATACATTTTGGCAACTGCTTGCCAAGTAGCTCTTAATTGATGATCAATTGTTCTATTTCTATCCATCGAGTTCAAAGATATAAAAATTTATTATGCACGCATAGTATATTTAAAAAAAGTTATGCGTGCATAGTAAATTTTAACATTTTATAACTATTCTTTATTTTATTGTTAAATTTTTAAGTAATTTATAATAATTATAAAAAGTGTTTAAAATATTTGTTAATTTATTTTGTTATTATTATTATTATTATTTAATCTTAAACCCTCAATTATCATGAAAAAAATTAAAATTTTAGGAGTAGTATCACTTTTTGCAATTACATTTTTAGCTTTCGCTTGCGAAAAAGAAGCTTTTTTACCAGAAAATCAGAACTTATCAAAAAAAATTGATATTTTAAATTTGAAAACTAAAACAACAAGCGAGTATGATTTAGTTACTAATAAATTGATTTTGAATCAAAGCAAATCAACAAACGATTCTTTTACCGAAATTAAAGCAGCCAATTATTCATATTTGAGTGAAAATGCAATTAGGAGTATAAAATTTTCTTTAAATTACCAAACAATTTGTTGTTGTTGATAATCAAAACATTGAACATAAGTATAATATGATTGAAAATTTTACTTTAGATAATAAAAGTATCGAAGGTGAAGTTTTTTATAGCTTGCAAAGTGCTTCACAAGCAAAAGGACCTTGGTGCAATGTTGCATGTTATTCTATTTTTACGCTTATGGTTCTTTCTGACGGCTCTGCACCATTTGCGGATATAATTGCCGCTATTGCTTTAGTAGAGTGTCTAAATGGATGTAAAAATGTAAATTTTTAAAAATATTAATTATGATAAAACAAGAAACAATTAATAAAATAACTAAATATACAATTCTTGCATATATAGCTACTAGAGTTGCAGGTTTTTTAGATAAAGGTATTGAAAATGTTAGTATTTTTTCACTTTCTGTAATTTCGATTTTATTCTGTTATATGATTTTTCTTTATTATGTAGAGTACAAGAAAAAATCATAACATAAATTAATTAAATTTTTTAAAAAACTCTCAATTATTTTGAGAGTTTTTTTATGAGTAAAATTTAAATAGCTAACTTTGGTCTAATTGTAAAATCAATTTTATTTTATGAATAGTTTATTAGAAATAAAAAATCTTGTAAAAAATTATGGGAATTACACAGCATTAAACAACGTTTCTTTACAAATTCCAAAAGGAAGTGTTTTTGGATTATTAGGGCCAAATGGTGCTGGAAAAACGACATTGATTCGAATTATCAATCAAATTACGATGCCAGATTCAGGTGCTGTTTTTTTAGACGGAGAACCTTTATCCCCAAAACACATTGCAGATATTGGCTACTTGCCTGAAGAACGTGGTTTGTATAAATCCATGAAAGTGGGCGAACAAGCCTTATATTTAGCACAACTAAAAGGATTATCAAAAGAAGATGCTAAAAAGCGATTGAAATATTGGTTTGAGAAATTTGATATTGCTTCTTGGTGGGACAAAAAAATTGAAGAACTTTCGAAAGGAATGGCGCAAAAAGTGCAGTTTATTGTCACTGTGTTGCATCAACCAAAATTGTTGATTTTTGATGAACCTTTTTCTGGTTTTGATCCTATCAATGCACAATTGATTGCGAAAGAAATTTTGCAATTGCGAGATGAAGGTGCCACCATTATTTTTTCAACTCACAGAATGGAATCTGTGGAAGAATTGTGTGATGATATTGCTTTGATACATAAATCCAACAAAATTTTGGATGGAAAATTGATTGATATCAAACGAAAATTCAGAACAAATACGTATCAAATTGGCGTGAACACCAAAAATCCAAACGAAGTTACTAATCTGTTGAAATCAAATTTTCAAGTTTTTCCAGCAGATTTTAAACTTTTTGGAGATGAATTAATATTTAATGTAAAACTCACCAATAATCAGTCTTCTAATGAATTATTATCGCTATTATCAAACCATGGAGAAGTGAAGCATTTTGTTGAAATGATTCCAAGAGCCAATGATATTTTTATTGAAGCAGTAAGTAAAAACAACTAATTATGAGTAAGTTACAACTAATTATAAAAAGAGAATTTATTGCAAAAGTGCGCAATAAATCATTCATTGTAATGACTTTTTTGAGTCCGTTAATCACAGTTGCAATGGGTGCTTTGGTTTATTTTTTAATGAAAAAGAATGACGAAAAAGTAAAAAAAATCGTGTATGTTGATGAATCAAGGTTATTTTTAAAAGAAGATTTTACGGATTCTAAAACGGTTCAATATGTTGATTTTTCGGCAATGGGAATTGTAGAAACCAAGAAAAGAGTAGAAGCTGGGGATTATTACGGAGCATTATTTATACCGAAAATAGACAGTTTAGAAATCTTAGCAACATCCATCGAATTTTACTCAAAAGATTCCCCAGGAATGTCAATAATGAATTCTTTGGAATCAAAAATTGAAACCAAATTTCGAAATAAAAAACTCACAAATCTTGGTATTGATTTAGACAAAATCGCTTCCTCAAAAATAAAAACTGATATCAAAATGTTCGATTTTTCGGGAGCAGAATCCTCGAAACTTGTCAATGGTTTAAAAATTGGTTTTGGAGCACTTTCTGGATATTTATTAATGATGTTTGTCATTATTTATGGCAGCTCTGTGATGCGAAGTGTGATTGAAGAAAAAACGAGTAGAATTATTGAAATCATAGTTTCATCAGTAAAACCTTTTCAATTAATGTTGGGAAAAATTATTGGAAATGCTTCTGCAGGATTGTTGCAATTTTTGATTTGGGGAATTCTTATTTTTATTTTAGGAACGATTGCAACTTCTTTTTTTGGATTGAATATGACCGAAATGCAAACTTCAGGAATTTCTCCTGAACAATTGGAAGCAGCCAAACAAGCTGCTGGTGCTGATAAAATGCAATTGATAATTCAAGAAATTATGCGTTTGCCTTTGTTAAAAATGTTTGTGCTTTTTATCTTTTATTTTTTGGGTGGTTATATGCTTTACAGTTCGCTTTTTGCGGCAGTTGGTGCAGCAGTTGACAATGAAACTGACACACAACAGTTTATGTTACCAATCATGTTGCCTTTGGTTTTAGGCGTTTATGTTGGTTTTGCAACTGTAATCAATGATCCTCATGGCCCCATTCCTGTGATATTTTCTTACATTCCGTTAACAAGTCCAATTGTGATGTTAATGCGGGTTCCATTTGGAGTTTCTTGGTTGGAATTAGCCATTTCAATGACAATTTTAGTAGTAACTTTTGTTTTTATGGTTTGGTTAGCTGCAAAAATTTATAGAGTTGGAATATTGATGTATGGAAAAAAACCTACTTATAAAGATTTATATAAATGGTTGAAATACAAAGAGTAAGATTGATATCAATGAAATTAAAAATATTTTCGAAAAAATAAATAACATATAAAATCATGTCAAAAATTTTAATTATTGAAGATGAAGCTGCTATTCGTAGAGTATTAAAAAAAATCATTTCTGAAGAAAATGACACTTATTTTGTAGAGGAAGCCGTTGATGGTTTGGAAGGTTTAGAAATGATTAAAAATAATGAATTTGATTTGATTCTTTGTGATATTAAAATGCCAAAAATGGATGGTGTTGAGGTGTTGGAAAAGGTGAAAAAAATTAAACCCGAAATTCCAATTGTGATGATTTCTGGTCATGGAGATTTAGATACTGCTGTGAATACCATGCGTTTAGGAGCGTTTGATTATATTTCAAAACCACCAGATTTAAACCGACTTTTAAATACGGTAAGAAATGCTTTAGAACAAAAAGTATTGGTGGTTGAAAATAAATTGTTAAAGAAAAAAATCAGTAAAAATTATGAAATGGTTGGCGAAAGTGAACCCATCAATCATATCAAAGAAATGATTGAGAAAGTAGCAAGCACTGATGCAAGGGTTTTGATTACAGGTTCAAATGGCACAGGAAAAGAATTGGTGGCACATTGGTTGCACGAAAAATCTAATCGTGCTCAATCTCCTTTAGTTGAAGTAAATTGTGCTGCAATTCCATCAGAACTTATTGAAAGTGAGTTGTTTGGACATGTAAAAGGTTCTTTTACTGGAGCCGTGAAAGATAGAGCTGGTAAGTTTGAAGCTGCGAATGGTGGTACTATTTTTTTAGATGAAATTGGCGATATGAGTTTGTCAGCACAAGCAAAAGTATTGCGTGCTTTGCAAGAAAATAAAGTGGCAAGAGTTGGCTCTGAAAAAGACATTAGCGTGAATGTAAGGGTAGTTGCTGCTACGAATAAAGACTTGCAGAAAGAGATTTCAGAAGGACGGTTTAGAGAAGATTTGTACCACAGATTGGCTGTGATTTTAATAAAAGTACCATCCTTAAATGAGCGCAGAGATGACATTCCATTGTTGATTGAGTTTTTTGCAAATAAAATTTCCGAAGAACAAGGTACTGTAAAAAAGCATTTTTCAAAAGAAGCCGTTCAGTTGTTAAAAGAATACAATTGGACAGGTAATATTCGCGAATTGCGGAATGTTGTGGAACGTTTGATTATTCTCGGAGAAAAGGAAGTTTCTGCAAATGACATTAAATTATTTACCAATAAATAATCTAAATCTATTGAAATTTATAATTTATATCAATAAAATCGATATAAGTATAAAATCTTACCATTACATTCCTTTAAAAAAAGTTTAAAAACGTGTTATTTTTGCAACTATAAAAACAAATACAAACAAAAAAAACAATAAAAAATGGCAACAATCGTTGGAAAAAAATTCCCAAATTTAAGCGTAAACGCAATGAACGAAATGGGGGATACGTTCAAAATCAATGTTTTAGAAGAAGCAGTAAACAATAATAAAAAAGTAGTATTGTTTTGGTATCCGAAAGATTTTACTTTCGTTTGTCCTACTGAATTGCACGCTTTTCAAGAGGCTTTAGGCGAATTTGAAAAAAGAAATACCATAGTTATTGGTGCTTCTTGTGACACTGCAGAAGTGCATTTTGCATGGTTAAATCAATCAAAAGACAATGGTGGAATTGAAGGTATTACTTATCCAATTTTAGCAGATAGTAACAGAAATTTATCATCAGTTTTAGGAATTTTAGACATCACAAACGAAACTTATGATGAAGAAACTGGAGCAGTTCAAGTGGAAGGTGACAACGTGACTTATAGAGCTACCTATTTAATTGACGAAGAAGGAACTGTTTTTCATGAAGGTATCAATCACATGCCTGTTGGAAGAAATGTTCACGAATTTTTACGTTTAATTGATGCTTATGCGCACGTTCAAACTCATGGAGAAGTTTGTCCTGCAAACTGGGAAGAGGGTAAAGATGCTATGCAACCAAACGCAAAAGGAACTGCTGCATATTTAGCAACTCACTAATTTATTTTAATTTGTAATTCATCAATAAAATGTTACAAGAATTAAGTCAAGATAATTTATCTGAAATTATTGCAAACAATCAAAAAGTGGTTGTTCAATACTCTGCAACTTGGTGCGGAAACTGCAGAATCATGAAGCCAAAATTCAAGAAAATTGCTTCTGAAAATGAATCTATTTCTTTTATCATCGTAGATGCTGAAAAATTTGCAGAAAGCAGAAAATTAGCAGATGTTAGCAATTTACCAACATTTGCAACATTTGTTGATGGTAAATTTGTAAACCAAGTGCAAACCAATAAATTAGAATCTTTAGAAGCATTGGTTCAAGAAATCTTTTAATTATGAAATTACCTGTTATCAAACATTTAACCAATTTTATTGAAGAAAATGACCAAGATTATATTTTAGAAACTATTGAAACTCTTGAAGCACTCTCAGAAATTCCTTCCTTGAAAGAAGAAGAATTAGATGTGATTGGCGAGTTGATTTCTAATATGTATGGTGCTATCGAAGTTGATAAAATGGTCAAAGAAGGAATGTCAAAAAAAGACGCTTTAAATGCTTTTATGAAACGGGTTTTGGGTTCAATTGATACTTAAAATTTGTTTTAAGAATAATACAATCCCAAGTATTTGCTTGGGATTTTTTATTTCCAATCATTTTTAAAATCAAGCTATGAAAAATCTTTAAAATCAGACATTTTTTTTACCTTTAAGAATTAATTATTTGAATAATGAAAATCAAAAAATACAAGGTTTCTGCGGATTTTAAATTAAAGAATTCACCAACGATTGAAATAATTGATGACGCAAAAAAAGACATTGAAAAAATAAGAAAAAAGCTGAGTGACATACAAAATGCAATGTATGCTGAAGGAAAATTCAGCGTATTGATTTGTCTTCAAGGAATGGATACCTCAGGAAAAGATAGTTTAATTCGTGAGGTTTTTAAAGATGTAAATGCCCGTGGAGTCATTGTCTATAGCTTTAAGGTCCCTACGGAATTAGAATTAAAACACGATTTTTTATGGCGTCATTATATTGCTTTGCCTGCCAAAGGGAAGATGGGAATTTTCAACAGATCTCATTATGAAAACGTGCTGGTAACAAGAGTGCATCCCGAATATATTTTGGGTGAAAATATTCCTACAATTAAAAAAGTGGAGGATATAAATAATGCTTTTTTTCACGATAGAATGGAAAGAATCAATGACTTTGAATCACATCTTGCAAAAAACGGAACGATTATTTTAAAATTTTTTCTAAATCTTTCAAAAGACGAACAAAAAAGCAGATTGCTCAGAAGATTAGAATTACCACATAAAAATTGGAAATTTTCTCCTGCTGATTTAAAAGAGCGAAAATTATGGGACAAATACTTGTTTTGTTATGAAGATATGTTGCAAAAAACTTCTACAGAAAACGCACCTTGGTTCGTGATTCCTGCAGATGATAAAGAATCTGCAAGAATTATTGTAGCCCAAATTTTGCTTGAAGAATTGGAAAAATACAATTTTTCAGAACCCAAATTACCACCAGAAATTCATGCTCAAATTGACGATTTTAAAACAGCATTACAAAACGAGTAATCAACATAACATTGAATCTAAAATTTTAAATTTTGAACCTTAAACTAACAAAACCCATTGTATTTTTCGATTTAGAAACTACAGGAGTCAATATTGGCACTGATAGGATTGTGGAAATTTCTATTTTAAAAGTATTTCCAAATGGCAACAAAGAAAGCAAGACTTGGCTGGTAAATCCTGAAATAGAAATTCCTGCAGAAGCTACTGCCGTTCACGGAATTACTAATGAAAAAGTGGTTACAGAACCTACTTTTAAAGAATTGGCAAAAAAAATAAACGAACTAATTGCAGGCTGTAACTTGGCAGGTTTTAACTCCAATCGATTTGACATTCCATTATTAGCAGAAGAATTAATGCGCGCAGGAATTGACTTTGATATGAATAACAGAAAAGCCATTGATGTGCAAGTTATTTTTCATAAAAAAGAACAACGAACGTTGAGTGCGGGCTATCAATTTTATTGTGGTAAAAACTTGGAAGATGCGCACAGTGCTGAAGCTGACACAAATGCAACTTATGAAATTTTGTTAGCACAACTAGAAAAATATGATGATATTGGCAATACAGTTGATAGTTTGAGCGAATTTTCATCACACAGAGATAGAGCTGATTTTGCTGGTTTTGTGTTATTTAATGACGCTGAAAAAGAAATTTTTTCTTTTGGAAAATACAAGGGAAGAACAGTGGAGGAGGTTTTAATAGAAAACCCAGGCTATTACGCTTGGATGCAAAATGCCGATTTTCCTTTATACACCAAAAAAGTGTTAAAAGACATCAAAGAGCGCATGAATTCTGATAAAAATGAATTGTCTGATGCAGAAAAATTAAGAGCTTTGCAGCAAAAATTTAATAGGAAGTAAGTTTTTAAAAACAATAAAATGTTCACAGAATACAACAATTTACCCAACAATTCCAGAGTTTGGATTTATCAATCGAACAGAGAATTTAGCGATAAAGAAGTCGATTTTATCACTAAAAATGCCACTGAATTCATCAACAATTGGACGCGTCATGGAGATGATTTAAAAGGTTCATTTACAATCAAATACAATCAGTTTTTAGTGTTGGCTGTGGATGAAAATTTCAACAACGTTTCTGGTTGTTCTATTGATGCTTCTGTGCGTTTTGTACAGCAATTAGAACAAGCGTTGCAACTAGATTTGATGGATAAAATGAACATCACTTTTAAAGATGGAGACAACATCAATTTGATAAAATTATCACAATTTCAAGAGTTTGTAAAATCAAAAAAAATCAATGAAGAAACCATTGTTTTCAATAATTTAATTGCCACCAAAGAAGATTTAGAAAACAATTGGGAAGTTCCTGCAAAACAAAGTTGGCATAAACGATTTTTGGTGTAAAAGAATTAAAGCGTAAGCCCCTGCAAGGTTTCAAAAACCTTGTAGGTATAAAAATCCAAAACTAAAATTTATTAAACTTTAAAAAAAATACTGTAATACATACATCACATATATCAAATGAAATACGTACTTTTTTTTATTTCTCTATTTTTTTTTCAGACCAATTTTCAAGCACAAAGACTAGATCCTTTAAAAACCAACGATTTTCAAAAGCAAGAAATTTGGGTTGACAGCATTCTAAAAAACATGACCATTGACGAGAAAATTGGTCAATTATTCATGATGCAAGCCTATTCTAATTCCGACAAAAAACACGAGGATTTTATCAGTGATTTGATAACCAAATACCACATTGGAAACCTGATTTTTATGCAAGGAACTCCTGAAAAACAGGCAGTTTTAACCAATAAATATCAATCCATTTCCAAACTGCCTTTGATGATTGGATTTGATGGAGAATGGGGTTTAGACATGCGTTTAAA
This sequence comes from Flavobacteriaceae bacterium CG2_30_31_66, assembly GCA_001873065.1. Classification (GTDB taxonomy): domain Bacteria; phylum Bacteroidota; class Bacteroidia; order Flavobacteriales; family Flavobacteriaceae; genus Polaribacter. The sequence continues at coordinate 18,751 of MNYM01000020.1, forward strand.
AAACACGTACAAATTTCCTTGGAACATGACTTTAGGTGCCATTCAGGATGAAAATTTGATTCAGAAATTTGGAGAACATTTAGGAAAACATTGCAAAAGATTGGGAATTCACATCAACTTTGCGCCAGTGGTTGACATCAATACAAATCCTGAAAATCCCATTATTGGCAATCGTTCTTTTGGTGAAAATAAAGAAAATGTAACTCAAAAAGCCATTGCATTTTCAATAGGAATGCAAAAAATGGGTGTATTAGCCAATGCCAAACATTTTCCTGGTCACGGAGATACAGACACAGATTCACATGTGACTTTACCAACAGTAAATTTCAGTAAAGAGCGCTTAGATTCAGTAGAATTGATTCCTTATAAAATGCTTTTTGATGCCGGAATTGGAAGTATTATGACTGCACATTTAAGCATACCAAGTTTAGAATCGGATGTAAAATTACCAACATCACTCTCTAAAAATGTCATCACGAATTTATTACAACAGGAATTGGGTTTCAATGGATTGATCATTACTGATGGTTTAAATATGAAAGGTGCCTCCAATTATGCCACTTCTGCCGAAATCAATTTGGTTGCAATCATGGCTGGAAATGATTTGCTATTGATTCCAAATGATGTTGCTGGAACTGTAAATATCATCAAAAAAGCATTGATGCTAAAAACATTGACAGAAGAACGCATCAATTTTTCTGTCAAAAAAATCTTGAAAGCCAAATATTGGTTGGGTTTACACAATTACAAACCTATTGATTTAGTGAATCTTACAGAAGATTTAAATACCATTCAAGACGAATTGCTACACAGAAAATTAGTTGAAAATTCATTGACATTGATTAAAAATCACCAAAATCAATTGCCATTCACAGAGTTTCAAACAAAGAAATTTGCTTACGTAAAATTGGGAGATGATGCTGGAAATGATTTTCTACAAATGCTAAAAAATTATACCAAAGTTGATGAAATTTCCGATCAAAATTTAGATGGTTTAATCATCAAATTAAAACCCTATTCTCATGTAATTGTTGGTTTTCACAAATCCAATGCAAATCCTTGGAAAACGTATAAATTTACGGATAAAGATCTGGTTTGGTTGCAAGAAATTGCACGTGTTAAAAACGTGATTTTAGATGTTTTTACAAGTCCTTATAGTTTGTTGCAAATCAAAACTTTTGCCAATATTGAAAACATTTTAGTTTCATATCAGAACAGTAAAATTTCGCAAGAATTGTCAGCACAATTGTTATTTGGAGTTTTTCAAGCAAAAGGAAAATTGCCTGTTTCAATTGGTGAAAATTTCAAAGAAGGAACAGGTTTTGCAACCGTTAATTTAAACAGATTGGGATATACAATCCCTGAAGAAGTACACATGTCATCCCAAATATTAGCTAAAATTGATGCCTTTGCAGACACTATTTTGAAAGAAAAAATGGCGCCAGGATTTCAAGTATTGGTTGCAAGAAAAGGCAAAGTAATTTTTCAAAAAAGTTATGGGTATCACACAGATGAAAAAAAGATTCCCGTAAAAAATTCAGATGTATATGATTTGGCTTCTTTGACCAAAATTTTGGCTTCTTTGCCCATGATTATGAAAGCAGAGCAGGAACAAAAAATTCCCATCAATGCTAAATTATTTGAAATTTTACCAAGTTTCAAAAACTCTAACAAAGCCAATATTTCTGTAATAGAATTGTTATCTCATTATGGCAGATTGCCAGCTTGGATTCCATTTTATCAAGGAACACAAGTCAAAAATACCAAAGCAAATTCACCCAAATTTTACAGTGCCACTAAAAGTGATTCCTATCCTTTAGAAGTTGCAGAAAATTTATACATCACAAAATCATACACAGATAGTATCTATAAGCTCATAAAAAAGTCAAATTTGATTGTAAATCAAGAATATTTATATAGTGATTTGGGTTATTATTTGTTTAAAGAAGCCTTAGAAAACAGCTATAAAAAACCATTGAATACATTGGTTGATGAAGCTTTTTACCAATCGTTAGGTGCAGATAGAATGACCTATTTACCGTTAGAAAAGTTCGATAAATCGCAAATTGTTCCCACAGAAAAAGACGATTATTACCGCAATCAATTGGTGCATGGGTATGTGCATGATATGGGTGCTGCA
>MNYM01000031.1 GCA_001873065.1 Flavobacteriaceae bacterium CG2_30_31_66
TGCTGATGTATATTGTTTGCGGAACGCTCCAACAATAGAGCGTCAAGAAGTTACCATAAATCAGCAAAAAGTAACAATAAGACAGCAAGAAGTAACCATAAAGCGACATTTATCTAACATGAAGCAACTTGTTGTAACCTCAAAGCGGAATGTGTTAAAGGAAAAGCGGAATGTTTTGAAGTTTTGGGGTGGAGGGCATAGATTTCAAATCTGTGCTATGATTTTTTTAATTTTTTTAAATCTTCTAATTTGTTTACAATTCCCCAGCTAGTGCGAGCGTCTCGCTCGTGCCCGCAATTTAGTTCAAATCAATTTCTAAAATAGTTTGATCATCATTTCCATAATTTCTAGTACTGCTATATTTCCAATCTATTGGATTTGTCACAAAACCTGCTTCTACAGGATTGTTATGAATGTAATTTAATTTCTGTTCAAAAACTTTTAATGACCAAATTTCAATTGGTTGATTATTTTGTTGCCAAAATTGTCTAAACTGCACGTTGCTATTTTTCATTCCAGCTTTTTCAAACAACCAAAGTAACCATTCTTTTCTGCTTTCTTGTGGGTTTTCTTCGATAGCTTTTAGCATTTTCTTTGAAGTAAAACCTTTTAAATCTCTTATTAAACCCGATGGATCGCCTAATGAAGAACGAAAAATTAAATGCACATGACTTGGCATGATGCAATAACCATACAGTTCTATACCTTTTTGTTTTCTGCAATAATCAAATGATTCAATCATAATATCAAAATAATCAACTCTTGTAAAGACGTCTATCCAATATACGGTTGCAAATGATATAAAATAAGCTTCATTTGCTTCTCTAAATTTATACTTCCTGCTCATTATTTATAGATAGTGATTTTTATTTTCTTTGCGGGTACGAGCGGGACGCTCGCACTAGCGGGGCGTTAATAGGAATTACGGGAGTCTTAAAAGGAATTAGGGATACATTAATAGGAGTTTTGGGTACTTCATTAAGAATTAATAAAGAAGCTTATCAAATATAAGTACTTTTCTTTGTGGGCACGGATTTCAAATCCGCGCTATCGGGTTTTTAAAAAGTAATTTCATAAAAAAAGCTCGTTTTTGAAATTTCAATAACGAGCTTTTTTAGTTTTTATATATCCAGAAAACTATGCCAACATGGTCACAGGATTTTCAATAAAGGTTTTCAACGTTTGTAAAAATTGAGCACCAACTGCACCATCAACAGTTCTGTGATCGCAGGTTAATGTCAATTTCATGGTGTTTCCAACTACAATTTGTCCGTTTTTAACCACTGGTTTTTCTACAATAGCACCTACAGATAAAATCGCAGAATTTGGTTGATTGATAATCGAAGTGAAACTTTCGATGCCAAACATGCCTAAGTTAGAAACTGTAAACGTACTTCCTTGCATTTCTGCAGGCGTTATTTTTTTGTTTCTTGCTTTTCCAGCCAAATCTCTAACAGCTGCTCCAATTTGAGTCAAACTCAATTGATTGGTGTGTTTGATTACAGGCACTAACAAACCATCTTCAACAGCAACAGCCACTCCAACATGAATGTGACTGTGGTATTTTGTATTTTCGTCAGTCCAAGAAGTATTTACTTGTGGATGTTTTTGCAATGCCATTGCACACGCTTTCACAACCATATCATTGAAAGAAACTTTGGTATCAGGAATTTGATTGATTACATTTCTTGATGCCATAGCATTGTCCATATCCACTTCAATATTCAAACTGAAATCAGGAGAAGAAAACTTAGAATTGCCTAAAGATTTCGCAATAGCTTTACGCATTTGTGAATTTTTCACTTCTTCTGAACTTTCTTCGCCAGCAGCAACAAAATTCACGGCAGGTTTTACGTTTTCAGTTTTAGGAGCTTCTACTACTTTTGCAGCAGGCGTAAAGTTTTCAATATCTTTTTTGATGATTCTGCCATTTTCTCCGGAACCATTTACCTCTGATAAATTAATGCCTTTATCAGAAGCTATTTTTTTAGCCAAAGGCGATGCAAAAATTCTTCCGTTTGAAGCACTAGAATTTGAATTTGTAGTTTCCGATTTTGAAACTTCTACTTCTTTTTCCACTTTTTTTTCATCAGTTTTTTCTGATGTTGTAACTGAGCTAGCTGTAACATTTCCAGAAACAATTCCAGAAACATCAGTTCCAGCAGGACCAATAATGGCTAATAAACTATCAACAGGAGTTGTTTCACCTTCTTGAACGCCAATGTATAAAAGGGTTCCTTCATAGAAAGATTCAAATTCCATGGTGGCTTTATCTGTTTCAATTTCAGCCAAAATATCACCTTCAGAAACAGCATCACCTACTTTTTTTAACCAAGAAGCCACAGTTCCATCAGTCATAGTATCACTCAAACGTGGCATTGTCACTACTTGAACTCCATCAGGAATTGCAGTAACTTCAGGAGTTGTTTTTTCGTTGATTTCTTCTTTTATTTCTGATTTTGGAGCTTCCGTTTTGATTTCTTTTGGAGCTTCCGTTTTTCCACTTATAAGTCCAGAAATGTCTTCACCTTCTTCACCAATAATGGCTAATAATTGATCAACAGGAGTCGTTTCACCTTCTTGAACGCCAATATATAACAATGTTCCTTCATGAAAAGATTCAAATTCCATGGTAGCTTTGTCGGTTTCAATTTCTGCTAAAATTTCTCCTTCTTCAACTTTATCACCTACTTTTTTCAACCATTTTGCCACAACACCTTCTTCCATGGTGTCACTCAATCTGGGCATATTTATAACTGTAGCCATATCTTAACTTATAAAAGGATAATTTTTTTGTTCATACACCATATCATACATTTGCTGAGTTTCAGGATATGGAGATTCTTCTGCGAATTTTTCACATTCTGCAACTAAATCTTTCACTTGCTTGTCAATAGCAGCAATTTCTTCGTCAGTAGCATATTTATTTTCAATAATAACATCCAAAATTTGTGTAATAGGATCTATTTTTTTGTATTCTTCAACTTCGTCTTTGGTTCTATAATGTTGTGCATCAGACATTGAATGACCTCTATATCTGTAGGTTTTCATTTCTAAAAATGTAGGGCCATCACCACGTCTTGCTCTTTGAATTGCTTCATCAACAGCTTCTGCAACTTTTATAGGATTCATGGCATCCACAGGGCCACAAGGCATTTCATATCCTAAACCAAGTTTCCAAATATCGGTATGATTTGCAGTTCTTTCTACAGAAGTTCCCATGGCATACCCATTATTTTCACAAATAAAAATTACTGGTAATTTCCACAACATGGCTAAGTTAAATGCTTCATGTAGAGAACCTTGTCTTGCAGCACCATCACCAAAACAGGTTAAGGTTACAGCATCACTTCCTTTATATTTGTCAGCAAAAGCAAGTCCAGCACCCAAAGGAATTTGACCTCCAACAATTCCATGACCACCATAAAAACCAAATTCTTTTGAGAAAATATGCATAGAACCACCCATTCCTTTTGATGTTCCTGTTACTTTTCCATACAATTCAGCCATTACTTTTCTAGGATCTTCACCCATTCCAATTGGTTGCACGTGATTTCTATAGGCAGTAATCATCTTGTCTTTTGATAAATCCATAGCATGAATTGCACCTGCTAAAATGGCTTCTTGACCATTGTATAGATGCAAGAAACCTCTCACTTTTTGTTGGATATAAACAGAAGCTAATTTATCTTCAAATTTTCGCCAAAAGAGCATGTCTTTGTACCAATCTAAATAGGTTTGTTTGGTGATTTCCTTCATTTTTTATAATTGTTGTAAGTAGTGTAAATTAAAAAACGGATTTTTTAAAATTGAGTTACAAAAATAGCAGTTTTATAAACAATAAAAAAACTTGATTTTAGGTATTTTCCCGAAAACGTTTTCGGGGTTATTTATTTGTCTTTAGGTTCTCTAATTATTAATGCTATTACTTTAGCTCCTTTGGCAAGGTTCCAAAAATCTGAAAAAACTTCTCTTTTGAAATCATCAAATAAAGTAAAAGCACCTGTATTAGGTCTTAATCCTCCTTCATTAACAGCTAAAATTTCAATTTTATTAAATCCAATGTCTAATGGAATTTTAATAATATCTATTTTCCCTGCTGCCAATAAATTAATATTTTCCATAAAGGGTTTTCCATTTTTTAGAACAGTAATTATATCACCATCTATTTGCCCAAAATCGAAACAAAATAAATTTATAAATAGTGATTTAGTTCTAAAAATCCCAATATCTTTATCAATCATTGGAATTTGTAAGGTGTTTTTTTCAATGAATTTTTGAAATTTTATTTTTCTATCTAACTCTTTAGTTATTAACCCTTTTTTGTTAAAGGAATCTAATTCCTTGAGTTTTTTGAGTTTTTCTTTTTCTTTTTCGTAAGCGCTTTTAAATCCATCAGTGCCATCCAAATCAACAGCTTCAGGTTTTTTAACTTCTTTCGAATTATTTAAAATGATCGTTTTCTTTTTCCCTTTTTCTTGAGAGCCATTTGAACCATCAATTTGTGAAAATGAATTTAGTGCTAAAAAAAATGCTAATATTAGTAAAATAGATTTCAAAAATTGGTATGTCATCAAGAATTATTTTTCAATTCTATACAAAAATAATGCCTATTTTAAAACTCTCAGTTTAAATACTGTTAAAACTTTATTCAATCGGAAAATTGAAATAAGTTTCAGGAAAAGGTTCATTTTTCAATGTAAAATGCCACCATTCATTGTCATATGGATTAAATCCGTTTTCTAATAAAATTTTTCTTAAAAGCAGCCTATTTTCTTGTTGCTTTTTTGTAATTTTTTTATAAAATGGATGCGATTCTTCTCCGAAAAAATCATACGAGCTTCCCATGTCTAATTCTTTTCCTGTATTGAGTTTTATCAAAGTTACATCAACAGTACTTCCTCTTGTATGACCTGATTTTGAGGCTATATATCCTTTAAAAAATAGTTGGGATTTAGGTACTTTTGGATAAAATTCTTTTTTCATTAAAGTATCATTCAATGCTTTTGCCCATTTCACAAAATGATTGACAGCTTGTTGTGGTCTATAAGCATCAAAAATTTTCAAACCTAATCCTTCTTTTTTTAAAATAGCTTGTACTTTTTTTAAGGCAATTGCAGTTTGTTGTGTCATTATAATGCAATCATTTTTATAGCCGTCAATAGGTTTTCCAATAAAATTGTGATTTCCTAAATACTTTAATTCTGATTGAATTGTATTATCAATGTCTGATAAATACACAAAACCAATTGGCATTTTTTGAGCATTAAATGCCAAAACAAAACTCAATAAAAAGAAGAATATGCAGTTTTTCATACCTCAAAAGTACAGAATTTTTTTATGTGATGAAAAGTTGAATAATATTGGTTAATTTTGGGGTATGGAACAATTGACTTTAACCACACCAGCGTTACTATTTTCGGCAATTTCTTTAATCATGTTGGCTTATACAAATCGTTTTTTGGCGTATGCAGCTGTGATTAGAAGTTTGCACGATAAGTATTTAAAACAAAAAGACAATTCATTATTACGTCAAATTCAAAATTTAAAAAAGCGTTTAAATCTCACAAAATGGATGCAAATATTTGGGATTTCAAGTTTGTTATTGTGTGTGTTAACGATGTTTTTGATTTATGTTGATGAACATCTTTTTGCAGCCTATTTTTTTGGATTTGCATTAATCTTATTAATTGTTTCTTTGGCATTATTGATTAAAGAAATTCATATTTCAACGCAAGCTTTACAACATCATATTGCTGATATTGAGGAGTTTTTGACAAAAAACTAATTTTCAAATTCTACTATTTTATAAAAAAGTAAGCGCCGTTTTTTACAAAACGACGACTTACCAAGTAAACTAATAAAACCAAGTATTAGTAATTTTTAATTTCCAGAAATACTTCCTCCAGAAGTTGTTTTTTTTGTCGATTTTTTAGGGTTTCCAGCATAATCAATATCTCCACCACTTGTTGCGGTTGCGTTGATACTTTCTGATGCAAAAATATCGATTTCAGCGCCACTTGTCACATTAGCAACAACAGTTTCACTTTCTAATGATTTTGCTCTTATAGATGCACCACTTGTAGCATTTGAATTGTGAGCTTTTGTTTTTCCAGCGATTTTTAAATCTGCACCACTAGTTGCGACAGTTATTATTGAATTTGCTTCTACAGAAAAATTGATTTCAGCACCACTTGTTGCAATTACTGATAATGTATCTGTTTTGAAAATAGTTTCATTAGTAACAAACGCACCACTTGTAGCACTTATTTCGTTTAAATTTTTAACAGTTACAAATACTTTTTTTGATGCTGCTTTCCAAATACTTTTTTCAGCATAAATTTTTAGAACTCCATTTTCAACTTCTGTAAAAATGAGTTCGTGCAAATTTTCGTCAGCTTCTAAAACAATTTTATTTTCAATTCCTTGAGAAATTTCTAAATCTAAACCTGTGCTCACTTTAATTTTTGAAAAATCAGCATTGGGTGTTCTGTTTTTTGTAACAACATTTCTATTGCCATTAATTCCGTTAAACATTTCAACTCCACACGAACTAAAAAGTGTTGTAATTACTACTAAAGAAAGCATTTTTTTGATGATTGGTTTCATAATTTTTTATTTTTTAAATGATATGTCAAAAGTCTGTAATTTGTTGTTTTTTTCTAAAAAAGTTTTACTGTATTGTTGTTTTTTTTAGATGAATTGTCATTAAAATGAAACTTCATTTCCAGTATTTGATTTTTCTAAATTTTTAGTTTCAATACTTTCACAATCAGTACATTTTAAACTACTTTCTGTGATAATAAAATGATGATTTGCCATGTCTTTGTCATAAATATCACCTTCATTTTCAACATCGTATAAAAAGTTTTTGGTTGAATTATCTAAGTAAATAATTGATTTTTCTGTTAAAAAAACCGTGATTTCAATAACTTCATCTTTCCATAAATTTTTGATTTCTGATATATAGAAAGCGTCTAAAACCAAGGTTTTATCTTCTAATTTATAGTGATATGCGATTGTTTTTGCATTTTCTTTTGCGTTCGTTTTATTTTTCTCTTTCGAACTTTTTGTAACAATAACATAGTTTTCATTCGTAGAACTTTTTTTGATATCAACTTTTACATAGTTTGAATACGTTATTTTTTTACCATTGATTTCAACTTCTTCTTTGTGCGAACTTCTTCTTAAATTGCTTCTATAAAAAATGCTATCATCATTTTTCATTTTCAGAATAAGTGTGTCATTTGCAACAACTGGAATCGGAGTTTTCTCAACAATTTCTCCATAAGAGGCATGTGAAGTTGCATAATCTAATCCTGTGAAAATGAACCCTAATAAAGAGATTAACCAAATTCCAAGTAACGTTAACGAAGCAGCTTTGTTCAATTTTTTGACATTGCTTGACAACATTCTCAATCCTAAAATAAAGAGCATTAAAAATGGAATTCCGATGAATAAAAATCCAAAAGTCATTAATAACCAGTTTGGCATTACTGAATCATAAAAAAACGGCGGATAATGAACAAAATTTCCATCAACTTGCAACCATTCTAAGCTTCCAATTGAAAACCCTCCAATAATTAGAGATAAAATAACAGCTGCAGAAATAAATATGATGAAGATGCCAATAATTTTTCCAATTATTTTGAAAATTGATTGAATAATTGTGGCAATAGTATTTATTAAATCTTGTAAACCGTTATTTTTTGTTGCCTTTCCCGAAAAAGTTCTATTCATTTTTTCTGAAATTTCTGAAGCGCCTTCTTTTATTTTATCAGAAGCTTTATTGGCAGCATCTTTCAAATTTTCAGAAACATTGTTGAATTCTTCACGGATTTTTCGTTCAATATTGTCAATATTTACAGGAGTTCCTTCCATTTGCAATTTTTCGGCTGTGGTTTTTGCTTCTGGTAATAAAATCCAAAGAATGATATAAAGCAAGAATCCAAATCCTCCAAAAATGAACAAGGCTAGCAATCCTAAACGCACCCAAATGGTATCTACATCAAGGTAATGTGCTAATCCTGAAGCAACACCACCTAAAAATTTGTCTTCACCATCTCTAAATAATTTTTTTGTTGATGTTGAAGTACTTTGATACGAATAACTTTTTTCAGCAAAAGTATCATCAACATCAGCATAATCTTCAGGTTGTCCCATAATTTTGATGATATCTTCAATATCTTGGTCATTCACCACTTGTCTTGCATCCGTAATTTTTTCTGATAACAATTCACTAATTCTTGCTTCAATATCAGCAATAATTTCGTTTTTTCCTTGAGGATCGTCACTTAATGATTTAGAAATAGATTCTAAATATCGTTTTAGTTTCAGGTAGGCAGTTTCATCAATATGAAAGAAAAATCCGCCTAAATTTATGTTGATAGTTTTATTCATTGTTGGTTGGTTTTTTACTAATTATTTGGTTTACAGCATTTACTAAATTAATCCATGTTTTGTCTAATTCTTTTAAAAACATGCCTCCGTTTTCGGTTAAAACGTAATATTTTCTTGGTGGTCCTGAGGTTGATTCTTCCCATCTGTAGGTTAATAATCCAGCGTTTTTTAAGCGAGTTAATAACGGATAAATGGTGCCTTCAACCACAATCATTTCTGCACTTTTGAGTCCAGAAAGTATTTCAGAAGTATACGCATCTCCATTTTTTAGAATGGCTAAAATGCATAATTCTAAAACCCCTTTTCGCATTTGTGCTTTTGCGTTTTCAATCTTCATAATTGGTGGTTTATTTTATAAATTTTATAGTTAAAGGATATTTATAATTTTCTCCTTCTTTTGCTTTTAATGCAGCCATGATTATCAATATAATTCTAATAATCATCATCAAACCCATGACGGATCCAAAACCTAAAAATCCAAAAAAACTTTCAGAATCAAGGTCAAAATTGAATTCAAACCATTCAAAATTACTATTATTATTGATGTTTCTAAAAAACGTTCCCAACGCAAAAGGCACAAAAAACATGGAAAAAATTAGTTGGTAAAGTGCAAAACTGATGTTGAAATTCACAGCTTCTTTTCCTTGTTCATCTAAAAATGTACTTCTGTTTTTTAATGTTTGCCAAGCAATTAATGGAGTTATAATACTTCCAAAGGGATACAAGTAACCTCCAAATCCACAAATATGAATTAAAAAAGCGTTCGTATTGTCATTGTTTTTTCTCATGATTTATATTGATATAATACTTTCTTATGCAAATATATGTTTAAAAAAAGGTATTATGCAATACATAGTACTAATAATTAACGTTTTGTTAACATGTCTCTATTTAAAAATGGATGGATTTATAAAAATGGCAATACATTTTTGTGTTATTTTTCCTTAAAAATAACTACTTTCGTTTAGAACTTTATTTAATGTTAGATGAAAATTACACCCAAAAACATCAATCGCTTTATGTTCTTTAAACTTCCTTTGGGATGGTTGTCTGGAATGCGTGTTACGTTTTTAGATACATCTTCCTGCGTTGTTAAAATAAAATATCAGTGGTTGAACCAAAATCCGTTTCAAAGTATGTTTTGGGCAGCTCAAGGAATGGCAGCTGAGATGAGCACAGGTGTTTTGGTGATGAAAGAGATTAGAAACTCAAAAAAAAAAGTTTCGATGTTGGTCACATATCAAGAAGGAAATTTTTTTAAAAAAGCAACGGGTACTATTTTATTTACTTGTAATGAAGGATCAAAAGTGGGCGATGCCATTCAAGAATCGATAAAAACTGGAGAGGGCCAAGTGGTTATTTTAAATTCGCAAGGAATCAATGAGCGTGAAGAGGTGGTTTCAAACTTTCAATTTCAATGGAGTTTAAGAGTCAAAAATGGTTAATTTTTTTATTTTTTCACGATACTTATAATTTTTTTTATTTTTTTTAAATAAAAAATCTAAAATTTAAAAATGTTTACTATATTTGCACTATATAATTGAAAAATTATGTAATTAATTGGGGGATTTTATTACATAGCAATTGAAAAAGAAAGTCGTGATTTATCACGACTTTTTAAGTTTTAATCAATTACATTTCCATAGAATGATATACATTTTGAACATCATCATCTTCATCTAATCGGTCTAACAATTTTTCAACATCAGTTTGTTGTTCTTCATTTAATCTAGTTGTGTTTGCAGGGATTCTCTCAAATCCTGATGATAAAATTTCAATATTGTTATTTTCGAAATACGATTGTAGTGCTCCAAATTGTTCAAAAGGTGCATAAATAATGATTCCTTCATCGTCATTAAAAACTTCTTCAACCTCATAATCAATCAATTCTAGTTCTAGTTCTTCCATATCCATTGAAATATCTTCTTTTTTCAGGGTGAAATTACAAGTATGATCAAACATAAAAGCTACAGAGCCAGAAGTTCCTAAATTTCCATCGCATTTATTAAAAGCCATTCTTACGTTTGCAACAGTTCTATTGTTATTATCAGTAGCAGTTTCAATTAAAATCGCAATACCATGAGGTGCATAACCTTCAAATAATACTTCTTTAAAGTTTGCAGTGTCTTTGTCAGTTGCCTTTTTTATTGCGCGTTCAACGTTTTCTTTTGGCATGTTTGCGGCTTTTGCATTTTGCATAACTGCTCGTAATCGTGAGTTTGTTTCTGGATTTGGACCACTTTCTTTTACAGCCATCACAATATCTTTACCTATTCTGGTAAATGTTTTTGCCATTGCTGACCAACGTTTCATTTTTCTTGCTTTCCTAAATTCGAACGCTCTTCCCATTTTATTGATATTTTATTTTTAACGTATGCAAATGTAAAAATTACTAACCTTTTAACCAATTTTATAAGATATTTTCAATCTTTGAAAATTAATTTAAAAGTTGATATACTTGTTTGGCAATTTCCAATTCTTCATTCGTTGGAATCACTAAAATTTTTACTAATGAATTTTCTGCTTGAATTTCTCTAAAATCTTTTGATTTTGAAGAATTTTTTTCATTATCCAAAATGATTCCTAAAAAATCTAGATTTTCACATACTAATTTTCTCATCAAATTAGAATTTTCTCCAATTCCAGCAGTAAAAATAATAGCATCTAATCCATTTAAAATTGTTGCATAAGCGCCAATAAATTTTTTAATACGGTGACTTGTTAATTCTAAAGCATTAATGCAATTTTCATCATTGTTATTGGCAGCTTTTTCTATTTCTCTTAAATCAGAAAATCCTGTTAAGCCCAATAATCCACCTTCTTTTTGTACTAAATTACTCACTTCAATAGCCGATTTTCCTAACGAATTCATCAAATAGAAAATCACAGATTGGTCAATATCTCCTGAACGAGTTCCCATGATTAAACCATTCATTGGACCAAAACCTAACGAATGTTCTACACTTGTTCCATTTTCAATTGCTGTCATACTACACCCATTCCCTAAGTGAATGGTGATGATTTTTTTGGAATTTTCTTCTCCTAAATATTCAATGGCTTTTTCAGAAACATATTTATGACTAGTGCCATGAAAACCATAAGTTCTGATATGGTATTTTTCTAAAAATTCGTTTTTGATGGCATATTGATATGCTTTTCTAGGCATTGTGTGATGAAAAGCTGTGTCAAAAATGGCAATTTGTTTCGCATCAGTAAAAATAGTTTCCGAAATTTCAATGCCTGTTAAATTTGCAGGATTGTGCAAAGGAGCTAATTCAAAAAGATTTCGGATACTGTTTTTTACATTTTCATCAATAACGACAGTTTTACTGAATTTATTTCCTCCATGAACTACTCTATGACCTACTGCAACAATTTCAGAAACTGAATTGAGGACACCAATTTTTGTATCTAAAAGCGCAGTTGTTATTTTTTTTAAACCAATTTCATGATTTTTAATTGCCACAGTTTCAGTGGTTTTATTTTCCTCTTTTTGATGTGTAAAAATGGCATCATTCATGCCAATTCTTTCAATCAAACCGGCACATTTTACTTGTTGTGAGGGCATTTCAATCACTTGATATTTTAAAGAAGAGGATCCTGCATTTAAAACTAAAATATTCATTTTATAATTGATTTGCTTGAATTGCAGTGAGCAAAACAGTGTTAAAAATATCATCTACAGTGCAACCTCTGCTCAAATCGTTAACAGGTTTGTTTAGTCCTTGCAACATTGGGCCAATAGCAAGAGCCCCTGTTTCTCTTTGAATGGCTTTGTAGGTATTATTTCCAGTGTTCAAATCTGGAAATATAAAAACAGATGCTTGACCCGCAACTTCAGAATTTGGTAATTTTGTTTTGGCAACTGACATGTCAACTGCAGCATCATATTGGATGGGACCTTCAATTTTTAATTCAGGATGCAATTTTTTTACGATTTCTGTGGCTTTTCTCACTTTTTCAACTTCTTCACCAATTCCTGACGAGCCTGAAGAATAAGACAACATAGCAATTTTTGGTTCAATGCCAAATGCTTTTGCAGATGCAGCTGATGAAATGGCGATTTCTGCCAATTCTTCGGCATTCGGATTTGGGTTCACAGCACAGTCTCCCATTACAGAAACTCTGTCAGACAAACACATAAAAAATACAGATGAAACAACAGAAACGCCCGGTTTTGTTTTGATAATTTGCAAAGCAGGTTTGATGGTGTGCATGGTTGTGTGAACAGCTCCAGAAACCATTCCGTCTGCTAAACCGTTCAAAATCATTAAGGTTCCATAATAAGAAACATCTCTGGTTAAATCTAAAGCAGTTGTTTCGGTCATTCCTTTGTGTTTTCTGGCATCATAAAGTGTTTTTGCAAAATCTTCATTATGAATCGAATCTTCAGGATTTAGAATTTTGATTTCATCCAAATTTATTTGCAAACCCAATTGATCAATTTTTTGTTTGATAGCAAATTTATCACCCAAAAGAGTTAAATCTACGATGTTTAATAATTGTAAACGAGCAGCAGCCTCAATAATTCGTTCGTCAGTTCCTTCTGGCAGCACAATATGTTTTCTGTTTGCTTTTGCTTTTTGAAGCAAATTATATTGAAACATGCTTGGCGTCAACTTTTCAGAACTGAAGGAAGATAAATTACTTGAAAGTCTGTTGACATCAACATAATTGTCAAAAGTATCTAAAGCAAGCAGAATTTTTTTACGATTTGTGGCATAAATTTTCGGATTTACGGCACCAATTTTGTTTGAAATATCAAAAGTACCACCTTCAACAGAGATAATGGGAACAGTAGCTTGAACACCTTCGATGAGATTTAGAATGGAATCTTCTGGCAATAAACTTCCTGTCAAAATAATTCCTGAAATTTTAGGATAATTGGTAGAAGCGTTTGCTTGTAAAGCTCCCAAAATAATATCAGCTCTATCACCTGGGGTAATCACCAAAGAATTTTCTTCAATTCTAGTCAAATAATTTCTCAATTGCATGGCTCCAATACTGAAACTTTCTATTGAATTGTCTAAAAACTGTCCACCAAAAAGAATTTTACCATGCAAAATTTCAACTACTTCTTTCATAGTGGGAAAAGCTAAAAAATTGATTTTTGGAATCACGTCCACATGAACACTTTTTGGAATCTTTTCTTGAAGTCCTTTTGAAATATAATCCAATTCATCTTTTTCTATTTTGTTGGCAATCAATCCAATAACATCTACTTCTTTTTTGATGAATGACTTATAAGTCAGCACCATTGTATTGATGAATTCTTTCTTTTTTTTGCCATTCCCAGCACCAACAATCAATACAGGAACTCCCAAATTCTTGGCTATCATTAAATTAACGTCTACTTCAGTGAAACCACCTTGACCAGAAAAATCGGTTCCTTCGATCAATACATAGTCAAATATTTTTTCTAATTTTTTATGTTTTTCAATAATACTTTGGATAACTTCATCTGTTTTTCCTTCGCCCAACAATGCTACAATTTCATTTTGTTCATAAGCGAAACAATCTTCATATTTCATATCAAGATTAAAATATTTGAGGGCTGTATAAGTATGATTATCATAAGTGCTATTTTCACCTTTGTTGATAATAGGTCTAAAATACCCAACTTTAGAGGATTTGTTGAGCATCATTCTTAAAAGCCCCAAAGACACTAGTGATTTTCCGCTATTGGGTTCAATAGTTGTGATGTATATTGATTTACTCATTTGTTTTTTAATTTTCGCAAAAGTAATTGTTTAAAAATCGACTAAAATTGATATTCATCATGTTTTAAAAAAATTACAATTTTTTTTTAAACTTGTAAAATTCCCAGGTTAAATTTCTTTTCGATAGGTGCATGATTGGCAGCTTCAATTCCAATTGAAATCCATTTTCGGGTATCTAAAGGATTGATAACAGCATCTGTCCAAATTCGAGCAGCAGCATAATAAGGAGAAATTTGTTTGTCATAGCGCGATTTTATCTTGTCAAGTAATTCTTGTTCTTTCTCAGGAGTGATGGTTTCGCCTTTCTTTTTTAATGACGCAGTTTCTATTTGTAGTAAAACCTGTGCAGCTGAATTTCCACTCATCACAGCCAATTCAGCACTTGGCCAAGCCACAATTAACCGTGGATCATACGCCTTTCCACACATGGCATAATTTCCTGCTCCATAAGAATTTCCAATAATAATTGTGAATTTTGGTACCACAGAATTGCTGACAGCATTTACCATTTTTGCACCATCTTTTATGATTCCTCCGTGTTCGGATTTGCTGCCAACCATAAAACCAGTGACATCTTGAAAAAAAACAAGAGGAATTTTTTTCTGATTACAATTCGCAATGAAACGGGTTGCTTTGTCAGCAGAATCATTATAAATAACGCCACCAAATTGCATTTCACCACTTTTCGTTTTTACCAATTTTCGTTGATTTGCCACAATCCCAACTGCCCAACCATCAATTCGAGCATAACCTGTTAAAATGGTTTTTCCAAAACCTTCTTTGTATTGATCAAATTCAGAATTATCAACCAAACGTTTGATAATTTCTAACATGTCATATTGTTCATTTCTTGCTTTTGGCAAAATTCCAAAAATATCATCAGGATTTTCAATGGGTTCAGTTGGTGAAATTCTGTTGAAACCTGCTTTGTCAAAATCACCTATTTTATCAATAATATTTCTGATTTTATCCAACGCATCTTTATCATCTTTTGCTTTATAATCAGTCACTCCCGAAATTTCGCAATGTGTGGTAGCACCACCCAAAGTTTCATTGTCAATAGTTTCGCCAATTGCCGCTTTTACCAAATAACTTCCTGCTAAAAAAATACTGCCAGTTTTATCAACAATCAAGGCTTCATCGCTCATGATTGGTAAATATGCGCCACCAGCTACACAACTTCCCATGACAGCTGCAATTTGAGAAATTCCCAAGCTACTCATGATGGCATTGTTTCTAAAAATGCGTCCGAAATGTTCTTTATCAGGAAAAATTTCGTCTTGCATTGGCAAATACACACCTGCAGAATCTACCAAATAAATGATTGGAAGTTTGTTTTCGATGGCAATTTCTTGCGCTCTTAAATTCTTTTTTCCAGTGATTGGAAACCAAGCACCCGCTTTTACAGTAGCATCATTGGCAACCACAATACATTGTTTTTTTTTGATGTAGCCAATTTTTACTACCACGCCTCCAGAAGGACATCCACCATGGTCAGCATACATTTCATCACCAGCAAAAGCAGCAATTTCTATTGATTTTGAATCTTTATCTAACAGATATTCAATACGTTCTCTGGCAGTTAACTTTCCTTGTTCGTGTAATTTGTCAATGCCTTTTTGTCCTCCGCCTAATTTTATTTTTGAAAGTTTTATGCGTAAATCAGATGCTAAAAGTTTGTTATAATCTTCGTTTTTATTGAAGTTAAGATCCATAGAAATAAGTTTTTTATGCTTTTGCTAAAATAGTTTTTTTAGTTGTAAGAATTAATGATATTTTCAACTGTATTAGAGATTTCATCATATTTTATTTGTTTTTCCAATCGATAAGAATCAGCTACTCTATCACCACAATTTTTTAAAGAGCAAGTTTCACAAGTCACGCCAACTGAATTTTTATCAAAAGTATTTTCATTAAAAAAACGAAGTTTCTTTTTTAGGTGAGGTGAGAGCAGCAATCCAATGCTTACACTTCTATTGATGTCTTTTTTAAAGGGATCAGGCGTTGCAGATGACAATACCAAATATTCGTTTTTGTTTTCGTAAGACGAAATTTGTACGCCAAAAGTGGCTCTTTTTTTGGATGATTTTTCTAGTTCTTGAATGGTTTTTATAGAAATCCATCGTCTGCAATAGTGCTCATTATTTCTATTTGCATGGGGTGCTTGTTGTTGGGTAATGTGCAATTCTTTGCTTAATCTAAATTCTGGCGAATGCGTTTTGTGAATAAAACGCAGAAAAAATAAATTTTTAATATTGAAGAATTTCGGTAAAATATTGGTCAACCGCTGGTAAAATGTTTCTTGCGAACAATTAAAATGATTCATAATTTCATGAAGTTTTAGAGGCTTCCATTCCTCTAAATTAAAGAAATTTGTGAGTTTTTCAATCAAATTTTTTCTCGGAATAATCAAGGCACCTGCAAAGTAAGACGCAATAAAATTGTTTAAAACTTGGTCAAAACTTTCAAATTTTATCCAAGGAAAAGTGTATAACCTATCTTTTATATTTAGATAATTATAGGCGAGTTCTTTTGCGTAAATAAATGTTTTTTGAGCTTCGGAAATATTTTTATCAATCAAAAGTATTTTTTTTGATGCTATAAAAATATTCCTTAATTCGCCAAGATTGTTGTATTTTTGAAGTACTTCGTTGTCAATTTGATAGTCAAATTCTTCTATTAAAATTTCTTCTAAATCTTTTGCGTTTACTCTTTTTGATAAATCGATATGATATGCTTTAGCAAATTTTTCTACATCAACTTCAATTTCTTCAAAATAATTATTGTGGGCTTCTTGATAAGAGCGCAAGGAAGCTAGGAAAAAGCTCTCTCTAGTCAGGTTATAATTTTGAGCAATTTTGATGATGGTACTAATAAATGCATTTACTTTTACTGGTGCATTTGCCACAATATCAATTAAATTATTTTCTTTAATGCCAAATAATTCGAGTGGAATTTCTTTTAAAAATTTTGATTGTAAAATTTCTCCAATTGGTGCTAAATTTTTGTCTAATTTCAAAGAAACCAAATAATCGTAAGGAACCTCTAAACTCTCAGATAGCAACAAAATTTTATCAGTTTTTGGGTATTTTTTCCCTTTTTCAATCTCGTTTAAATACGATTTTGATAAGCCTGATAATTTTGCCAATCCAAACAAAGAGAGATTTTTCTCAGTCCTTATCTGTTTTACTTTTAAGCCAAAAATCAATCGGATGTATTCGTCTTCTATAACCATAAAATCAAAGGTAAATATAAATAGCGAATTATAAAAAATAAATTTTTTTGTAAATTTAGCGAACGTTCGCTTGTGGAGTTCAAAAAAAATTTATATCATTGCATCGTAGAAATTAAAACAAACTGATTATGGAAGCACAAATTATTGCAAAACGACTTGATTTTGAAGGATTTCAATTACAAGATTATCGAGAAATTTTAACTGATGAAGCACAATCTTTTTTAGTAGCCTTACACGAAAAGTTTAATCAAAGAAGGCTGGATTTATTAAAAGAAAGAGAAGTTGAACAAGCTTATTTTGATGCGGGCAACTTTCCTTCTTTTCCTGAAGAGACAAAAGACATCAGAGAATCAGACTGGGTTTGTGCACCTTTACCCGAAGATTTATTGGACAGAAGAGTCGAAATTACAGGTCCTGTAGATAGAAAAATGGTTATCAATGCGTTAAATTCTGGTGCAAAAGTTTTTATGGCTGATTTTGAAGATAGTAATTCACCAAATATTGTCAATAATCTTGAAGGTCAAATTAACTTGAGAGACGCCATCAATAAGTCCATTTCTTTTTTTGATGAGGAAAGAAATAAAACTTACCAATTAAATGAGGTGACTGCTACTTTGTTAGTGCGACCAAGAGGCTTGCATTTAGATGAAAAGCATTTCACTTTTGAAGGTGAAAATTTGTCAGGTTCTTTGGTTGATTTTGGATTGTATTTTTTTCATAATATCAAAAATTTACAAAAAAAAGGAACTGCTGCCTATTTTTATTTACCAAAACTTGAGCATTATTTAGAAGCTCGTTTGTGGAATGATATTTTTGTTTTTGCGCAAACTTATCTTGACATTCCTCAAAGTACCATCAAAGCCACTGTTTTGGTAGAAACTATCACAGCGAGTTTTCATTTAGATGAAATTATTTATGAATTAAGAGATCATATGGCAGGTTTGAATTGTGGACGATGGGATTATATTTTTTCATATATCAAAAAATTCAGAAATCATAAAAATTTTATGGTACCAAACAGGGATCAAGTGACCATGGATAGTCCGTTTATGAAAGCGTATTCACTGTTGGTAATTCAACGTTGTCATAAAAGAGGCGTTTTGGCATTGGGTGGAATGGCAGCTCAAATTCCTATTAAAAATGATGAAATTGCCAATAATTTAGCATTTTCAAAAGTTACAATTGACAAAGAAAGAGAGGTTAAAAATGGTCATGATGGCACTTGGGTCGCACATCCTGGTCTGGTTTCTTTAGCTATGAAAGTTTTTAACGAAAACATGATGACCAAAAATCAGATGCATGTTAAAAGAAGTTATATCAATATTACTGAAAAAGACTTAGTGGAAATGCCCAAAGGAACCATCACTGAAGATGGTATCAGAAAAAATATCAATGTAGGAATACTTTATATCGAAAGTTGGTTGAGAGGAAATGGTGCAGCAGCTATTTACAATTTGATGGAAGACGCCGCAACTGCCGAAATTTCAAGAACGCAAATTTGGCATTGGTTACGCAAAAATGTTCAAATTGAAGATGGCCGTTATTTTAACGAAAAAATGTATCAAGAGTTGAAAGACGAAGAAATAGTAAAGATTAAAAAATTGGTTGGAGATAAAACTTTTTCCAACGGAAAATTTCAATTGGCAATTCAGTTGTTTGACGAACTCGTTTTATCAGAAGATTACAAAGAATTTTTAACATTATCAGCGTATCAATATATATAAAAAAAGTCTCGCAACTAAGGCAATAGTTTACGAGACCAAATCATCAAAATCAAGAAAACCTTAACAATTTAAAATCAAATTTATGAAAAATTTATCACAAAGTAACTACGAATCAGTATTGGAAACCGTAAGAAGTCTCAAAGAAAAATTCGGGAGCGCGTGGAGTGAAATCAATCCAGAAAGTGCAGCACGAATGACGACTCAAAATCGTTTCAAAACAGGTTTGGATATTGCAAAATATACTGCTGCAATTATGAGAAAAGACATGGCAGCCTATGATGCTGACAATTCTCATTACACAAGATCTTTAGGATGCTGGCATGGTTTTGTGGCGCAGCAAAATATGATTGCAGTAAAAAAACATTTTAAAACTATTAGCAAAAGTTATTTATATCTTTCTGGTTGGATGGTAGCTGCATTGCGCTCAGAATTTGGACCACTTCCGGACCAATCTATGCACGAAAAAACAGCTGTATCATCTCTTATTGCTGAAATTTATGATTTTTTACGTCAAGCTGATGCTATTGAACTGAATGATTTGTTCAGAAGATTACAAAAAGGCGAAAATGTTCAGGATTTAATTGATAATTATGAATCTCATATTGTGCCAATTATTGCAGATATCGATGCTGGTTTTGGCAATGAAGAAGCTACTTATTTGTTAGCAAAAAAAATGATTCAAGCTGGTGCTTGTGCAATTCAAGTAGAAAATCAAGTTTCTGACGCAAAACAATGTGGACATCAAGATGGAAAGGTTACAGTGCCCCATGAAGATTTTATTGCAAAAATAAATGCTATTAGATATGCCTTTTTAGAATTAGGTGTTGATAATGGAATTATTGTAGCAAGAACAGATTCTGAAGGCGCAGGATTGACACAAAAATTACCTGTAAGTCAAACTCCGGGTGATTTGGCATCTCAATATTTAGCATTTGTAGAAGCTGAAGAAATTGCTTTGAGCGAGGCAAAACAAGATGATGTACTTTTAAAAAGGAATGGAAAATTGGTAAAACCAGTAAGATTGGCCAATGGGTTATACAAATTTAAAGATGGTTCAAATATCGATAGAGTTGTTTTGGACTGTATCACAAGTTTACAAAATGGGGCAGATTTACTTTGGATTGAAACTCCAACACCTAATGTGAAACAAATTGCTCACATGGTAAATAGGATTAAAGAAGTGGTACCAAACGCAAAATTGGTTTACAATAATTCACCTTCTTTTAATTGGACTTTGAATTTTAGAATTCAAGCTTATGAAGAAATGTCGGCGATAGGAATTGATGTATCTGCTTATGACAGAAATAATTTGATGGATGTGAAATATGATAATTCAAAACTTTGCAAAATAGCTGACGAAAAAATTAGAACTTTTCAAATTGATGGCGCTAGAGAGGCAGGAATTTTCCATCACTTAATTACTTTACCAACTTATCACACAACCGCACTTCACATGAACGATTTAACGCAAGGTTATTTTGGTGAAGAAGGAATGTTGGCTTATGTGAAAGGAGTTCAAAGACAAGAAATCAGAAAAGGAGTTTCGTGTGTAAAACACCAACGAATGGCAGGTTCAGATTTGGGAGATGATCATAAAACATTTTTTGCAGGAGACAAAGCATTGAAAGCTGGAGGTGAAAACAACACTGCAAATCAATTTGAAAGTGCTACAAAAATTATCAAGGATAAAAAGATTTTATCTGTAGTTGTTTAGTAAAAAAAATAAAAATTCAAATCATTAAATAACCTCTTTAAAATTGTAAAGAGGTTATTATTTTTATTTTCTAATCAACGAAAAATTTCCTTTTTTATTGATGGTTGGTTTTGTAGTATCCGCAGGAATCAAGGTTACGTTATACCAATAATCATCAGAAGGCAATAAAGTTCCGTTATAAGTTCCATTCCAACCTTGGCTATCAATTGGAATTTGCGCCACTAATTTTCCATATCTGTTGAAAATATTGATACTAGCATTTGGATAAAATGTTTGATTTGCACCTTTTACCACCCAAGTATCATTTTGGCCGTCACCATTTGGCGTAAAGAATTTTGGAAACTGAATCACAGAAACTAGCAATGTTGCATCCGGAGAACAACCGTTTTTATCATTCACTATAATTTGATAAATACCACCTTCTAAATTCTCGAAAAGAGGGTCATCTTGAAAACCCGCAAAAGGAAAACGTTCACTGGTATCAGTGTTTACAATCGCAAATTGATAATCGCCAGGACCTAAATTATTACTAATTATATCAATTGAGATTGACAAATTATTCTGACTTCCAATATTGGTTGATTCATCGATAACGGTTACAAAACTATTTTGAAGTGTAGCAATATTTGATTCATTTACTTCAATCATTTCGGTTCTTGAACATAAAGTTCCATTGGTTGAAGTGGCTGTTACAAAATAGTTTCCGCCAGTTGTGATATTTAAATTATCATCAGTTCCTAGAGATTTTCCACTTTCATTTTTCCATTCATAGGTGTACACATCCCTAGGATTTTCAACGGATAAATTCAAAGGCAAATCATTCAAACAAATAATTTGAGGAGAAGTAACCGTAAAACTTGGTAAAGGATTTACAATCAAATCAAAAAATGCATCATCATTAAAGCAAAGCGTTCTTTTATTTTGGATTCGAACAAAAATTCTTTCTGTTAAATTTGTGTTTGTATAAGGTGACAAAATTGGAGAAATTCCATTAGTTGCATCCATTTGTGAAGCATGAAACGTTACAGTAAAATCGTTTGGACTTTGAGAATTTCCTAAAATTTCTGAAATTTTACTATCCAAATCGATGGTTTGAATGATACCATTGGTGTCATCCCCATCATCATTAGTATCACAATACGCCAAGTTTGTTGGTGTTTGAAAAGTAGGCTCAGGATTGATAATCACATCAAATTGTGAAATTCCGTTTGCACATTGTGTATTTTCGTTAAAAACACGTACAAAAATAGTTTCTCTATTTGGAATCGTATTTGAGTAAGGTGAATTCAATGGATTGTTTCCTGCTTGGGCATCAGCCAAAGTTCGATGGTAAGTTACTTTGTAAATTGAAGCATCTTGAGAACCCAAAATCGTACTTGATTGACTTTCTAAATCTATAGATTGCGAAAAACCATTTCTAGCAGAACCATCAGCATTGTCATCACAAACTTCTAAATCTTCCACAAAATTTGCAATTGGTAATGGATTTACAATCACATTAAACGAAGTATGATTGGTAAAACATCCTGTTGCATTGTTGGTAGCTCTTACAAAAATGGTTTGCAAATCACGAATAGTATTTGTGAAAGGTGATGTTATTGGATTGTTTCCAGTTTCAGTATCAGCTTGGTTTACATGATAGGTAACTGTAAAATCTGCAGGATTTTGAGTTCCTAAAATCAATGAAGTTTGCGATTCTAAATCAAAATTTTGAACAATTCCGTTTGTTGAATCTCCATCATTTGCATCATCGCACAATTCCAAGTCATTTACTGAATTTGCTTCAGGAACAGCGTTTATTTGTAAATAAAATTCACCTAAACCTTGACAGTCATTATTTATAGTGCTTAGAATTTTATAATAAATAGGGAATTGAATTCCTGATGGAATATTTGTAATCTCAATTTTGTTGATGTTATTTCTATAATTTGTAATATCAATTTCATTCAAAGAATTTGTTCTATCAACAGCATTTTCATAATAAAAAATAACGGTATTTGCTGGTGGATTGATACCATTTTCAATGGCAGTTTTGTCTAAATTAAATTGAGTAATATTATCTGTATCAGAATTGTTTGCTGTATCATTTCCGTCGGCATCTAAAAAATCATCACAAACTGCAGGTTGAATATCATTATAGGGATTGTCAGGTGTTTGGCCAATATTAATTTTAAGTTCAATTAAGTTTGCATAACAATCAAATTCTGACGTAACCCTTACGTAAACGGATTGGGTTGTGTTCACCACAACTGGATAAGAAGTTGGCTCAGTAATTTCGTTTGTGCCTGCAATATCTTCAAAATATTTAAAAGTCACATTTGTCTCATCTGTAATATTTTTTTCTGCCAATGTTAAATTCACTGTTGGATTTGTATTACCATCATCAATACATTGAAATAATTCAGGATTTGGTTTTAAAATAGGCTCGGGATTCACAGTCAAAACAATAGTATTAGACTCTTTTCCACAAGTATTTCCTGTTCTATCTAAAAATACTTTAAATTGATAATTATCGAAAGTCAAAGGCGGATTTGTGATCTGTAAATCTTTGGTAGTTGCACCCGAATAAATTGCGTTGTCAATAATTGTTGTCCAAGTTGCACCATTATCAGACGAAACTTCCCATTGAAATTGATCTGCAGTTGAATCTATAGAAATAACATCTGTGATATTTTCACAAAAAACAGCATTTTCAAAAGGCGTGTTTAAAATAATTGGCGCTGAAGTAATATAATCAAGATTTGGAATTGAGTAACCATTTGTATTGTTGATTACTTTTCCATTCGCAGAAACTGCAAAAGGATTTGCGAATAAAATTCCGAGTGAAGTTCCTGTAAAACCAGCTTCAATAACATCAAAACAAGCGTCATTATCTGAGTCGAGTTCTAAAAAATTGAAGATTGAATCATTATCAGTGTCGGAAATGGTATAATTTAGAGAAAGAATTTTCGAGTCAACAGTGCTTTCTAAACTGTTTAAAAGTCCATTGATACCCACATTTTCGGCAGTTGAATTTTCAAGAATTCCGTCATTATTGTCGTCTAATCCTCCATGTCCAGCTTCTACCAAATCAAAAATTCCGTCATTATCAGCATCAACATCCAAATGATTTGGAATTCCATCACCATCAGTATCAATTCCAGTGGTAATTCCTTCAAAAACATCATTCAAACCATCTAGATTTGCATCAGTATCAAGTAATGTTATTTTGCTCGCAGTGGCTTCAAAAACATCAGGAATTCCGTCATTATCTGAATCCACATCAAACATGTCTTCAATTCCATCACCATCAGAATCTTTGGAGAAAGTGGTTAATTTTATATTCCCACTAAATGTTGAAACATCAGTTAATCCATTTGATTTTATTTCTATGGAAAATTGAGTTATATGATTTGCTACAAATCTATAAGTTATTGGTCCTGTAACATTCGGATTGATTTTAAATCGTATTTCAGAATTAGAGAATTTAGTTATGGGAAATTCATTAGTAAAATCTCCATCAAAATTTGAATCCACCAATAATTGATTATTTGGATCTAAAAGCGTAATATTTTTTGATGAGGGACCAATTTTTACTATGTAAAATACATTGGTATTGTTTGTTGCAGCAGAGGTTTGAGTAAATTGAATATTTGCACTTTGATCAAAATTTAATTCATAAACTAAATCAGAATTACTTGTATTAGGCTGAACTGTACTAATAAAATTTCCATTATCTTGACCTAGAAAAGAGCTTGTAGTTTCTGTAACTAATAAATTACCAGTTATGAAGCTAGTGTTTGAAGAATTATCTTGAAAAATAAGTATCGGCTTATTAATGTCCGTAATATTAATTGTTGCGTCACCACGAGATTCGTCAATATTTAAGATGCCATCATTATCAATATCAACATCAATATTATCTTCAATACCATCACCATCAAAATCATCAGGACAAATACTTACTGGTATTTCAAAAGGAGGTAGTTTTAAACCTGTGCATATAATTGTGGCATTTAATCGATATCTTCCAGGTTCAGAAAGTATAGGTTCGTATGGTTCATTATCCTTACCCCTTTTA
Source organism: Flavobacteriaceae bacterium CG2_30_31_66 (assembly GCA_001873065.1). Classification (GTDB taxonomy): domain Bacteria; phylum Bacteroidota; class Bacteroidia; order Flavobacteriales; family Flavobacteriaceae; genus Polaribacter. Next base: position 24,854 of record MNYM01000031.1, read on the forward strand.
AACCAATCAGAGCTAATTTCATCAAAATACTCCCAAAAATAATCAAATATACCTGTATCATTTGAAATTTTCAATCTAATATTTGGAAGGCAATTTCCTAAATTCTCAGATTCTGGTACAAATGAAATTTCTGGAGCTGAAGGAAATCCTGAATAAAAACTTCCAGAAGTTGCAAAACTATTAAAATTAAAATAGGCACAATACAATTCTTTATCACTACTTACCCTTATGTTACCACTTAAATCTGCCACTTTATAAGTAACATAGTTGGAATTACCATTAACATTAAATGGACCTTGCACATTTTGAAGACTTGAAATATCCTCATTATTGATTTTTACAATGGCATCAGTATTTGTAACAATAGTAATTCCACCATCAAAAGATTCACCTGAATTATCTACTTGATTTATAAAAGCAATATTATCTACATTTCCTGTATTTTCACAACTTAATGGTGGAACAAAAAACATATCTTGATTTGCACGAGAATTTATACCACCAATTCCTTGATAAACAAAAGTTTTTTTTGAGGTATTGATGTACATATTTCCATTTGAGCTATAGTTATTTCCTTCTAGAACAATGTATTCACCAGCATTTAAAGTGATTATTGGGGTTGAACTACCTCCAACTGAAACACTTGTATTGTCTTCATGAGCAATAACCAAAGCATTTTCAAATTCATTACCTCCAGCACCTCTAACCAAAATATATTGTGTTCCTATTTTTGAAGTATCTACTATTTGATCAAAGCCATAATCCTGACCGCCAATTGAAAGATTAGGATTTGGATTATTTCTAGTAACTGCAAAACTACCTAATGCTGAACCGGTATTTACAACAACTGGCTTACTACTGCTTATCAAACAGCCAATAATATTCAATAAATCCGAACCTCTCCTATGATAAATGTAACTTTCATTCTTATTAAGGATTTTATCTAGTAGAGTGATTCCAGTAATATCATAAATCCTAAGAATTGTTTGATCTTCAGTAGCCATAATGGAAGCGAAAGCTAAATGACTATTTGGTATTTCTTCCTCATTAACCATGGCTCCAATTCTAAATTGAGTTCCTAGAGCAGCATTCCCTTTACTTACAAGGGAACTTGCATGTAATTTTCCACTATTTTGTGTATTAAAAGATCTAACTCTTACAGAGACATATACATCATCTTCAGCTTCAATGATAAAACCTTTGTTAGTATATATATTTCCCAAATCAAAAGTTGGTACATGTAATTGACTATCAGCATCATTGTCAATATTTCCAGTTAAATCCAATACAGATTGTTTTACAGGTTTTTGATTAGAAACAACACCACTATACGCTTGTAATTCAGGATTACCAACAGGGATTATTTTATAAGAAACATTGTTGTTTTTTGGGGTAGAAATATAAATATATTGGTCTGTGAACCCGTCACTCGAGGTTAATGGCGGGATAAAATGTTTTCTGCTTAATTGAGCTGATGAAAGTTGTACAATAAAAAAAAATACAAAAAAACTTAAAAATCGGATGATTGTTTGAATCATAATAAATTTTAAAATAGAATCGTAAATGTAAAAAGAATTTATAAAAGATTGTGTTAATAGATTTAGTTGGTTTTGATATTTGTTTTTAAATTCTAAAAATGTATGGAAAAATCTTCAAAAAAACACATTCTGAATTGAGAAAACCCTACTTTAGTGCATCAAAAATTACAATCTAATATTATGAAAATTACTGACAAAGTAAAAAATGTAACATCAACAATTATTTCACGTTTTTGGGGAACTTTAGAGCAAGTTAATTTTGATTTTACGTTTGATACTGGAAAATCAGTAAACTTGACACATGAAGTTTATGGAAAAAGCGATGGGATTGCTATATTATTGTACAATCCAACAACTAAAAAAGTGATTTTAACGAAACAATTTAGAATGCCAGTTTATGTGGCAGGAATCAATCATGGATTTTCAATTGAAGTTGTTGGTGGTGCAATGGATGCAAATGAAACTCCGGAAATTACAGCCATTCGTGAAACAGAAGAAGAAATAGGATATAAAATTTCTAAACCTACAAAAATTACCACTGCGTTTTTATCTCCCGGAATTTTAAAAGAAAAAGTACATCTTTTTATTAGTGAATATTCTGAGGAAAACAAAACTAAAAACGGTGGAGGAGTTGCTGATGAAAATGAAGAAATTCAAATAATTGAATGTTTTTTTGACGAAGCTTTTCAGATGATTGAAACTCAAGAAATTATTGATGCAAGAACCATTATTTTATTGCAATATTTGAAAATTAATGGGTTCATAAATCTGTAAAATAATAAACAATTTTTTAATTTATTTCCATAAAAATATTTTCCTTGGAAAATAATTTTTTTTTTGTAACTTTGTGCCATAAAATTAATATTATGAAAAAAATATTGGCATTTGCAGGGAGCACAAGTTCTACTTCTATCAACAAAAAATTAGCAACATTTGTGGCTGAAAATTTAGAAAATACTTCTTTTGATGTGATTGATTTACGAGATTTTCCAATGGAAATGTATAGTTCAGATGCAGAAAAAATCGGTTTTCCTGAAAACGCAAAAAAGTTTAATGCTTTACTTGATAATTATGATGGATTCATTCTTTCTTTAGCAGAGCACAATGGGTCGTATGCAGCAGCTTTTAAGAATATTTATGATTGGAGTTCAAGAATCAATAACAAGGTTTTCAGAGAAAAACCATTGTTATTAATGGCAACTTCGCCCGGACCAAGAGGTGGATTAAGTGTTTTAGAAGCAGGTGCAGATCGTTTTGCAAGAATGGGAGCAAAGGAAGTAATTACGTTTTCATTACCGAGTTTTCAAGATAATTTTAAAGAAGGAAAAATCGTAAACGAATCATTATTTGCCTCTTTAAAAGAAAAAATTTCTCAGTTTGAAAATGCTGTAAATAAGGTATAATTTTTTACTCAAAACTAAAGACTAAAAACTTAAAACTAAAAAATGGGCGACATTTCAAAAGATATTAAATCGAGTTTTAAAAATAATAAAGTCAAAGCGTTAATTAATATCAAATACACCTCAAATTGGTTGAGCAGTAAAGAAAATGACTTTTTTAAACCCTATGGAATTTCTCCTCAACAATACAATATTTTACGCATTTTAAGAGGTGCCAAAGATCGTGTAAAAGTGCAAATAGTAAAAGATCGAATGATTGAACGTGCCCCAAATGCCACACGTTTGATGGATAAATTATGTGATAAAAAGCTTATTGAAAGAACACGTTGTGAAGAAGACAGGAGAGTTGTTTATGTAAAAATTTCTAAATTAGGACTTGAAATCTTAACTAGTATTGATGAGAATCAAAGTATGTCCTTTTTAGAAAGATTAACCGAAGAAGAAGCAGCAACTTTAAGTAATTTGTTAGATAAAATTCGATAAAAAAAATTATAAAAATAGTTTCCAAGGAAATTATTTTAAACACAAATAGTATGAAAACATTTAAAAGCATTCAGCATATCGTTCCAAGTCCATTTGTAAATATGGGACCTATAAAATTACGTCAACCATTGCCAATTCAGGGAATTGAAAATGTAGATCCATTTTTGTTATTACATCATTATGGGCCTTATGCCATTTCAGAATTCAACAATCCTTTTGATTTAGGGCCTCATCCTCACAGGGGTTTTGAACCGATTACTTTGTTGTTTAAAGGCGAACAATTTCATAGAGATTCTCTTGGAAATGAAATGGTTGTGAAAGCAGGAGGCGTTCAATGGACAACTGCTGGACGTGGCATTATTCACGCAGAAGCTCCAAGCAAAGAGTTTGTAAAAAAAGGTGGTGATTTAGAAGGAATCCAATTGTGGTTGAATTTGCCTTCAACTCACAAAATGATACCTGCAAATTATCAACATTTGGAGGATGTACAAATTCCAAAAGTATTTTCAGTTGATGAAAAAGTGCAATTAAATATCATTGCAGGAAATCAGTCCAACAAAATTGGTTTGATTGAAACCCAAACTGCAGTCAATGTTTTTTCAGCAATTGCTCAAGAAAATGGAGAAATGATTATTGATATTCCAGAAAATCACCAATCATTAATCTATCTTTTAGGAGGTAAAATTTTAGTGAATGGTAAAGAAATTCTTATTAAAGGAGCAAATCAAATGATTACTTTTCATCAAGATGGAAATTCAATTCATTTCAAAGCACTGAAGCAAAGCACTATTTTGATTTTATCAGGTGAACCCATCAACGAAAAAGTAACGCAATACGGACCTTTTGTGATGAACACACAAACCGAGATTTTAGAGGCAATGCGTGATTATAATCAAGGGAAAATGGGGTACTTGTATTAGTTCAAGGTTTAAAATTTAAGATTTGAAATTAAAAAAAATGAAAAAAACAATTCACAAAGCAGCATCAAGAGGATTTGCCAATCATGGTTGGTTACAATCGTATCATACATTTAGTTTTGCCAATTATTTCAATCCAGAGAGAATGAATTTTGGAATGTTACGCGTTTTAAATGATGATATTGTGCAACCAAAAATGGGTTTTGGCACACATCCTCATAAAAATATGGAGATTATTTCCATTCCAATTTCAGGGGCACTTTCTCACAAAGATAGTATGAACAATCAACGTTCCATTGAAGTTGGTGAAGTGCAAGTAATGAGTGCAGGAACAGGTTTGACACATTCCGAATTTAACGATAGCAAAACTACAGAAACCAACTTTTTACAACTTTGGATTATCCCTGAAAAGAATGAAGTTGAACCATATTATAATCAAAAGAAGTTTGAAGAAAGTGAAAGAAAAAACAAATTTCAAACTTTAGTTTCTCCAAAAGATAAACAAGTTGATGGTTCATTGCCAATCAATCAACAAGGATATATCTCCATGATTGATTTGGAAAATGGCTTTGAAATCGTGTATGATTTAAAGAATGGAGCATATTTTTTTCTGATTGATGGTGAAGTTTCAATTGATGATGAAACGCTAAATAATAGAGATGCCATAGGTATTGAAGATGTTGAAAAAGTGTCTTTAAAAGCTTTAAAAAATAGTAAATTGTTAATTATTGATGTTCCTATGAATTAATTTTTTCTATTAGGTTTCAACTAAATTATATAGCCAAAGAATATGTTTCTTTGGCTTTTTCATTTCAAAAAATAAACATATCTTGCATTTGTTATGCGTGCATAATAAATTCAATGTTATTCTTATGAAATACAAGCACATTTTTGAGCCCTTAAATTTGGGATTTACAACCTTAAAAAATAGAATTTTGATGGGTTCTATGCACACAGGTTTAGAGGAAGAAAAAAACGGAATAGAACGCATTGCAGCCTACTATGCTGAGCGTGCCAAAGGTGGAGTTGGGTTGATTGTAACAGGAGGAATTTCGCCAAATATTCAAGGTTGGACAGGTCCTTTTGCAGCACGAATGTCTAGAGAAAAACATGCTATTGAGCATCAAAAAATCACTGAAGCTGTGCACAAAGAAGGAGGTAAAATATGTATGCAAATTTTACATTCAGGACGCTATGGATATCATCCATTTAATGTAGCGCCTTCAAAAATTAAAGCGCCAATCAATCGTTTTACACCTTTTAAATTAACACAATCAGGCATAAAAAGAACCATTAGAGATTTTGTAAACTCAGCTGAATTATCAAAATTAGCGGGCTATGATGGTGTTGAAATTATGGGTTCTGAAGGCTATTTAATTAATCAATTTATCGTAAAAAGAACCAATAAAAGAGATGATTCTTGGGGAGGAAATTATGAAAATAGAATGCGATTGCCTATCGAAATTTTAAGGCAAATTCGTGAATCTGTAGGCGCTAATTTTATCATTATTTACAGATTGTCCATGTTGGATTTGGTAGAAGGAGGAAGTTCTTGGGAAGAAATTGTGCAACTTGGAAAAGAAATTGAAAAAGCTGGCGCAACTATTATAAATACAGGAATAGGTTGGCACGAAGCCCGAATTCCCACGATTGCAACTTCTGTTCCAAGAGGAGCTTTTACGTGGGTTACTCAAAAAATGAAAGCTGAAATTAAAATTCCTTTAATCACTACCAATAGAATTAACATGCCAGAAACTGCTGAAAAGATTTTGGCAGCAGGTCATGCAGATATGATTTCTATGGCGCGTCCTTTTTTAGCTGATTCTGAGTGGGTTAATAAAGCCAAAGAAGAAAAAGATGATGAAATAAATACCTGTATTGGGTGCAATCAAGCGTGTTTAGACCATGTTTTTCAACGTAAAGTAGCGAGTTGTTTGGTAAATCCAAGAGCTTGTCACGAAACAGAATTGGTATATCATCCAACAAAAAATAAAAAGAAAATTGCCGTTATTGGTGCAGGCCCTGCAGGTTTGTCAGCGGCAACAATTGCAGCTCAAAGAGGTCATGAAGTTACACTTTTTGATGCGGATTCAGTAATTGGTGGTCAATTTAATATGGCAAAACAAATTCCTGGGAAGGAAGAATTTTATGAAACAATTCGGTATTTTAAAAAACAAATTGAATTGCATCAAGTTGATTTGCAATTAAATACTAAAGTTTCAGTAGCTGATTTAGAAAAATTAGATTTTGATGAAATTATTATTGCAACAGGAATTCAACCTAGAGATTTGAAAATTGAAGGCATTAATCATCCCAAAGTGTTGAGTTATATTGATGTGTTGAAACACAATAAACATGTTGGAAAAAGAGTAGCTGTGATTGGTGCAGGAGGCATTGGTTTTGACGTTTCAGAATATTTATCTCATTCAGGTGAGTCAACTTCTCAAAATATTGATGCTTGGTTAGAAGAATGGGGAATTGACAAAACATTAAAATCTAGAGCTGGAATTGAAGGCATGAAACCTAGTTTTGAGAAATCTCCAAGAGAAATTTTTATGTTCAAAAGAAGTAAGGGAAAGTTTGGAGAAAATCTTGGGAAAACTACAGGTTGGATTCACAGAGCCAATTTAAAAAAGAAAAATGTGCAATTTATAAGCGAAGTTGAGTATCAAAAAATTGATGATCAGGGATTGCATTATATTCATAATCAAGAAAATAAAATTCTAAATGTAGATAATGTTATCATTTGTGCTGGTCAAAATCCACTAAAAGATTTGGTTCAACCTTTATTAGATTCAGGAAAAAATGTGCATGTCATTGGTGGTGCAAGTTTTGCATCAGAATTAGACGCAAAAAGAGCTATCAATCAAGGCGCAAGATTGGCTGCAAAATTGTAGAGAATTTCAAGATTTTTATTGATATTTGCTGTTCAACAAATTTTACGGATTTTATGGGAATGAATAAAAATACTGTCCTTGGTTGGGCTACTTTGATAATGATTATTGTTGGCTTGGCATTGATTGCAATGGGAGCCTTTAAATATGATGATGTTGCAGGTTGGGGTTTTGCCGCAGTTGGCATTGGTTTTTTTGCAATTGCTTGGGTTTTTAATGCCTTAAAAGGTCGTGTGTAGATTTTTTTTCAATTTAATTTTTTAGCAAAATGTCAGACGATAAGAAAGTCATCTTTTCGATGAATAGGGTTTCTAAAACCTATCAATCAACAGGAAAGCAAGTTTTAAAAGATATTTATTTAAGTTTTTTTTATGGAGCTAAAATTGGAATTCTCGGTTTAAATGGTTCAGGAAAATCAACTTTATTAAAAATTATTGCTGGAGTAGAAAAAAATTTCCAAGGTGAAGTTACGTTTTCTCCAGTCTATAAAGTAGGTTATTTAGAACAAGAACCTCAATTAGATCCCGAAAAAACGGTTCTGGAAATTGTAAGAGAAGGTGTTGCAGAAACTGTCGCAATTTTGGATGAATATAACAAAATCAATGACATGTTTGGCTTGGAAGAAGTATATTCTGATGCTGATAAAATGGATAAATTGATGGCGAAACAAGCAGAATTGCAAGATAAAATTGATGCTGCAAATGCTTGGGAATTAGATACAAAACTCGAAATTGCCATGGATGCTTTGCGAACTCCAGATGCTGACAAAAAAATCGGAATTCTTTCTGGAGGAGAAAAAAGACGAGTGGCATTGTGCAGATTGTTGTTGCAAGAACCAGAAATTTTATTGCTAGATGAACCAACAAACCATTTAGATGCAGAATCTGTTCATTGGTTAGAACATCATTTGGCTGAATATAAAGGAACAGTGATTGCAGTAACTCACGATCGATATTTTTTAGATAACGTTGCTGGCTGGATTTTAGAATTGGATAGAGGAGAGGGGATTCCTTGGAAAGGAAATTATTCTTCTTGGTTAGACCAAAAATCGCAGAGAATGGCACAAGAAAGCAAAGTGGCTTCTAAGCGTCAAAAAACATTGGAACGTGAGTTAGAATGGGTTCGTCAAGGAGCGAAAGGTCGTCAATCCAAACAAAAAGCCCGTTTGCAAAATTATGACAAACTTCTTAGTCAAGACCAAAAACAGGTTGATGAAAAGTTGGAAATTTACATTCCAAATGGACCACGTTTAGGAACAAATGTGATTGAAGCGTCAGGAGTATCCAAAGCTTATGGTGATAAATTATTGTATGAAAATTTAGCTTTTACACTTCCACAAGCCGGAATTGTTGGTATTATTGGGCCAAATGGCGCAGGAAAAACTACTATTTTCAAAATGATTATGGGCGAAGAAACTCCAGATCAAGGAAATTTTTTGGTTGGTGAAACTGCAAGAATTGCTTACGTTGACCAAAGTCATTCAAACATTGACAATGAAAAATCGATTTGGGAAAACTTTTCAAATAGCCAAGAATTGGTAATCATGGGAGGAAGACAAGTAAATTCTAGAGCTTATTTGAGTCGTTTCAATTTTTCTGGTAACGAGCAAAATAAAAAAGTATCCACTTTATCTGGAGGAGAAAGAAATCGCTTGCATTTGGCAATGACTTTAAAAGAAGAAGGAAACGTTTTATTGTTAGACGAGCCAACCAATGATTTGGACGTGAATACATTACGTGCTTTAGAAGAAGGTTTGGAAAATTTTGCAGGTTGTGCTGTAGTGATTTCTCACGATAGATGGTTTTTAGACAGAATTTGCACTCACATTTTAGCTTTTGAAGGCGATAGTCAAGTGTATTTTTTTGAAGGTTCTTTTTCGGATTATGAAGAGAACAAGAAAAAGCGTTTGGGCGGAGATTTGATTCCCAAAAGATTGAAATACAAAAAATTAATCCGTTGAAAAAAACTCCTCATTTTTAAACGAGGAGTTTTAGTTTGCATTCTTTAAACTTTAAAAACATTTTGAAGACATCGTTTTATGTTCCAAAACTAGAGGTTTTATTTTTGAAAATTATCAGGAAAAATCCTATTTTTTATAGAGGAAAAACCTGCTTTATTTAGTTTTTGTTTACGATAATTTAATTTTCTCTTCTATTTCTATTGTTTTTTTCTCTCTTAGAATTTTCGTTAATATTTTCTCTTTTTGAATCAGATTTTCTATAATTGTTATCAGAATTTCTTGAATGTGATTCGTGTTTTTTATTTTCTTTAACGTCCCATCTTATTGAATTTTCATTAATATCCTCTCTTTTAGAATCTGATTTTCGATACCTGTTTTCAGAATTATTAGAATTTGATTGGTCTCTATTATTCGCAGAAGCTGGTTTTCTTCTTTTTAAAATCGAGTCATCTTTACGGATTCTTGAATTTGGATTTGCTTTGTAATAATAAAAATCACGATCTTCTCTGAATCTTGTATAGTTTCTATTAAAATCTCCATGATTAAAAAATGCATCGTTATAATTGTAAATTCTTCCAAAGTTTACTGAAAAACGAACGCCATTATCAACATAATAATCTTGCACATTTCCTCTATAAATTGGAGCTCCCCATCTATCATAACTAATTCTCAAATCTCCAACTCTCGTTAATCTTCCACTGTGATATTGCATGAAAATATTGCCAATTCTAGTCACATTTCCAAAGTGATCATAGTTGATAAAAACATTTCCAACGCTTCTAATCATTCCATTATAATCTCTTTTGATTCTGACACCTCTAACATAACTATTTGACGTATCAAAATCGAATTCGCCATTTGTGAAAACAAAAAATTCAATGCCTCTTTCATAAAAATTTATGACATCATTGTAATAAAAATTATTATTGAATGAATTTGTGTTTAAATCTTCATTTTTTGCAGATACAGTAGAAATTATAGCCATAATTCCTACTAAAATGAGTACACTTTTTTTCATAATTTTTGATTTATTTGGTTTTTGCTTACTCTTTATGCTTTTCAGCTTCCGCATTTTCAAAGCAATTTCCAAATAGTGTGCCAAAAATTAAAATCAAAATTTCAATAAATTTAAAAGTATTTTAATCTGTTGAAAATTAGTAGATTGCATTTTTAATCGATTCATTAATTTTTATAGAAAAAAATTAAAAAAAATTAATCTTAAAAATTGATAATAACATCTTCAATAAAAAATTTGTAAACAAATTTAACTTATCCTCGTCAAAGAAATATCAATGAATGATTTGAAATAGTGGAGTTTGTTTAAATTAAAAAATTAAATAATACATTTTTCCCAGTTTTTATTTTTCGCCAAAAAGTGCTTTTTTCAATACAGAAAAAGCTTTGAAAGCATAATAAATTGAAAAAATTATTCCAGAAATTCCGATAAAGACAAGAAGATAACCAACAAAAATAGTTGGAACTTCTGTAAACTTGCTAACACCCTTAAATCCCATGGTGATGATAATTGGCGAAGCAATTAACAACACAACCAATATCCCTAAACGAATGATTCCTTTTCTTAATAAATTGATATCTGTACTCATTTTTTAAAATTTAAGAGGACGTTTCTTACATTCCCATATTTTTGAAGCAATTCACTTGCTGTTTTTTGGTCTATATTTAATTCAGTAATTAACATTTTTTCACCTCTTTCAACCAATTTATGATTAGAAAGTTGCATATCAACCATTTTATTTCCTTTCACTTTTCCTAGTTGAATCATTGTTGCTGTCGAAATGATATTTAGCACCATTTTTTGAGCTGTTCCCGCTTTCATTCTTGAGCTTCCTGTTACAAATTCGGGACCTACCATCACTTCAATCGGAAATTGTGAAACTTCGGCCAACGGACTTTTTTTATTACAAGTGATACAACCTGTCAAAATATTGTTTTCATGGCATTTTTTCAATGTTGAAACTACATAGGGTGTTGTTCCTGAGGCTGCTAAACCAATTACAATATCATTTTTTGAGATGGAAAATTTTTGCAAATCTTCCCAACCTTGAGTAGTAGAATCCTCAGCAAATTCAACTGCTTTTCTAATAGCAAAATCTCCGCCAGCAATCAATCCAACAACCAATTCATGAGGAACTCCAAACGTTGGAGGACATTCAGAAGCATCTAAAATTCCTAATCTCCCTGAAGTTCCTGCACCAATATAAAATAATCTTCCACCATTTTTCAATTTTTCAACAACTTTCGCAGTTAAAGGTTCAATTTGTGGAAGCGATTTTTCAACGGCAAAAGCTACAGTTTTATCTTCATTATTGATGTTGGTCAACAACTCATTCAAGGTCATCTTTTCTAGATGATTGTAGTTGGAATCTTGCTCTGTGATTTTGATGAAAGTCATTTCTTAAAAATACATTTTTTATGTTTTGAAAAGGAATGTTTTTTTAGTTCTTTTCAATCAAATTTATAGAAACTGAATCTGTTTCTGAAATATGAAAATATCCCAAGGGGAATTTAGATTCATCAGTAATATTGATCATATTTCCTAATAATGAAGAAGGAACAGTTTCAAAAGGGCCTCCTGCATTTTGCCCACTCTGACTGATTAAAATTCTATAATATGTAAAAAATTCTTTGGTAATACCAGACATTTTTACATTGACTGTTGTTGGAAGTTTGATGTCATCTTCAGCATAAAAAAACGAAAAATTATAATCAGAACCGTTAAAAAAACGGTCTTCAATGGCTAAAAATAAGTTATTTGAAAAATCATACAAATAATAATTATCTTCGGTTTTATCATCAGTAAAAGCAACTTTTAACTCTGTTTCTTTTCCAGAAAATAGAGTTTTATCTCCTTGAGTTACACTTGTTAATGGCGAAGATTTTACCCTATTTGCAGTTCCCTTATAGGTGTTATTTTCGTGAATAATTGTCAATTCGTAAGTTATATTTTCAGCAGGAATAAAGGAAATTGTTGGTTTGTAATTGCCATCAGCATTTGTATCTGAAAAATTGATGATAGAATTGTCTGATAAATTGGTTAAAAAAACAGTCGCATTTGTAACTGCAGGAATTATTTCTTTAAAATAATCTGCTGATTTACTGAGTTTTACTACAGTATTTGCTCGAACAGGATTTTCATCAAAATAGATTTCAAAAACCGCATCAATAATTAATTTTGGTTCGATTGAAGGTACTTCAATATCGACTACTTTTTCACAACTTGTAAAAATGAATAGCAACAAAATAGGCAATAAAAATATCTTTTTCATCGAATTAAAATTTAAAATTATAAGTAACTGAAGGGACCAATCCAAAAATAGACGTTTGAATCGCCTCATTTCTAAAAGTTTCTCTATTTTCTCTGAAATTAATTGAAGCTGCGTTCATGCGTCCATATAAATTATACAATCCAAAAACCCATTCTGTTTGCCATTTTCGATTGTCATTTTTTCTAGGTGTCAAAGTTGCTGAAATATCCAATCTGTGATATGTTGGCAACCTATCAGCGTTTCTTCTATTGTCATCAAAAATAGGAACATTCAAACCTTGAATTTCATATTGTCCAACAGGATAATTGGTTGGTTGTCCAGTTTGAAAAAGAAAATTGGCGTTAAATTTCCATTTTTTAGTCAATTCATAACTTCCATTGATAGAAATATCGTGGGTTTTATCAAATGGAGTATTGTACCATAAACCTTGATTAATTCCCGGTTCACTTGTATTTCTTCCTTTCGTTTGTTGTTCAGATTTTGAAAGTGTATAAGCAAACCAACCTTTAAAATCTCCTTCATTTTTCTTGAACAAAATTTCCAATCCGTAGGCTCTTGCTTGTCCATTTAAAATCACTGTTTCAATTTCGTTATTGGCAATCAAATTTGCACCATTAATGTAGTCAATTCTATTTAAAATATTTTTGTAAAACACCTCTGTTTCCAAAGAATAAACGCCATTTTTTATTGTTTTAAAATACCCAATTGCAAATTGATCTAACAGTTGAGGTTTGATATATTTTCCACTTGGAGCCCATACATCTAATGGAGTTGGAGAGGAAGTATTGGAAAGCAAGTGCAAATATTGCGCCATTCTGTTATAACTTGCTTTGACGGATTCGTTGTCGTTCAAAACATAAGACAAAGAAAATCTTGGTTCAAAATTATAAAAACTACTAATAATGTCACTTCTTTTAAAATTTTCAACACCTGTAGCCACAGCCGCTTCATATTTTTTAAATTGTTGGTTATAAATAACAGGTTGGTTGTTGGCATAAATATTTAATTCATCTTGCCCTAAACGTGAAAAATTGCTGAAACGAATGCCATATTGTAGGGTTAGTTTATTATTAATTTCATGTTCAGCGTCAATATAAGTTGCAAATTCGTTGGCATATTTATCAATTAATTTGTCAGCAACAATTCCTGAATCTTCTCTATTAGGAACGATTTCTCCGGGATTGAATTTGATATAAATATTATTGATTCCATAACTCAATTTGAATTTTTCATTGATGTAATGTTTGAAGTCGTATTTTAAATTGAAATTTGTAATGCCTGAATTCCACTCAAAACCTACAAAATCTAAAATCAATCCATAAAAATAATCAGAATAAATCAAAGATAAATTTGAGAAAATTTTGTCAGAAAACAAGTGATTCCAACGTAAATTCACCACATTATTTCCATACTTATTGACGAAATTATCACTAATTCCAAAAATATCTTTTCCAAAATACGTGGATAAAAATAAATTATTTTGGTCGTTAAAACGATAATTGATTTTACTATTTACATCATAAAAATAGGCTTTGTTATCATTATCAAATAAAGGTAAAAAGAGATGTGCATAAGAAGCTCTACCACCAATTAAGAACGAACTTTTTTCTTTTTCAATAGGTCCTTCTGCTAATAATCTGCTAGAAACCAATCCAATACCGCCAGTTAAATTGAAATCTTTGCTGTTTCCTTCTTTTTGATAAATGTCTAAAACTGACGACAATCTTCCTCCAAATCGAGCAGGAATCCCTCCTTTGTACAATCTCACATCTTTGATTACATCAGGATTAAAAACCGAGAAAAACCCGAATAAATGCGAAGAATTAAAAACAATTGCTTCGTCTAAAAGAATCAAATTTTGGTCTACTGCACCACCTCTCACATTAAATCCTGAGGCGCCTTCTCCAGCACTTGTTACTCCAGGTAATAAAATCAAAGATTTAATAATATCAGCTTCACCCAAAACAACAGGAATTTGTTTTATAGTAGCAGCTGTAAGTTTATTAACGCTCATTTGTGGTGTTTTTACATTGATTTTTTCAATATCTGCCTCAATAATAATTTCATCTAAACTTTCAGAAATTTCTTTTAATTTGAAATCTTTTGTTGTTTTTACTGATAAAATAATTGTTTCTGAAATAGTTGTAAAACCTAATGAGCTAACTTGAATTTTATAATTTCCCTTTGGGATTGTGATAGAATAAAAACCATATTCGTTGGTGGATGTTCCAGCATTTATTTCAGGAAAAAAAATAGAGACTCCAATTAATGTTTCGTTATTTGAATTGTCATAAACAGTTCCACTTAAAGTGATTTTTTCTTGACTAAAAGCAACAAAAGGGATTAGAAAAAGAAGTAGAATTATCTTTTTAGGTTGTAGCATTTTTTGTTTATTAAATTTTATAAATAGTGGAACAAAATTAAAGTTTAATATTGATAAGGATACGTTAAAAATATCATTTTGTTTAAGAAATTTAATTCTCATCGAAATTTCATTTTGTGAAGTAAAAAAAAGAACGATAACTTACATTGAATATTTTGCAGATATTTATTTTTTTTATCCAAAAAAAGCCCCTTTAACGGGGCTTTTGAATCAATTTTTTCAAAAAGAAATTATGCTAAAATTGCATTAAAAATAGTACTTGGTCTCATTGCACGATTTACCAAATCTTCATTGGGTTTATAATATCCACCAATGTTTACAGGTTTTCCTTGAATATTTTTTAATTCTAAAATGATTTGTTTTTCATTTTCTCTCATCAATTTTGCAATTGTCGAAAATTCAGCTTTCAATTCAGCGTCTTTTGTTTGTCTTGCCAAAGCATCCGCCCAATACAAAGCCAAATAAAAATGAGAACCTCTCACGTCTAATTCACCAGCTATTCTTGAAGGAGATTTGTCATTATCCAAAAACACATCTGTGGCTTCGTCTAAAGTTTCAGCTAAAATAAGAGCTTTTGGATTGTTATTTGAAATACTTAAATGTTCCAAAGAGACAGCTAATGCCATAAATTCTCCCAAAGAATCCCATCGTAAATGATTTTCTTGAAGAAATTGCTCAACATGTTTAGGAGCTGAACCACCAGCTCCAGTTTCAAACAAACCACCACCATTCATCAAAGGAACAATTGACAACATTTTTGCAGAAGTGCCAACTTCTAAAATTGGGAATAAATCTGTTAAATAATCACGTAGAATGTTTCCGGTCACTGATATGGTATCTTCACCTTTTACAATTCTTTTTAAAGTAAATTCAGTTGCATCGCTTGGCGATAAAATTCTGATATCCAATCCTGAAGTATCGTGATTTGGTAAATATTTATTTATTTTTTTTATGATTTCAGCATCATGTGCTCTTTTTTGATCTAACCAAAAAACAGCAGGCATTCCAGAGGCTTTTGTTCTTGTTACAGCCAATTTAATCCAATCTTGAACTGGTAAATCTTTCGTTTGGCACATTCTCCAAATATCACCAGCTTCAACAATATTTTCGAATAAAACAGTTCCGTTTGCATCGATAACGAGTACTTTACCATCATCAGCGATTTCAAATGTTTTATCATGAGAACCATATTCTTCTGCTTTTTGAGCCATTAAACCAACATTGGGAACAGTTCCCATGGTAGTTGGATCAAAAGCACCATTTTTTTTACAAAAATCGATCGTTGTTGAATAAATTCCTGCGTAAGAACTGTCAGGAATTATTGCTTTGGTGTCTTGTAATTTTCCTTCCTTATTATACATTTTTCCAGAAGTTCGAATCATTGCTGGCATCGAAGCATCAATAATCACATCTGAAGGAACGTTTAAATTGGTAATTCCTTTTTCAGAATTTACCATGGCAACCTCAGCTTTAATTGTAAAAATTTTTTCGATGTCAGCCTCAATTGCAGCTTTTTCTTCAGTAGGAAGTTCGTTTAAATTACTTAATAAATTTCCAAAACCGTTGTTCACATCAACACCAATTTTGTGAAAAGTATCTCCATATTTTTCAAACAATTCCTTGAAATAAATTTTCACAATATGACCAAAAATTACAGGATCTGAAATTTTCATCATGGTTGCTTTTAGGTGAAAAGAAAGCAAAACGTCTTGTTTTTTAGCATCTGCAATTTCAGTTTCTAAAAATGAAATCAATGTTTTTTTACTCATCAATGTAGCATCAATAATTTCTCCATCGAGCAAAGAAAGTTTTTCTTTTAAAACAGTTTCATTGCCATTTTTTGAAATATGTACAATTTTTATATCTGTTGCCTTTTCAATAGTTAATGATTTTTCATTGTTAAAAAAATCACCTTCTTTCATGGTTGCAACGTGAGTTTTAGAATCAGAACTCCATTTTCCCATTGAATGAGGATTTTTACGAGCATAGTTTTTAATGGCTTTTGGAGCTCTTCTGTCAGAATTTCCCTCACGCAAAATTGGATTTACAGCAGAACCTTTCACTTTGTTATAAAGTGCCATCACTGTCTTGTCTTCAGCTGTTTTTAATTCTTCAGGATAATTAGGAATTGCAAAACCCAATTTTTGAAGTTCAGTAATTGCCTCTTTTAATTGAGGAACAGAGGCACTAATATTAGGAAGTTTGATAATATTTGCCTCTGGTTTTGTTGCCAATTTACTCAAAAAAGCCAAGTCATCTTCAACTTTTTGATTTTCTGGTAAATAATTATTAAAAACTGCTAAAATTCTTCCAGCCAAAGAAATATCTTTTGTGTCAATGGTGATTCCTGACGATTTTGTAAATGCTTTTACAATTGGTAAAAATGAGCGTGTTGCTAATGCAGGAGCTTCGTCCGTTTTTGTATAAATTATTTTAGTCATTATTTTGGATTTAAAAAATCTAAATAGTTAGATCTTTGAATGATTGAAATTTGCTTAAAAAGATAGCGTTGCAAAATTAACAATTTGATTGAGATTATGAATATCAAATGGCTTTTTATTTCAAGAAATCAGACTTAAAATTTAGAAAAAAATTAATCAAATATAAGATTAAAAAAAATAGAAGCCATATCATTACATGTAATGATATGGCTTCTTGAAATAGTCTTTTACACTGCGCTGAAGTGCTACTTTGCAAATAAGACGTTCATCTTATATTTTTTTTTTAAGAGAAATTGTAGTTTTATTATTTCTGATTTGAAACAACTTTCATTCTATAATTTTTTTTACATTACAAAATTTATTGATGTTTCTATTGTTTTTCGGATTTTTTTGATGTTGCTCGATAATGATAAATACACTTTAAATTGAAAATTTCTTTTTATCAAAGACTTAAAGAATTTTTATTACAATAAAAATTTACAACATCAAAGATAAATTCCTAAAACAACTATATAAAGAACGTTTCTTTATGATTTAAATATTTTTCTAATCTCAATGTATAATCAATAAAAATAAAATAATATTAATAGATTTTAACACAAATTTTAAATTGATTTATGAATTTCCAAATATTTTAAATAATTAAAAATCAACATGCTATCATTAATACTTATCAACAATTGTTAAAAAAAAGCATTGTAAAATTTACAATGCTTGTTAAAAGTGTATTGGAAGTGATATTATCTTCTTTTTTCTGTAATTCTTGCTTTTTTACCAGTAAGATCTCTGAAGTAAAAAATACGGGCTCTACGTACTTTACCTTTTTTATTTACTTCGATTTTTTGAATAGAGGGTAAATTTAATGGAAAAATTCTTTCAACACCTACAGTTCCCGACATTTTTCTGATTGTAAAAGTTTCAGAAGCTCCTGTTCCTCTTTTTTGAATAACAACACCTCTAAAAAACTGAGTACGTGTTTTTGCGCCTTCTTTAATTTCGTAATACACTGTGATAGTGTCTCCTGCAGAAAATTCTGCAAAGTCTTTTTTAGTTATAAATTCGTCTTGAACAAATTTTATTAAAGATTCCATATCTTAAATTTTATGATTTTCTAAAAAAACATTCACGATTTTCGTCAGAGGTTAATTTAGCGGTTGCAAATTTAGATTTTTTTTTTGAATTATTAGTATCGCTGCTGTTAATTTTTGTAAATCAATTTTTCATCAAAGTAATTTTTTTTTTGATTTTTTGAGGTTTTTAAAAGAATAATCACATTTACTTAATTTTAAAATTAAGTTTTAACAAAATAGTATAAATATTTTTGCAAAAATTTAGATTATGTTAGTCACTGTTTTTGCTAAAAATAAGAAAAAACAATCTTTAATTCAACTTTTTTTTCTGAAAATACAAGGTTTATCCAAAAAAATAAGAAAAGAAACATTCATAATATTTCTGGTTTTTCTATTGATATCTGTTGTTTTTGTCTCTTTAATTAACAAACATCAATTACATTTAACTTTAAACAAATTACACTCACCACTTTTTGATCTTTTTTTTAAATATATAACTTATTTAGGAGATGGGGTCATGTTTGGTTTTGTGGCAATATTTTTTTTATTTTTCAAAAAAAAAGTAGCGTATGCAGTCATGGTAAGTGGGATTCTAACCCTCTTCTTAGTTCATTTATTAAAAAAAATTTTTTTTCTAGGGATTTTGAGACCTGCTGGTTTTTTTGGTGAAGAAAATCTACACCTTATTGAGGGTGTCAAAATGGCTCATACAAATTCATTTCCCTCCGGACATGCTGCAACTGCTTTTGCGATTTTTACTATAGTTTGTTTTTATTTTTCTAAAAGTAAATCACAATATATATGGATTACTTTAGCTATTCTTATAGGAATATCAAGGGTTTATTTATCACAACATTATTGGATAGATATTTTTGTTGGATCAATTTTAGGAATTTTTATTGGTTTTTTGAGTATGAGTTTTTTCTACAAATTTAAAAAGATTCATTAATGCCGATTTCTTACAAAAAAGTAGCTATTTTATTTATTGTATTTAGCACTTTTGTCAGACTCCTGATTTCATATTTTTTAGAATTTGGTAACGATGAAGTTTATTACTGGCTGTATGCAAAATATCCCGCTATCAGTCATTTTGATCATCCACCAATGGTTGGTTTTTTTATCCAATTTTTTACTGGAAATCTTTTTTTTGAGAGCGAATTTTTTATCAGACTTGCTGCAATAATTCCGGCAAGTTTGAGTATGTATTGTATTTATCTTATTGGCACTTTTTTAAAAAATTCTGCAACTGGTTTTTTAGCAGTTATTCTTTATAATTTGAACTTTTATGGCTTTATCATTTCTGGAACTTTTATTTTACCTGATTCGCCTATGGTTTTTTTTTGGTTGATAAGTTTTTTTCTTTTCTTACAATTACTACCCAAAAATCCTGACGAAATTAACAATAACATCAAATTATTTTTTGCGTTCTTTTTTTTAGGATGTGCCATTTATTCAAAATATCAAGCTGTTTATTTGCTTTTTGCAGTAGTACTTTTTGTTATTTTTTTTAATTCAAAATGGTTAAAAAGCAAAGCTTTTTATCTCGGGCTTTTATTTCCATTTATTGCTATTTTTTTGATTTTTTATTGGAATTATTCTAATGATTTTATCAGCTTTAAATTTCATAATAACAGGGTTTCTATTTTTAGTTTGAATTTCAATAAACAATCATTTTTTAGAGAAATTTTAGGTCAAATTGTATATACAAATCCGTACGTTTTTTTTGTGATTGTCGTTGCTTTACTGAATATTAAAAAGAGAAATATTGATTCTGATTATAATGCATTCTTTTTGTTAACATCAATTCCATTAATTGTAACAACAATCTATTTGTCTTTATTCAAAAATACCTTGCCTCATTGGTCTGGCATTTCCTATCTTACTTTAATTCCTTTAGGAGCCGCTCAACTTGTAAATAAAAATCGTATTGAGAAAAAATTATTGATTTTTTTCGCTGTTTTAAGTTTGATTTTTATGGTTGGATTATTTGTAATCAATTCGGGTTTTTTAATACCGAAAATTACTTCGTTAAAGATTGAAGAACAAGGCAGAAAAGATGTTTTTATGGATTTATACGGATGGAAACAAACTTCAGAAAAGGTAAATAATATCTTGGAGAAGGAAAATTTAACACATTTGCCAATCGTTTCTAAAGGTTGGTTTCCAACTGCTCACATTGATTATTATATTGCTAGACCCAATAAAATGAACGTTTTTGCCCTTGGTAATTTGCCAGAGATTCATAAATATTATTGGATTAATAAATGTAGATTTGATAAGGATTTTAAAGAAGCGCTATACATTACTGATAGTAGAAATTTCACAAATCCGGAAGATATTTTGTCAGATTTTAAGATTCAAAAACCGATAGATACTATTCCAGTTATTAGAGAAAAAAATACTGTTAAGAATGTTTTTATCTATTTGATTAAAAAGGATTAGCAGTGTAATTTTCACAATAAAAAACCCAAAATTTTCGGACTTCTTTTTCGTTTATTTTGATGATAATTGGATCTAGTTCCGTAATTTTTTCAAAAAAATTTATCAATTCTGGTTGTAATTCTCCTTTCTTTTTTTGATCGATAAATCGAGTATCAGAATCAATGAATAGCGCATTTTTTGAGTGTAAAGTTGATAAATGATCACCCAAATAATCAAAATGCAAAGCAGGCAAACCAATAATATTTTGCGCATACACTTTTTGATTCATATAAAAACTCAAACTGGCACTTGTTTTATAATTGTCATCAGAAAAAACGAACGTATTTGGGTATTTTTCTTGCAGATTTTCGGTTTCAGTAGCCAATTCTCTCCATCCAATCCAAGTATCATCACTTTTTATTGGCACTATATATAAAAGAATTTCAACCAAAACCAACAGATGCAAAACAATTGAGAATACAATTTGAGTTTTTACCAATTTTTTACTGATAAACATGCTTGCCAGAATAATTCCTGTGATATAAGAAGGCATCATCCAATTGAGTTTCACCCAATAAATGGGTGTGATTGAGAAAAATCCAATAAAAGTTGGGACAAAAAATGCCAATAAAAATAAAGTTTTTGCTTGTGGAATTTTAAATTTTAGAACGGCTCTTTTGATATATTTGTAAGTAAATTTGATGATTACCAAAAATAAAACGGGCAATAATAATAATATTTGATGTGCAATAGCACCGAAAAAATTAGTTGGTGAAATTATAAATTCTGATATAGAACTTGTTCTTTCCGAAGATTGAAATGCAAAAGAGGCAAAGTTGTTTTGATAATTCCACCAAAAAACAGGAAACATCACAAAAATTGAAATCAATATTGAAAACCAAAACCAGGGAGAGAATAAAAGTTTTCGGTATTTGTTTGAAAAAATCAAGAATGCGATCAATCCAAATTGCAATAAAACGGCAGTGTATTTGCTGTTGAAAGCCAATCCCATTGCAATACCAGCATACATCCAATACCATTTTTTTTCTTCAAAAATGGCTTTGTATAAACCAATCAAACTCAATGTCCAAAATAATAAAAGTGGCACATCAGGCGTTGAATTGAAAGATAAAATTGAAATAAATAAGGTTGTTGTGATTAAAATAAGTGCTCTTTCTAACTTTTTTTCTGATAAAAAATAAGAAGCTAATTTGTAAAAAGCTAGAATTGTAAAAGTTGTGATTGTAAAATCTGTCAATTTGATGACAAAAACTGATTTTCCAAAAGCTTCTGAAAAAAAGCGTAATAAATATCCAATCATACCTGGATGATCAAAATAAGATAATGACAAATTTTGTCCATATAAAAAATAATAGGCATCTTGAGGCATTAAACCCATAAATGGAAGTAGTAAAAATCGGAAAATTTGAAATCCTATAACCCAAGAAATCAAAGTATTACTTTTGATAAGTGATTTCAAATTATTCATTTTTTTAGCAAATCTGGTCTTATTTTTTGAGTTCTTTCAAATGCTTTATCTATTCTCCAATCATCAATTTTTGGAAAATTTCCTGATAATAAAATATCCGGAACTTTCATTCCTTCAAATTCAGCAGGTCTTGTGTAAACAGGAGGTGACAATAAATTATCTTGAAAAGAATCCGTTAATGCTGATTGTTCATCGCCAATTGCACCCGGAATTAATCGCACTATGGCATCAACCAAAACAGCTGCAGCCAATTCACCACCTGTTATTACATAATCGCCAATTGAAATTTCTTTGGTGATGTATTTATCTCTAATTCGCTGATCTACACCTTTATAGTGTCCTGCAAGAATTAAAATATTTTCTTTTAGAGAAAGTGAATTTGCTGTAGATTGATTTAAAACTTTTGCATCTGGTGTCATGTAGATAATGTCATCATACGTTCTTTCTGATTGTAATTTTTTGATACAATTCACAATTGGTTCCAGCATCAAAATCATTCCTGCACCACCTCCAAATTGTGTGTCATCAATTTGTTTGTATTTTCCCAAACCATATTCTCGCAAATCATGAACTATAATTTCTGCAATTCCTCTTTGTTGTGCTCTTTTAATAATTGAATGATTGAAAGGACTTTTAAGAAGATTTGGAGCTGCTGAAATGATATCAATTCGCATTATTTAAATGTATTTTATCTGATTTAAAAATAGTTTATGCTAATTCAAGTTTTGAATTACTTCCTTTAAAAAGTGATAAATAATCTTCCACTTTAAAAGTATTTCTGTCAAATCTTGAGGTTCTATGTTTGCCTTCTTGTTGTCGCACAATACTTCTTGCGAAACGTCTAATTTCAGCTTTAGAGGTCAAAATTAACCCCGGAACTGGCGTACTTTTTCCATCTGTATCTTTGGCAACCATCGTAAAATAAGAAGAATTGCAATGTTTAGTTTCGCCGGTTCTAATATTTTCTGAATCAACTCGCAAGCCAATCACCATTGAAGTTCGTCCAGTATAATTTACTGAAGCTTTTAGTGTGACCAATTCACCTACTTCAATCGGATTTACGAAATCAACTTTATTTACAGAAGCTGTTACACAATATTCTCCTGAGTGTTTTGAGGCGCAAGCGAAAGCAATTTGATCCATCAAATTCAAAATATGACCACCATGAATTTTGCCATTAAAGTTAGAATTTGAAGGCAACATCAATTGAGTTATACTCACTTGTGATTCATTTACGTATTTAAATTTACTCATATTTTTTAATTTAGCTTGAAATGAGGAGACTGTTCTTCAGTTACTTTCGTAACAAAATATTTGGAATCACCCAACCAAAATAGTGTTTTGTAACGTTCAATATAATTGAGTTTTACATATCTACCTTGGTATTTTTCTAAATCAATAATGACGTCTTTGTGCTTATCTTCAACTGAAAACGAGAAGATCTGAGCACCAGAAATGCCCTGACTGATTTCTCCTTCCCAAGTTTTAAAGAGAACGCCTTTTTTACTGATTTTGATCAATTCGCCAGAGCGAACTCCTTCGCTAAAAGTTACAAAATAGATAAAACTAAAATAGATAACAGTAACAATAACCACTACTGAAATCAAAATTGTAAGAAATTTTTTCATAAGTCAAAAATACAAATCTAATTAACTTGATAATGAGAAACTTTCAAAAAAAAATCTTCCGAGTAAAAATGTTGTAAGTGATTTTTTTTATTGGTTAAATAAAGTAAATTTGTAAAACATCAATGGGCACCAACATGAACTTTATTTTATTTGATAGCTACATTCGAAATTCGCTTTTGCCGTTTACTTTCACCAAACCAGTAGCTGATTTGCGAATAGGAATTTTAACAATTCGTGAAAAATGGGAACA
Organism: Flavobacteriaceae bacterium CG2_30_31_66; assembly: GCA_001873065.1. Lineage (GTDB taxonomy): Bacteria > Bacteroidota > Bacteroidia > Flavobacteriales > Flavobacteriaceae > Polaribacter. The sequence continues at coordinate 49,015 of MNYM01000031.1, forward strand.
TTATTTGGGTTTTACAACATCTACAATAACTGAAGATTATTTGGAGGAAAAATACCCAATGATTGAATTGGAAGAGAATATTTTGATCAATGCTTCTTTTTGTCCGACAAAAAAATTGGTAAAAAAAATTCAAAAATTATCAAAAAACGAAGCGATTTTTAAGGGTGATGATGTGATTGCTTTTTACACTTCAGATTTTCAAGAAGAAGTTGATTTTGAGACGTATACACAAATTGAATTTGAAGACGAAATCATTCAAATAAAAAATACTTGGGATATTTTTGCGATGAACGAAAAAGCAATTCACCAAGATTTTGAGTTGATTACCAGAGGACGAACCTCAGAACCAATTCCAAAAACGGTTCAAACGATCAATCCTGAAAAAATATTTATTGAAGATGGTGCTAAAATTACGTTTGCTTTTTTGAATGCTTCAACAGGACCAATTTATATCGGAAAAGATGCCGAAATTATGGAGGGTTCTGTGGTGAGAGGTCCTTTCGCAATGTGCGAACATGCTACCTTAAAAATGGGCGCAAAAATTTATGGAGCAACCACTTTAGGACCCCATTGTAAAGTAGGAGGAGAGGTTAATAACTCGGTTTTGATGGGATTTTCTAATAAAGGACATGATGGATTTTTGGGAAATTCAGTAATTGGAGAGTGGTGTAATTTGGGCGCTGACACCAACAATTCCAATTTAAAAAATAATTATGCCGAAGTAAAATTGTGGGATTACAACACAGGAAGATTTGCCAAAACTGGACTGCAATTTTGTGGTTTAATGATGGGAGATCATTCAAAATGTGGTATCAATACCATGTTTAATACAGGAACTGTGGTTGGTGTGAGCGCCAATATTTTTGGTAGTGGATTTCCTAGAAATTTTATACCCTCTTTCAGTTGGGGAGGAGCTTCAGGTTTTACAGAATACAAAACTGAAAAAGTTTTTGAAGTCGCAAAAGTGGTAATGAGTCGAAGAAATATTGCATTTGAGGAACAAGATCAACGAATTTTAGAACACGTTTTTGAAATCACAAAGCAATATCGAAATTTTTGATTTGAATACTTTTAAAAATAAAAATTGCCTCGAAATTGAGTTTTGAGGCAACTTTTATGACATGAATTTCACTTAATTTTTATTGATAATTTCACCTGAACCAACAGATTTTAAATCAGTTTCAGAAGGAGTTCCTTTATAGTAAATATTTCCAGAACCCACAACTTTCGCTTTTATTTTTGATGTTGTAGTTGTTTTGATACTTCCAGAACCAGCAATTGTTGCAGTTGAATTTTTAGAAATCAACTCATAAGCACTAATATTTCCAGATCCAGCAATAGAAGAATTGAATTCAGTTGTTTTTCCGGACAAATCAATATTTCCAGAACCGCCAATATTTGCGTTTAATTCGTTCGTGTCAATTTGTAATTTAATATTTCCAGAGCCGCCTAAAGAGACTGACAAATCGTTGCTTTTGAAAACTCCTTCATTGCTAATATTTCCAGAGCCACCCAAAGAAATTTTACTGATAGTAGTGATAGGAACTGTCACAATTAATTTTTTGGTTGTGTAAATGTTTGTATTTTTTTTGAACTTAATTTGTAAAGTATTTCCAGTCAAGGTTGTTTCAATAAGCGGAACAATATTTTCTTCTCCTTCAATTTTGATATTTCCTTCCTTGCCTCTTACAAGAAGAACATCAAAAGAACCACCTACATTAATTTCATCATACTCTGAAATAATTCTATTTATAGTGACAATTTTTCCATTTCCTTTAATTTTATCCCCATTTCCCATCCAATTTTGAGCGTTTGAGATCAAGGAAATTAAAAAAATAAATGCTGTAAATATCGATTTTTGATTCATTTTACTTTTGTTAGGTTATTTTTATCTTGTTAAACAACAAAAATTATTCCAAAATAATCTAATTTTAAATTAGATAAAACTCTATTTGTTATGTTACTTTGTTTTATAATTTAAGAATGTTTTTTAAATAGACTATATTAAAGTCTAATTGTTACAATTCTAGGAGCTAAAATAAGTTTTTTTTAAAAAACATTCATTTGATTTGGCATAACAATTGGACTTAAATTGAAATTATTCCAAAAAATATTATTTAAAATATTGATTATTATTACTTTAGATTTAATTGAAAGATATTGGTAATTAGAAAAACTAAAAATCAATGTCAGAATGACAGGTAAATATAAAATGAGCAAAACAAAAATTATTAAATTAGACAGTTTGTCGTTTCAAAATATAATGAACGAAGATTCAGAATTGATTCCTTTAATGACTCCTGAAGACGAAGAAATTATCAATAAAGAAAGCGTTCCAGAAATATTGCCAATTCTTCCTTTGAGGAATACAGTGTTATTTCCTGGGGTTGTGATTCCAATAACAGCAGGAAGAGACAAATCAATTCAGTTGATAAAAGACGCAAATAAAGGCAATAAAATTATAGGGGTTGTTGCTCAGCGAAATGAAGATGTTGAAGAGCCAAGTTTAAAAGATATTCACACAATAGGAGTTGTAGCACAAATATTACGTGTTTTAAAAATGCCTGATGGAAATACAACAATTATTATCCAAGGGAAAAAAAGGTTTCAAATAGACCAAATTATTGATGAAAAACCTTACTTAAAAGCGACTGTTAAAGAAGCTGTTGAAGACCGTGAAATTGACGATATCAAGGAGTTTGAGGTTATTATTGATTCTATCAAAGAAATGGCTTTGGAGGTTATCAGAGAAAATCCAATGTTGCCATCAGAAGCTTCATTTGCTATTAAAAATATTCATTCAAATTCATTTTTAGTCAATTTTATTGCCTCTAATATGGATTTAAGCGTTGCACAAAAACAAGAAATTTTAGAAAAAGACAATCTAAAAGAACGTGCATTGCTAACACTTAAAAATCTGAATAAAGAGTTGCAAAAATTGCAATTAAAAAATGACATTCAGTCAAGAACTCGTGAAGATTTAGACCAACAACAAAGAGAATATTATTTGCATCAGCAATTAAAAACCATTCAAGAAGAATTGGGGGGTGTTTCTTATGATCAAGAATTAGAAGAAATGCAACTTCTTGCCAAATCAAAAAAATGGACTAAAGAAGTTGGAAATACTTTTGATAAAGAGTTGCAACGTTTGCGAAGAATGAACCCTCAAGCTGCCGAATATGGCATGCAAAGAAGTTATTTAGAATTGCTATTAGAGTTGCCTTGGGGAGAATTTACGCAAGATAAGTTCGATTTAAAACGTGCTCAAAAGATCCTAGACAGAGACCATTTTGGGTTAGAAAAAGTAAAAGAGAGAATTATTGAACATTTGGCAGTTTTAAAACTAAAAGGTGACATGAAATCTCCAATTTTGTGCTTATATGGTCCTCCAGGAGTTGGAAAAACATCTTTAGGAAAATCAATTGCTGAATCTTTGGGACGAAAATATGTGAGAATGTCTTTGGGTGGTTTGCGTGATGAAGCTGAAATTCGTGGTCACAGAAAAACCTATATTGGAGCCATGCCTGGGCGTTTAATTCATAATTTGAAAAAAGCAGGCTCTTCAAATCCTGTTTTTGTATTGGATGAAATTGACAAACTAGGACAAAGTCATCAAGGAGATCCCTCTTCTGCAATGTTAGAAGTATTAGATCCTGAACAAAATGAGTCTTTTTATGACAATTACTTGGAGGTTGGATATGATTTATCAAAAGTACTTTTTATCGCAACAGCTAATAATTTGAGTCAAATTCCTTGGGCTTTGCGAGATAGAATGGAAATGATTAACGTTTCAGGATATACTATTGAAGAAAAAATTGAGATTGCAAAGAAGCATTTAGTTCCAAAACAACTCAAAGAGCATGGCATCACTTCAAAAGACTTGAAATTAGGAAAAACACAAATTGAGCAAATTGTTGAGGGTTATACTCGTGAATCTGGAGTTCGTGGTTTGGAAAAACAAATCGCAAAGGTGGTTCGTTTTGTAGCAAAATCTATTGCTTTGGAAGAAAAGTACGAGGTAGTTTTATCTTCAGAAAAAATTGAAGAGATTTTAGGAACACCAAGAAATATGGATAAATATGAAAATAATGGAGTTGCAGGCGTAGTCACAGGTTTGGCTTGGACAAGTGTTGGCGGTGATATTTTGTTTATAGAATCAATTCTATCCAAAGGAAAAGGACTGCTTTCAATTACAGGAAATTTAGGAACTGTGATGAAAGAATCTGCCACAATTGCATTACAATATATCAAATCACATGCTGAAGAATTTGGTATCAAACCTGAAATTTTAGAAAAATACAATGTTCATATTCACGTTCCTGAAGGGGCTACTCCAAAAGATGGCCCAAGTGCAGGAATTACAATGTTAACTTCTTTAGTTTCCTCATACACTCAAAGAAAAGTAAAAAATAAATTGGCCATGACTGGTGAGATTACCTTGAGAGGTAGAGTGCTTCCTGTTGGTGGAATTAAAGAGAAAATTTTAGCAGCCAAAAGAGCCAATATCACAGAAATTATTTTGTGTGAAGACAACAGAAAAGACATTCTTGAAATCAAAGAAAGTTATTTAAAAGGACTAACTTTTCATTATGTTTCTGACATGAAACAAGTCATTGAAGTAGCTTTGACAAAGCAAAAAGTAGCAAATGCTAAGAAATTTGATTAAATAAAAACCTCCAAATTTTGGAGGTTTTTATTTTTTATATTAATACAAACTCTTGAATTTGTGAGGATTGCTTTCAAACATGATTTCGTAAACTTTCTCAAAAATATCTTCTATAGAAGGTTTTGAAAAATAATCACCATCAGTACCATAAGCAGTTCTGTGGGCTTTTGCAGTGAGAGTTGCAGGTTTGCTGTCTAAATATTCGTAAGCATTTTGTGTTTCCAAAATTTCTTGTAAAATGTAAGCGGAAGCTCCTCCAGGAACATCTTCATCAACAACCAATAATTTATTGGTATTCATCACACTTTTTATACAATCGTGATTGATATCAAAAGGCAACAAACTTTGGGCATCAATAATTTCTACATCAATACCAACTTGTTGCAATTCTTTGGCAGCTTCTTCTACCAATCTCAAAGTCGATCCATAAGAAACAACTGTTATATCTGAACCATTTTTGATGGTTTCAACCACGCCAATTGGGGTTTTAAATTCGCCAAGATTTGTTGGTAATTCCTCTTTCAAACGATACCCATTCAAACACTCAATCACCAAAGCTGGATCATCACCTTCTAACAAAGTGTTGTAAAATCCTGCAGCTTTTGTCATGTTTCTAGGAACTAATACATGAATTCCTCTCATTGTATTGATAATGCCACCCAAAGGTGAGCCAGCATGCCAAATTCCTTCCAATCTGTGACCACGAGTTCTTACGATTAAAGGTGCTTTTTGTTTTCCAAAAGTTCGATAACGCAATGTTGCCAAATCATCACTCATGATTTGAAGCGCATATAACAAATAATCCAGATATTGCACTTCTGCAATCGGGCGCAAACCACGCATTGCCAAGCCAATTCCTTGGCCAATAATGGTTGCCTCTCTGATGCCTGTATCCGAAACTCTAATATTGCCGTATTTTTCTTGCAAGCCCTCTAAACCCTGATTAACATCACCAATATAGCCTGCATCTTCTCCAAAAATCAACAACTGTGGATGTTTTTCAAGAATGGCATCAAAATTATCTCGCATTACAATCCTGCCATCTACACTATTTTTTTCTTGAGAATATGTGGGATGTATTTCAGCAATTTTCAAAACACTTTTTTCAGTACTATTTGTCAGATGTGAGGAATATTTATCAAAAGCGGTTTCTAAAGATGTTTTTATAAACAGTATCAAAGCTGTTTTTTCAAGAAAATCCTCATCTTTTAAATAGCGTAATGATTTTCTTACAGTTGACAAAATATCTTTTCTAGTAGGTTCAACAAGTTTTTCTAAATCAGTTTTATATTTATTGATAAAAGTGCCGTTTTTACTTTTTTGAACAACGTTTTCTAAGATTTTTACGGCTTTGGAAAGGTCTATTTTTATATCGTTCAGATAGGCATTCCAAGCATCTTTTTTGGCATTTGTAACTTCTTTTTTTGCCTCTTTTTCAATCAAAATTAATTCTTCTTCCGATGTTACAAAACGAAGAATTTCACCGTTTTCAGTTTCTAATTCAAATTCTAAAATCCATTCCCGAAATTTGGTGATACAATCGTGGTCTTTTTCCCATTGCAAACGCTCTTTTTCTTTGTAACGTTCATGAGAACCTGAAGTTGAGTGACCTTGAGGCTGTGTCAGTTCTTTAACATGAATCAATACAGGAACGTGTTCTTCTCTTGCTATCGTTGCTGCTTTTTGATAAACGTCCATCAATTGGACATAATCCCAACCATTTACCACAAAGATTTCGTAGCCATTATTTTTAAAATCACGTTGAAATCCTTTTAAAATCTCTGATATACTTTCTTTAGTTGTTTGATATTTTGCATGAACTGAAATTCCATATTCATCATCCCAAACGCTCATTATCATGGGAACTTGCAAAACTCCAGCAGCATTGATGGTTTCAAAAAATAATCCTTCGCTAGTACTTGCATTTCCAATAGTTCCCCAAGCAACTTCATTGCCATTGATGGAAAAATTGGTATTTTTTTGAACGCTTTTTTCGTTTCTGTAAATTTTTGAGGCTTGTGCTAATCCCAACAAACGAGGCATTTGACCTGCTGTTGGTGAAATATCAGCACTTGAATTGTATTGTTTTGTGAGATTTTTCCAACTTCCATCCTCATGTAAACTATGAGTTGCAAAATGGCCTCCCATTTGTCTTCCTGCAGACATTGGATCTGCATTAATATCAGCATGAGCGTATAAACCTGCAAAAAATTGTTGAGCAGAGAGTTCGCCAATTGCCATCATGAAAGTTTGATCTCGATAATATCCTGATCTGAAATCCCCTTTTTTGAAAGCTTTAGCCATGGCTAATTGAGGCACTTCTTTTCCGTCGCCAAAAATTCCGAATTTGGCTTTTCCTGTTAAAACCTCACGTCTGCCTAATAAACTACACTCTCTGCTAATCTTGGCGATTTTATAATCGTTTAAGACTTCTTTTTTAAAATCGTCAAATGATATTTCTCTCGAGGTAGCAGTATTTGTTTCTTGCAACATGTTTTTTTGATTTTAACAGCAACAAATATAAAATATTTTAATTGATATTTAAAAAATATTCCAAAATTTAAGAATATGATAATATTTAT
>MNYM01000019.1 GCA_001873065.1 Flavobacteriaceae bacterium CG2_30_31_66
CACACCCACCAGAGGTAAAAGAGATTTCAGCATAATAAAATTTTTCACCAACGGTATCTGTAGGCGGATTATAAGTTGCGTTAGTTGCATCATTAATTAAATTATTACTAGAGTTCGCATCATTAAAAAACCACTGATAAGTTGGCGTTCCCGTTCCATTTTCATAAGCAACTTCCAAAGGAGTAGCAGCTCCATTCAAACAAATTTCAGATGGAGTAGGTTGTATGGTTATTAATGGTGAAGGATTGATGGTAATTACAAAATCAAACGGGTCACCCTCGCATCTACCTGAAGATGGAATAACGGTATAGGTTAAGGTTTCGGGATTATTACCACTATTAATGAGTCGTTGAGAAGGAATTCTATCGGTAGTACCATTTGCGGTAAAACCAGTAATATTACCATTTGAAATAGCAGTCCACTTGTATGTTATGGCTGGGTCAATTGGACTAAATATGATTTCTGACGTGTTTTGACCAGAACAAATTTCTTGTTTAGTATTTGCATTTGTAATGGCAGGTTCTTCAAAAACTTCAAAAGTTTGCGTGGTTGTATTTGATACTCCACATTCACTGGTTACTTCAAGAGTCACCTCATATATTCCTGGTGCACTGTAAACAATATCGCCTGGGTCTAAAGTGTTTGCAGTTGTTGGATTTCCTCCGGTGAATGTCCAGTTATAAGTAATATCACCTGTATTTGAAGTGCAATTTTCCACAGTTGCTGTGGGATTTATTGTGGTAGTTCCACAAAAATCGTCAATGGCATCTATAGTTGCTGTTGGTGGTTTTTTTACATCGATAACCTGTGTGCTGGTTTCAGTACCACATCCCGTGACTATGCTTTGTGTAATCGAATATTTACCAGGGTTTTTAAATAAAAATTGTGGATTTTCTGAATTTTCATCTGTTCCATCTGTAAATTCCCAATCTGATGTGCTACCACAATTATCTGCTTTGTAAGAAACGGACCATTTATATTCTGGAGTAGAACATAAATTAATAACATCTACAGTATTTGTGGCAATAGCAATAAAAGGGATACAGCCTTCTAAACTATTTAAATTAAACTGAGAGCTAATTTCGGGTTCTATACAAATCTGTTTGGTGAAAATATCTTTATCAATACCTATACATTTGCCTTGTAATTTAAGTGTAATTGTATATGTTCCAGGAGATGTATATGTATGAGATTGATTTTCCAAGGAACCTGTTAGAAAATTATTGGCGGTATTGTTATCTCCAAAATCCCATAAAAAGCTTACAAGTTTACCATTACAACCTATCTTATCACCAATAACTGATTGATTAATAATATTAATAGTCTGATTAACACAGCCTTTATCAGGAGTGTCAAATTTGGCTTCTGATTCATCCAAAACAGTTATATTATCTACAGTCCAATTCCTTGTAGTGCAGGCATTCTGTATAGTTAGTTTAGCTATAAATTCATTATTGGGTTGATTACAACTAGGTGTTGTATACTGATGGGATAAGTTTAAACCAGCAGAAACTTCAGCATGAGAATATCTATCAGGTGTTGAACCATCTCCGTAATCAACTATATATATACTATCATCAGAATTTTCTTCAAAATTAGTAATTCCAAATTTTAATTCGGGATTAGTTGGACATAAATCGGCAGTATTTCCATCAGCTTCAAAACCTCCAGCAGGTGTACTAACATTTTTTATTTGATAAGTTTTTTCATTTTCACAACCATTAGAGCCAATAGCTTTAATTTTTAAATTAAAAACTCCTGTTTGGGTGTATTCATAATTTAATGATGAGTTAAATTCTTCATTATTAATTGTTGAACTATTCCCATCTCCCCATTCTATTACATATGTTTCTATACAGGATTTATTGTTTGATAGATTTAAAATATTAATTTGATAATTAGGATCAGTCGGTGAGGGGGAATTCGAGCAATTACTGAATCCATTTCCTGAAGAGTCACCAAATTCAATATCTGGTTTTTCCTTTACTGTTATTGTTTGTGTTCTTGAAGTTGAACAACCAAATTTATCGGTAACAGTCAATTTTACAGTGAAATTTCGTGCACCACAACCTAAAGCTTCAAAAACATGACTAGGATCTTTTTGGGTTGATGTTTTTCCATCTCCAAAATCCCACAAATAAGAAAAAGTTCCACTTCCTGTTGAAGCATCATTAAACTGAACTGTTTCACCAGAACATGAATTGTCATTTGTAAACGTAAAAGTAGCAACTGGTGGTGCATTTACTCTAACAGTAACAGATTGACTAGAAATAGTTGTTTCAGTAGCTTCACTGTCTTTTATTTTAATCAGTTTATACTCAAAAGTACCTGCAGCACTTTTGGCATCAAAATTTAAAGATACTGTTGTAGCATCACCAGTAGTAGAAATATTTGTTTCTGCACCTGTATTTATTTGATAGGTAAACGTAAAAGGAGCTTTGCCTTCAATCGCTTCAAATATAATTTGTGTTCCTTCCCCAATACAAACTTCTGTTTTGTTTGCACGAATAGTTCCTGAAAGCGCATTGAAATAGTCAAAGAGCGACTTGAAAGGAAACATTCCATAAACATTCAGTACAAGCCCACTAAGGATTATAAAAGTAACTATATGAGCTTTAAAACTCGATATTTTTTGGAAGTAGTTTTTTAAGTACATGTTTGGATAAGCAATTCCAAATTCAAAAAATGGTTCTTAGCAGGTAAACTAAAATGGTTTGTTGAAAGGGTTGCAATTTTTTTGATTAATTTTTCATAAATAGTTCGAACGAATGTAATGATTTTTGACATACAATTTCATATTTCTTGAAAAAGTATGCAATTTTTTTGTTTGCTTCCAAATTGAAGTAAATGGTTGTTCATGATTTTAGTTTTTAATTTGGTTACTTATTGAAACCAAACATACCTTGAATAAGAAACAAAACTTTACGGGAAACCGTAAGGTTTTGTTTAATAACAATTTCCCCTCTTAATATCTATCCCCCTAAAGATTTTTAAAGCAGAAATCTTACACAAAAATAACTTCCTTCCAAAAAGTTATTTTACGGATATCCGTAATAGAAGAAAAAAAATAAAATGAATTTAAATTAATCCTAAATCTTTAACAATAGCCACTAAGTGGATGGCATTATTTGCTTTGAATTGAATGCGAAGTTTGTTCAGGCGTTTTTCTATAGAGCTTAGACTATTAGGTGATCTATTTTCATTTTTAAAATGTGCGCTAATTTCCTCTTGAGAAAGTCCATTAGATAGCAATTTTATCAATAAAATATCAAAATCTTCTATTTCTAGGTCATTTTTAGGACTTAATGCTGGCTTCAATTGAGGAGATACATAGATTTCATTTTTATAAACAGCATGTATAGCGTTTTCCAACTCTACTAAACCTTGTCTTCCTTTGCATACATACCCATTTGTTTGATGTACATTCATTAAAAAACGAACTTTTTGAAGTCGGTCATCTACAGAATACACAATGATTTTAAGATGCGGGTACTCTTTTTTCAGCGCGATAATTAACTCTTTACCAGAGGTATATTTTTGCTCTCTGTGGTCTTTTACAAAGGATAAATCTGTGATAAATAAATCGAAAGGATCTAAGTCTAATTGTGTCCTTTTAATTTTAAGACAAGCGTCATCACAATATTGTGCTTGTTCTGCATGTTTAATTTTCAGACTTTTAATTACAGATAACACCCCTTCATTGGTGCAGCCTAAATCATCAGAAACTAGAACTTTTTTAAACATATTACACTATGATTTTTGCCTTAAATCCCTCATTAGGATGAGATTCAAATATAATTGTTCCGTTGTTAGCTTGTATTCGGTTTTCCGTATTTTGTAGGTCATTTCCTTTTTTAAGAATACAACCCACACCATTATCACTATAATTGATAGTTAATTTTTCATCCTGATCAAAAGCTAAAACCCGATAGCGCGGATTTATAATCCGTGCACAAAACAATTTTCATCACAAATTAAGCACTAAAACCTCCAATTCATAATCTAACCCAGCATAGTTTCTTGCGGTGCTAAAATAATAATCTTGTGGTTTTTTATGGTAAATATATCAATTTTTTAAATACTTTGCGCGCACAGATTGCAAATCTGCGCTATCGACCGTTGAACATATCCGAGCGGTCGGGGCAGTAATTGATTAGTGTGGATACGAGGAGACGCTCGCACTAGCGTGGAATACATGTCACTCTATTGTTGATGTATGTCACTTTATTGTTGATGTATGTCACTTTATTGTTGATGTATGTCATTTTATTGTTGACGCATGTCGCTCTATTGCTGACGCATGTCGCTCTATTGCTGACGCATGTCGCTCTATTGCTGATGTATATTGTTTGCGGAACACTCCAACAATAGAGCGTCAAGAAGTTACCATAAAGCAGCAAAAAGTAACAATAAGACAGCAAGAAGTAACCATAAAGCGACATTTATCTAACATGAAGCAACTTGTTGTAACCTCAAAGCGGAATGTGTTAAAGGAAAAGCGGAATGTTTTGAAGTTTTGGGGTGGAGGGCATAGATTTCAAATCTGTGCTATGATTTTTTTAATTTTTTTAAATCTTCTAATTTGTTTACA
>MNYM01000036.1 GCA_001873065.1 Flavobacteriaceae bacterium CG2_30_31_66
TCTTCTTATTGGTTGTATTTCGTAACCTCGACTTCCTACAAATTGGCAAGCACACTCGTCAATTCAATGGGTGTTGAAGTGATTGGAATTAAGAGTAATATCAATCAGATGTTGAATGTAACTCCAATGACTTATAAAGAAGCTGTAGAATTGGCATTCGTCAAAATCGAACAAAATAGCATTCTTTCAAGTTGGAAAGATTCATATATCAGCAGTGGAAAATTAAAAAATTATGTCCATGAATTTATCAATGTTCCTGAATTCGGTTGTTTTAAAGATTATAAAAAAAGAACCTTAAAAGATAAGGAAAAATCATTGGATAGAATTTGGGCAATTGGTGGTGAAACTGGTTGGTATTATGGCACTTTTCTCTGGAAAATTCGAGGTTTTATAGACCAATTTTATGGTGGAACTGGTTTAAGAAGAGGAAGAAGACATCCAACAGAATTAAATGCAGGTGACGCATTAGATTTTTGGAGAGTGATTTATGCGGATAAAGAGAAAGGAAAGTTGTTGTTGTATGCAGAAATGATTTTGCCAGGTGAAGCTTGGTTAGAATTCAAAATTCAAAACAATCAGTTGCATCAAACAGCTACTTTTAGACCAAAAGGAATTGCAGGAAGATTCTATTGGTATGCAGTAATGCCCTTTCATTGGTTTGTTTTTAATGGAATGATTAACAACATCAATAAATAAATTTTTGAAAAAAGAACACCTACCCCAAAAGATTTGTTTGACTTGCAACAAACCTTATACATGGCGAAAAAAATGGGAAAAAAACTGGGAAAATGTAAAATATTGTAGCGAAAAATGCAGAAGAAACAAAACAACACAAGCGTAATTTGGTTTCGTAACAATCTACGAACTTTAGACAATACCTCTCTTTTTAAAGCGATTCATCATCATGAAAAGGCAATTGCTGTTTATTTTTTTGATCCAAAATATTTTGAAATAGATACTTTCGGATTTAAAAAAACAGAAAAATTCAGAGCAAAATTTTTGATTGAAACGATTACTGATTTAAAAAGAAATCTGGCAGATTTAAACATCACGCTTCTCACCTATTTTAAAAATCCTGAGGATAAATTGCCAAAAATATGCGAGGAATTTTCAGTGGAAACCATTTATACCCAAAAAGAATGGACTGATGAGGAATTACAGACCAACCATCTTCTTAAAAAAGCACTTCCGAATGTGAAATTTATAGAGGATTTTGACCAATTTTTATACCATCCAAATGTTGTTTCTAATGATTACTCAAAAATTCCTGATGTTTTTACCAACTTCAGAAAAGGTGTTGAGAAAAAAGTAAGAATTGAAGCTGAAATTTCGGTTTCTAAGGTGAATGAAACAAACTTAATTGACAATAATACCAAAATTCCAACTTTGGAAGATTTGGGTTTTGAAGATTTTAGTACGAATAGAAATACAGCTTTCCCTTTTAAAGGTGGAGAAACTGAAGCACTAAAAAGAGTAAATTATTACCTTTTTGAAACCAAAAAAGTATCCGTTTACAAAAACACTAGAAATGGATTGGTTGGCATTGATTACAGTACAAAATTTTCTCCTTGGTTGGCAAATGGCAGCTTGTCAGCCAAAACAATTTATTGGAGAATAAAACAATATGAAAAAGAATTTGGTTCAAACGAATCGACTTATTGGGTAATATTTGAATTGATTTGGAGAGATTATTTCAAGTTTATTTCATTAAAATATGGTTCAAAAATCTTCCAAATTGAAGGAATTTTAGATGTCAAATATCATTGGAACAACAATTCAAAAGCTATTTCTCAGTGGATTCAAGGAAAAACCAAAGATAATTTTGTAAATGCAAATATGATTGAGCTCAAGGAAACTGGTTGGATGAGCAACAGAGGAAGACAAAATGTGGCTTCGTATTTTGCCAAAGAATTGCTGTTAGATTGGCGAATTGGGGCTGCTTATTTCGAATCTATATTACTAGATTATGACGTTCACAGCAATTACGGAAATTGGATGTATGTTTCTGGTGTTGGAAATGACCCAAGAGACCGAAAATTCAACACGCAGTTTCAAGCGCAAAATTATGATGGAAATTATAAATTCAGAAATCTTTGGTTAGAAAAAACCCTTTTTTAAAATGAGTATTTTACGATTAATCCTTGGAGATCAACTAAATAGTAATCATTCTTGGTTTACTAAAGCAGATGAAAATGTGGTGTATTGTCTTTTTGAAATGCGACAAGAAACAGATTATGTAACACATCATATTCAAAAAATTGCTGGTTTTTTTGCGGCAATGAGAGCTTTTGCTGAAAATCTTGAAAGAGAAAATCATAAAATTATTTATTTAAAAATCAATGATTCCAGAAACAAACAACAACTCACTGAAAATTTAGCATTACTTTTCAATGAACACAACATTGATAAGTTTGAATATCAAGAACCTGATGAATATAGATTGGACAAACAATTGTCGGATTTTTGTAAGGAAATCAACATTGCATCCGAAGTTTTTTCAACAGAACATTTTTATACGGAAAGAAACGATTTAGGGAATTTTTTCAAAGGGAAAAAGCAATTTTTGATGGAAAATTTTTACCGCGAAATGCGAAAAAAACATCAAATTCTTGTGGTGAATAACCAACCTGAAGGTGGACTTTGGAATTATGACAAATCCAACAGACAAAAATGGAACAAAGAAGTGTTAGTTCCACTTCAAAAAAACTTTGACAATGATGTTTCAGAAATTGTGAATGAACTTGAAATTGCGTCTATAGGAAGTATTGGAAAAATCAATTCAAAATATTTTGAATATCCTATAAATAGAGAACAATCTTTAAAACAATTGGACTATTTCTGCGAACATTTATTGGTTCATTTTGGTGATTATCAAGATGCTATGCACACAGACAATGTTTTTCTATTTCATTCCAAATTATCATTTGCAATGAATACCAAAATGATTTCACCAATAGAAATTGTTGACAAAGTTTTGAAAACCTATCGTGAAAGAAAAAATGAGATTGACATTTCGCAAGTTGAGGGATTTATCAGACAAATTATTGGCTGGCGTGAATATATGAGAGGCATGTATTGGATGTTGATGCCAAATTATAAGACAGAAAATTTTTTGCAAAATCATCATAAACTGCCTGAGTTTTTTTGGACAGGAAACACCAAAATGAATTGTTTGAAAAATGCCGTTCATAATTCTTTGGACAATGGTTACGCACATCACATTCAAAGGTTAATGATTACTGGGAATTTTGCCTTACTTACACAAATTCATCCAGATGAAATTGATGCCTGGTATTTGGGAATTTATGTTGATGCTGTTGAATGGGTTCAATTGCCCAATACAAGAGGCATGAGTCAGTTTGCAGATGGCGGAAAAATAGCCACAAAACCCTATGTTTCATCAGGAAGTTATATCAATAAAATGAGTAATTATTGTGGTTTGTGTGTGTATAATAATAAAGAAAAAACAACTAAAAACGCTTGTCCTTTTAACAGCCTGTATTGGAATTTTCTGGAAGAAAAAAAAGAACAATTGGCCTCAAATTTCAGAATGAAAATGATGTACAGTGTGTTAGGAAAAATGACACCCTCAGAACTTGCTGAAATTCAAGAAAAAGCGCATCATATTATCAATCATTTAGATGAATATTAAAGAAGAAATCAATATTGTTTGGCTTAAACGTGATTTGCGTTTGCAAGATAATGAGGCGATTTTCAATGCTTTATCATCAGAAAAACGTATTTTATTGTTATATGTTTTTGAAAATTCTTTGATTGAAGATGTTCATTATAGCGAACGTCATTGGAATTTTATCAAACAATCTTTGGTGGATATGAATGATGATTTGGCTGCATTTAATACTAAAATTCTCACAGTCAATACTGAAGTTGTGACTGCTTTTAATCAATTACAAAATTTTTATACCATCAATACTGTTTTTTCACACCAAGAAACTGGTTTATTGATTACCTATAATCGAGATAAAGAGTTTGTGAGATATTGTAGAAATAATTCCATTCATTGGATAGAAAATATCAATAATGGTGTTTTAAGAGGTTTGTTAAATAGAGAAGATTGGTTTGAAAGTTGGGAAGATTATATGAATGCTCCTCAAATTATCAATGAATATCAATCAGAAAAATTAGTAACCATTGATGAAATTAAAAAGCTTGAAAACACTTTTCATACCGCAAATTTAAACACTTCTATAAACAAAATTTTTCAAAAAGGAGGCACAAAAACAGGTTGGAAATATGCGAATTCATTTTTTGAGGAACGTCATAAAGAATACATGTTCAACATATCAAAACCTGCATTGTCAAGAAAAAGCACGAGCAGGTTGTCACCTTATATTGCGTGGGGAAATTTATCAATACGACAAGTTTTTCAAAAAGCACATGATTTAAAAACGGAATCAAACAAAAGACATTTGAGCGCATTTATTTCTAGATTGCGTTGGCAAGCACATTTCATCCAAAAGTTTGAAATGGAACATACCATGGAAAATGCAAGCATCAATAAAGGCTATCACAAATTGAAAAAAAGCATTTCAGCTGAATATAAAACAGCTTGGATTGAGGGAAAAACAGGTTTTCCGTTAGTAGATGCAAGCATGCGCTGCTTGAATGAAACTGGTTTTTTAAACTTCAGAATGCGTTCACTATTGGTTTCATTTTTTACGCATATTTTGTGGCAACCTTGGCAAGAAGCAACCCATCATTTGTCGCAAATGTTTTTGGATTTTGAGCCAGGCATTCACTTTCCACAACTGCAAATGCAAGCTGCTGAAACCGGAATTAATAACATCCGGATTTACAACCCTGTAAAAAATAGTTTAGAACATGATGAGGACGCCACCTTCATCAAAGAATGGGTGCCTGAATTGAAAAATTTGCCGCTACCTTTTATTCATGAGCCTTATTTAATGACAACTTTAGACCAACAATTTAACA
This sequence comes from Flavobacteriaceae bacterium CG2_30_31_66, assembly GCA_001873065.1. GTDB lineage: Bacteria > Bacteroidota > Bacteroidia > Flavobacteriales > Flavobacteriaceae > Polaribacter. Next base: position 4,954 of record MNYM01000036.1, read on the forward strand.
ATTTTGAATTGGGTGTTGATTATCCACTTCCAATCGTAAATGCGGCATCTGCAAGAAAAAAAGCTGCGGAAATCCTTTGGAATTTGAGAAATAACAAAGAAGTTATGAACGAAAACAGAAGAATTCTCATCAAACATACTTTGACGGACAGAACGAGAATGCTAAAAAACGAGTAAAATCAACGAGTTTTTTTCAAAAGATAATTATTTGTTAATTTCTGTTTAACTATATTTATAAATTGTTAAACAATATTATCTTTGCAAGTGTTATGATGTACGAAACTACCCACGATAATAAAGAAGCCACCGCATTTTTCAACGATTTGTTGGGAAAACCCTTTTCATTTTTTCAAGCGATTAAATTAGGTGGTGTTGGTTCAAAAAGAATGATGATAACGCAAGTTAGTCCTGGATTTTCATCACTAATGAATGCAGTTGCTGATATCAATTATGGAAATATTGAATTGCGTGAAAAAGGAATTCTAGTTCACATTAATAAAGGTCTTAAAAATTATAGTTGGGCTATTCCTTTTTATCAATTACACATTTATAACACAGATACATTTAGCATTCATGCTCAAGGAAACTTTGTGAAATTTACAAAAAACAAATTGTTGAAAGAAAACAAAAAATTTCTCGACAAATTGATTGATTTAAAAATTGAAAATACTAAAAATTACGAATTGTATTAAATGAATACTTTGAATGATGCCCAAATAGACAGAATTATAGAAATGGCCTGGGAAGATCGTACTTCTTTTGAAGCCATCCAATTTCAATTTGGTCTGAAAGAACAAGAAGTAATTGAGTTGATGCGGAAAGAAATGAAACCTAAAAGCTTCAAAATGTGGAGAGAAAGAGTACAGGGCAGAAAAACAAAACACGAAAAATTAAGACCATTTGAAGAAGGCAGATTCAAATGTAGCAGACAAAAATCTATTTCAAACAACTCTATATCAAAAAGATAAACTAAAAATCGTGCTTTGATTTAAGTTTGGAGTACTTAAAGACAGCACACTAAAAAGAACAAAAAAAATGATTACAGAAATTTTACTAAAAGAAAAAGCAACAGCACAAAATTTAAACGGATTTTCATTCGAAGAAGTTGGAGATGACCATTTATACACAGGTTTAAAAACACCAATGAAATCCAATGCATTTGATATTTCTGATACCGAAAAAAAGGAAAAGATTTCCGTACTTTTCGCAGAAATTATGAGTGTTATGGGATTGGATTTAACTGATGATTCATTAAAAGGGACTCCTGAAAGAGTTGCTAAAATGTATATTGATGAAATCTTTTCAGGATTGAATCCTGCAAACAAACCAAAAGTTGCCTTGTTTGATAACAAATATCAATACAATCAAATGTTGGTTGAAAAAAATATTACATTTTATTCAAATTGCGAACACCATTTTGTGCCGATTATTGGAAAAGCACATGTTGCTTACATTTCATCTGGAAAAGTAATTGGATTATCTAAATTGAACAGAATTGTACAATATTATGCCAAAAGACCACAAGTTCAAGAGCGTTTAACCAATCAAATTGCAGAAGAATTGAAAACAGCTTTGCAAACAGAAAATATTGCTGTGATTATTGATGCGAAACATTTGTGTGTTTCATCAAGAGGTATTAAAGATGAAACTTCCTCGACTGTAACCTCTTATTTTGGAGGCGCATTCAATACTCCAGAAAAAATTGTAGAATTACAAAACACCTTAAATTATTAAAGCATGGACTTAATTAAACAAGCACTTGAGTTCGAACAAAGAAAGATGAAATTTCCTACGACAAGTGACAGAATTTTAGCTGCAAGAGAAGCTAAATCATTGATTTTAAGCTTAAATGAAATTTATAAACAGAACAAAGAAGCGCAAATCATGGAAATCATGAAACGCTTAACTGCGATCAAAAAACGAGTTGAAAAACGTTTGAAAGGTATTCCTGCTATCGTAGAATAAAAAAGAGCGTATTTGTGTTGACTTTCTATTAAAAATATTTATATTCGAGGATTAGAAAAATTACTAAAATACATAATGGAATTATTAGACAGAGCCCAAGAATTTGAAAACAGAAATTTCGCTTTCAAAACGACAAGCGAACGAATTTTGGCATCAAGAGAAGTGAAATCACTTATCTTAGAATTGAACGAATTTTACAAAACAAAAAATGATCCTTCAATCATGGATCAGATGAAACGCTTGACTCTTGTTAAACAAAAGATTGAGAAGCGTTTAAAAGGAAGACCATAAGAAAAAAATGAAAAAAATAGTTGTAATTGGCGGAAGTAGAGGAATTGGAAATGCGATTGTAAAAGCTTTAATAGAAAAAAATCATGTTGTAAATATCAGCAGAAATGAACCGGAAAATTCACATAAGAATTTAACACATTACACTTGCAATATTTTAACTGACGAATTACCAACGATTGATGAAATCGATACGTTGATATATTGCCCGGGGAGTATCAATTTAAAACCAATATCAAGAATCAAATTAGAGGAATTTAGAGAAGATTTTGAAATCAATGTCATTGGCGCTGTAAAAGCGATTCAACATTTTTTACCTTCATTGAAAAAAGGAAAAAATCCTTCAATCTTGTTATTTAGCACTGTTGCTGCAAAACTTGGAATGCCTTTTCATGCTAGTATTGCAGCTGCAAAATCGGGTGTGGAAGGTTTGACAAAATCTTTAGGCGCAGAATTAGCCCCAACAATTCGTATAAATGCCATTGCACCAACAATTACAGATACTGATTTGGCATCCAAACTGTTACGAAACGAAAAGATGATTGAAAGCATCACAGAACGTCATCCTTTGAAAAAATTTTTACATCCAAAAGAAGTTGCTGATCTCGCTAGTTTTTTAATTTCAGACAATGCATTGTCGATTTCTGGTCAAATTTTTGAGCTTGATTGTGGAATTGTAAGTTTTAAAATCTAAAAAATGAGTTTATATAATATTAAAATAAATAGTCTTCAAGGAAAACCAATTCAGTTTTCAGATTTCAAAAACAAGTATATTTTATTTGTAAATGTTGCCTCAAAATGTGGTTTCACCCCTCAATATGAAGATTTAGAAAAGTTACACCAAGAACACAAAGATAATCTAGTTGTTATTGGAGTTCCTTGTAATCAATTTGGAAAGCAAGAGCCAGGAAATGCCTCTGAAATTCAAGAATTTTGTGAAATAAATTATGCCGTTTCTTTTTTAATGACCGAAAAAATCGACGTAAAAGGAGAAAACCAACATCCTTTATATGGATGGTTAACATCCAAAAGTTTGAACGGAAATAAGAGTTCGTCTGTAAAATGGAATTTTCAGAAATATTTGGTGGATAAAAATGGTAAATTGATTGATTATTATTTTTCAATCACAAATCCTACAAGTTCTAAAATCGTCAATCATTTAAAATAAAGCCATGTTTGGATTGTTTAAAAAGAAAACTGAAGTTGAAAAATTGCAATACAGATATAAAAAATTAATGGAAGAAGCCTATAAATTGCAATCAATCAATAGAAGTAAAAGTGATCAAAAATACTTAGAAGCAGACAATATTCTTAAAGAAATAGCTATATTTGAGTCTAAATCTCAAAACAATTGAAAAAAATCTGGTTGTTGCTCATTTTTCTTGCAATTAATTTTGGAGGATTGGCAATTGGTAGTTTTTTAATGAACGAAGGTCCAACTTCAGAATGGTATTCAACCTTAAACAAAGCACCTTGGACTCCTTATGGTTGGGTTTTTGGAGTTGCTTGGACAGCAATTATGATTTGTTTTTCCATTTACTTAGCAAAACTTTTTACATCGGAAATCAATAAAACACTAATCTTTAGTTTTTTCCTAATTGAATTTTTCCTAAATGTTAGCTGGAATTATCTTTTTTTTAACCAACATTTGGTTTTAACTTCATTAATAGGTATTATTTTGCTAACCTTAGTCCTCTTTTATTTTTATTTCAATTTGAGTAAAAATGTTGGAAAATATAAATATTTATTACTTCCATACATGTTTTGGTTATGTATTGCAACATCTCTAAACTTCTACGTTTTGGTAAATAATTAGCATGAAAATTTATACCCTACACAAAAAACAACTACTTCCAATTGGCTTGGACAAAGCATGGGAATTTTTATCAAATCCTAGAAATTTAAAAATCATTACTCCTGAATCTATGAGTTTTGACATCATTTCAGGAGCCGAAAAACCAATGTTTGCAGGACAGATAATTCAATATTTGGTGACTCCAATTTTTGGAATCAAAACAAAGTGGGTTTCTGAAATTACGCAACTAAAACCCAAAGAGTATTTTGTTGATATTCAATTATATGGACCTTATGCTTTGTGGCATCACAAACATTTTGTGCATGAAATTGAAGGTGGTGTTGAATTGGAAGATATTATTGATTATAAAGTTCCTTTAGGATTTTTAGGACAGCTTGTTCATCCGTTTTTAGTGAAACCAAAATTGGAAGAAATATTCAATTATAGACAAAAAAAACTCCTCGAATTATTTGGAGAATACCAAACAAATGACACAAAAAATTAATTTATTTTGGTTTCGTAGAGACTTGAGATTGGATGATAATGTGGGATTTTTTAACGCATTAAAATCTAAAAATCCTGTTTTACCTATCTTTATTTTTGATTCAGAAATTCTTGATAAACTCCCAAAAAATGATGCAAGAGTTTCATTTATTCATAAGACTTTACAAGAAATGCGCACTGAACTTGAAAAAGAATTTTCAAGCGGAATTGCAATTTTTCATGGAAAACCCATAGCTATTTTTGAAAAAATTTCTGAAAAATATAGTATTGAATCTGTTTTTACAAATCACGACTATGAACCCTATGCTACTAAACGAGATCAAGAAGTAGCAAATTTTCTTCAAGAAAAAAACATTGAATTTCACACTTTCAAAGACCAAGTAATTTTTGAACGAAACGAAAATGTCAAAAAAGATGGAACTCCTTATGTGGTTTACACGCCATTTATGAAAGCTTGGAAAGAAAAATTCAAAACTATTGAAATCACTATTTTCAAATCTGAAAAATTGTTGGCGAATTTGGTAAAAAATATTGATTTCCCAAATTTGACCCTTTCTGAAATTGGCTTTACAAGTTCTAAACAAAAAGTTTTGCCTTTTACAGTTTTACCAAAATTGATTCAAGAATACGAAGAAACACGTAATTTTCCCGAAAAAGATTCCACATCGCGTTTGGGACCTCATTTGAGATTTGGAACGGTTAGTATTCGAAAAATGATTCAAAAAGCGATTGCTGAAGAAAATGAAATTTTTTGGCAAGAATTGATTTGGCGGGAATTTTTTATGCAAATTTTATGGCATTTTCCTCATACAGTTTCTCAAAGTTTTAAACCAAAATACGACAGAATTTTGTGGAGAAATAATGAAGAAGAATTCAACTCTTGGTGTGAAGGCAAAACAGGATATCCTTTGGTTGATGCAGGAATGCGTCAATTAAACGAAACTGGGTTTATGCACAACAGAGTTAGAATGTTGGTAGGTAGTTTTTTATGCAAACATTTGTTGATTGATTGGAGATGGGGTGAAGCGTATTTTGCTGAAAAATTACATGATTATGAAATGGCAAGCAATGTTGGAAATTGGCAATGGGTTGCAGGCTCAGGAGTGGATGCGTCACCCTATTTCAGAATTTTTAATCCGACTTCACAAATTGAAAAATTTGATAAAAAACTGAATTATATAAAAAAATGGGTTCCTGATTTTCAAGAATTTACCTATCCAAAACCAATTGTTGAACACGCATTTGCAAGAGAACGTTGTTTGAAAATTTATAAAGAAGCAGTGAGTTAAACAAAATTTTCTAAATAAAATTATTCCAAATCAAGTTATAAAATTGTTTTTTTCTTGTAAATCTACTTTTTTTATCCTTAATTTGCGCATTCAAAAGCCGATGTAGCTCAGCTGGCTAGAGCAGCTGATTTGTAATCAGCAGGTCGTGGGTTCGAGTCCCTCTATCGGCTCAAAATAAAAGTCTCAAAACACATTTTGAGACTTTTATTTTTTAAATTATTATTTAATAATTCGGGATGTAGCGCAGTCTGGTAGCGTACACGGCTGGGGGTCGTGTGGTCGCAGGTTCAAATCCTGTCATCCCGACTTTTTTAAAAAATTACTTTTTTTTAAATCTAACTTTAATTTTTCATTCATATCAAAACTCAATGAAGTAACGTAAATTTATTTAGATTTTCGAAACATCAAACGATTAAATTTCTTACATTTGAAAGTAAACCAAAAACACTTTCTTCAAGTCAATTTTCATAATTTTTTTATGGAAAATTATTCATTAATCTGATTTAAAATGACTTTTAAAAATTTAGATATTGAGCAAATTTTAAATCTAAATCCTTTGCCTTCTTGGATTTATGATTTGAAAACGCAAAAAATACATCATGTAAATAGTGTTGCAATTGAACTTTACCAATATACAAAAAGCGAGTTTTTATCTTTATCAAACTCTGATTTACAGCATCCAGAAGAAAAAAATAATATTTTATTAGACCTTGAAAGTCAAAAACATGAGATTGGTAAAATTAATTTCGGTATTTTTTCTCATCAAAAAAAGTCAGGAGAATTAGTTCGAATTGAAATTAATGGTCAAAAGGTAAACTTTGATGATAAAGAATGTTTCCTGATTGTTGCAATTGACGTCACCGAAAAAGAAGCTCAAATAAAATCATTAAAGATTTTTGAAAAAAAATTGAATGTGATTTCAAGTATTGCAAAAGTTGGATATTGGAAACTAAATCTAAGCACAAATAAACTTTCATGGTCAGACGAAATCTATAAAATATTTGGAAAAAGCAAAGAAACATTTGAAGTTTCCTATGAAAATTTTTTGCTTACAATTTTTCCTGATGATTTGAAAAGTTTTGAAAAAAATCAAAAATTAGCACTTTTAGATAAAATTCCTTTAAATCATATTCATAGGATTATTGTGGACGGCAACAAAATTCGTTGGGTGCATGAAATTGGAAATCTATTAAGAGATGAATCAGGAAAACCTATTGAATTTGAGGGTACAGTTCAAGATATTACACAACATAAAGAAGAGGAAGAACGACTGAAATTGATGGAAAGTGTGGTAACAAACGCTACAGATTGTGTTTTGATTACGGAAGCTGAGCCATTTGATGAGCCTGGTCCAAAAATAATTTATGTAAACGATGCCTTTACCAAAATCACAGGTTATACTGCTGAAGAAGTTATAGGAAAAACACCAAGAATTTTGCAAGGACCAAAATCTAACAAAAAAGAGTTAGCAAGACTTGGGAAAGACATCAGAGAATGGAAAAGTTCAAATTTAACAATTGTAAATTATAAGAAAAATGGCGAAGAATTTTGGAATAATTTCTCATTAACACCCGTTGCAAACAGCAAAGGTTGGTTTACACATTGGATTTCTATAGAAAGAGACGTTACCGAACAAAAAAAACTGGAATTTGAAAAAGAACTTTTAAATAAGTTAAGCTATTGTTTTAATGAAGAGGAAGAATTAAAAGATGCTTCAAAAAAACTTTGCAAAGAAATTAGCGATTATGGAAACTTTGATTTGGTTGAAATTTGGTGTCCAAATTTGGAACAAAATTTAATTCAACTCATTGCCTCTCATGCAAAAGACGAATCGTTTTACGATGCTTTTGATGATGTAGATTCCCTTAAAAAAGGAATTGGAATGCCAGGAAATATTTGGGAAAAATCAATATCACTTTTGTGGGATGAGAGAGAAATAAACGATTTTTCCGTCAGAAAAGAAGGCGCGAAAAATACGGGATTAAAATCAATATTGGGTTTACCACTCGAATTTAAAAATGAAATTGTGGGTGTGATGCTAATTGGAACTTCAAAAAAAGGTTCTTTAATAAATTATCGCCTAAAAACCACACAAAAATTAGAAAAATTTATTGCTTCTGAAATCTATAGAAAAATATTAGAAAAAGATTTAAAACAGGTTTACAATACCATCCCAGATATCCTTTGCGTGATGGATTTTAGCGGTCGTTTTTTGAAAATAAACGAGGCTGGTTGTGATTTATTAGGATTTTCATTGGATGAAATTAAATATGAATCTTTACAAAAATTTATACATCCTGAAGACCAAGAAAAAGTAGCAAATGAGTTAAAAAAATTAGGAGAAGGAAAAATTAATTATCAATTCGAAAGTAGATTTATCACAAAAAATGAAAAAATTATATGGTTAAATTGGCATTGCACTTCGGATTTGAAAGACAAACTGATTTTCTCGGCAGCAAAAGATGTCACAGAAGAAAAAAAATTAAAAGAATTAAATAGAAGTACGAGCGTTTTATCAAAAATTGGTTTTTGGGAAATAGATTTAGAAAATTCCAAACTTTATTGGTCTGATCTTGTATATGAATTGCACGAAACTGATCCTGAGAATTTTATCCCAAATTTGGAAAACGGTATTAATTTATACAGAGAAGATTTCAGACAAATGGTTAGAGAAAAAATCGCGCATGCCATTGAAACTGGGGAGGGTTATGATTTTGAAGCAATAAAAATTACAAAAAAATTAAACGAAAGATGGTTTCGTTCAATAGCAAATGTTGAACAATTGAATGGCGTTACCAAGAGAATTTATGGTAGTTTTCAGGATATTCATGATAGAAAAGAATATGAGCTCAGATTGGCATCTTTCACCAACAATCTTCCTGGTGTGGCATTTCAATACATCGTTCATCCTGATGGTAAAGATTCAATCATCAATGTTACAAAAGGTGCAACAAAAGTATGGGGCTTGAAACCTGATGAAGTTGTTAAAAATAGTAATTTGATTTGGGATCAAATACTGCAGGGAGGTGATTATGATAAATTAAAACAAAGTATCAAAGAATCTATCCAAAATAAATCAGACTGGTCATTTCGTTGGAGTCATGTGTTGCCAAATGGAGAGTTAAGAGTAAATGCGGGTTATGGAACACCAAAGTTTTTAATTGATGGAACCGTGATTTACAATTCACTTATTTTGGATGTTACTAAAGAAACAAAAACTGAAGAATTATTGCAGCAAACTTCTGAATTGGCAAAAATTGGAAGTTGGGAATTAGACCTCGTTAGTGACACAGAGTTCAACATGTATTGGTCGTTAATGACAAAAAAAATTATTGAAGTTGATGATGATTATGACCCTATAAAAACCGCTGGTGTAGAATTTATATCAAAGCAAAGTCTTGAAGAAATAAAAAAAGCGTTAAAAGAATTGTTTGAAATTGGGACTGAATTTGACAAAGAGTTATTAATTATCACCCCAACAGGAAAAGAAAAATGGCTGAGATCTATTGGAAAAAGTGAACGTAGAAATGGGAAATGCAGAAAAATATTTGGAAGTGTTCAAGATATTCATATTCAAAAAGTCAATGAAATAGCACTTCAAAAAAGTTTAAAAACACTCGAAGATTATAAATTTGCTTTAGATCAATCTGCAAGCATCACCATTGCTGATGCAAACGGCTTTATCATATCTGTGAACGATCAATTCTGTAATCTTTCTAAATATTCAAAGGAAGAATTAATTGGGAATACTCATAAATTAATAAACTCAAAATACCATTCAAAAGCATTTTTTGCTGAATTGTGGGATACAATTACCGCAGGAAAAGTATGGCGAGGAGAAGTAAAAAATAGAGCAAAAGACGGGTCTTATTATTGGGCAGATATTACTGTTGTGCCTTTTTTAGATAAAAATAATAAACCATTTCAATATGTTGCAATTAGAATTGACATCACTTCAAAAAAATTGGCAAATGAAAAAGCAATAAAAATTTTAGAAGAAAAAAACGATATTTTAGAAAGTATTAGTGATGGTTTTTATGCCGTTGACAAACAATGGATTGTAACATATTGGAACAAAAAAGCAGAAGAAATCAACAATCTAAAAAGAGAAAATATTGTTGGAAAACATTTTTGGGAAATATTTAAAGATGCCCAAGACACCGATTTTTATAAAAATAATCAAATCGCAATGTTAACTGGTGTTTCTAAAAATTATGAAGAATATTATAATACGTTAGATAAATGGTTTGAAGTAACTGTGTATCCATCTGAAAGTGGATTATCTGCCTATTTTAAAGACATTACTCAAAAGAAAAAATCAGAAATTGAGTTGATTGAAGCCAATGAACGTTTTGAAAAAGTTGCTGAAGCAACTACTGACGCTATTTATGATTGGGGAATAATTAATGACACACATTATTGGGGAATTGGTTTTGAAACAATTTTAGGATATGATTTAAATAATGAAAATCCAGCTACACGATTATGGACAAATCAAATACACGAAGAGGATGTTGAAAGAGTTAAAAAATCGCTCTATAAATCTATAGATAATCCTAAAATTCTCAAATGGGCTGAGGAATATCGATTTATAAAAAAAGACGGGGCAACCGTTTTTGTAATTGATAAAGGTATTTTTATTAGAGATCACCAAGGAAAAGCCTTGAGAATGGTTGGTGCAATCACAGATTTAACCAAACAAAAAAACCAAGAACTAGAATTAAAAGCGCTCAATGAATCTTTAAAAAACTATACTTCTGAATTAGAGAGATCTAATAAAGAATTAGAACAATTTGCTTTTATCACTTCTCACGATTTGCAAGAACCTTTGAGAATGATCACAAGTTTTATGGATCAATTGAAACGAAAATATGAAAATCAATTAGACGAAAAAGCACTTTTATACATCAATTATGCTACTGATGGTGCTAAAAGAATGAAACAAATTATACTTGATTTACTTCAATATTCTCGTGCAAATAGACCAACAGAAGATTTAGAAAACGTAGATTTAAATGAAGTATTATCTAGCTTTAAAGAGCTAAGAAGACAAGTAATCGCTGAAAAATCAGTCATTATAAAATCTGACACTTTACCCATTTTAAATACTTATAAAGCTGTTTTTATACATATTTTTCATGGTTTGATTGATAATGCTATAAAATATTCAAAAGCAAATGTGCCACCAATCATTGACATTAAAGTCACTGAAAATGAATTTGATTGGGAATTTTCATTCTCTGACAACGGAATTGGAATTGACGCTCAGTTTTTTGACAAAATTTTTGTGCTTTTTCAAAGACTTCACAACAAAACTGAGTTTGATGGCACAGGTATTGGACTTTCAATCGTAAAAAGATCTGTAGAGTTTTTAGGAGGTAAAATTTGGTTGACTTCGAAAGTTGGTGAAGGAACCACTTTTTACTTTACAATAAAGAAATAAATAAATTAAAATGGAATATACATTTCCAGTTGTGGCGCTTGGAGCGTCTGCTGGAGGACTTGAACCTCTCGAAACTTTTTTCGAAAAAATCAATAATAACACCAAATATGCTTACGTGATTATTCAGCATCTTGCTCCAAATCACATCAGTTTAATGGATGAATTATTGTCAAGACACACAAACCTTCCTATTCAAAAAATTCAACATGGAATGCTGATTGAAAAAGGAAATATCTATTTAAATCCACCAAAAAAAATTGTTGAAATTAAAGATGGAAAATTTGTTTTAAGTGAAAAAGAAGATCGAAAATTGACGTTTCCAATTAGTGATTTTTTCATTTCATTGGCAGAACATCTTCAAGACAAGGCATGTGCAATTATTCTCTCAGGAACAGGAAGTGATGGGTCAAATGGAATAAAATTTATCAAAGAAAATAGTGGTTTGGTGTTGGTGCAAAATCCTGATCAAGCAAAATTTAATGGCATGCCAAATAGCGCCATCAATACTGGTGTTGTTGACAAAGTGTGTGAAGTTGAAAAAATGCACCAAGAAATTGAATCATTTTTTGATAATACAGCTATAATTTCTGAAAATAGTTCACATTTAAATTCGATCATCTCAAAAATTTTAAAAAGTGTTGACAATCAAATCAACGAAGATTTTACAGGTTATAAATACACTACTGTTTCTAGAAGAATCAGTAGAAGAATGAATGTTTTGGACTTTACAAAAATGGAAGATTATTACAATCATCTAAAAAATAATCCCATTGAAGCGCATCTTTTAGCCAAAGAATTTTTAATTGGTGTTACTCGTTTTTTTAGAGATGAAGAAGCTTTTATTGCGCTAAAACAACAAGTGATTCCCCAATTATTCAAAAATAATAGTGAAAGTAAAACGATTCGGGTTTGGATTCCTGCATGTTCAACTGGCGAAGAAGCTTACACCATTGCCATTTTAATCAAAGACCATTTAAGAGTTCATAAAGAACAATTTAATGTCAATATTTTTGCCACTGATTTAGATAAAGAAGCCATAAAATTGGCTGCAAATAGGATTTTTTCAAAAGAAATTAGCTCCGAAATTCCAATAGAATATTTAAATACTTATTTTATTGCTCAAAAAAACGGTTATTCGATTGCAAAAGAAATCAGAGAAATGATTGTTTTTTCGGTTCATAATGTGATTCAAGATCCACCTTTTAATAAAATTGATTTAATTAGTTGCAGAAATTTACTGATTTATTTGAATGACGCAACCCAACAACAATTGTTTAATTTGTTTCAATATTCTTTAAAAACAAATGGTTTTTTATTCTTAGGCCCAAGTGAAACTCTTGGCGTTTCAAGTGAGGATTTTATTGAAATCAATAAAAAGAGAAATATTTTTGTCAATAAAGAGAGTAAAAAATTTATTCAAAGACTCCGAAATTTCAAAAATAAACAGTCAAAACTTAATTTTCCAGAAAGCCTAATACCGTTTAAACTTCCTGTAAATGCGAATAAAAAAACTTTATTAAATGAAATTCAACATTCATTAATTCAAGAATATGTTCCTGATTCTTTGGTGATTGATGAACATTTTAATTTGCTGCATAGTGCAGGAAATGCACATAGATTGCTCACAATGCCTTCAGGAGAAATAAGTTCAAATATTTTAAGAATGCTTCCAGAAACGTTGTCAATTCCTTTAGAGGTTGTAGCAAATAAGGTTTTTGAAACTGGTAATTCATTAAAAATCAATAATATAAAAATTTCTGAGGATTTAAAAGTTTTTTTCAACTCTAAGGGTATTGTAAATATTAGTGTTCAAAAAAAGGAAATTTCTCAAGGAATAGATTTGTTGTTTATCACTTTTGAATCTGACAATACTGGAAATAAAGAAAATAATCATTTTGAAAACGTAAATGTAATTTCGGTTTCAAAAGAAAAAATTCACATTCTTGAAAGAGAACTAAGAATTAACAGAGAAACGCTACAAACCACTATAGAAGAATTGGAATCGAGCAATGAAGAATTGCAAGCAACCAATGAAGAATTGCAAAGTGCAAATGAAGAATTAGAGTCTGTAAATGAAGAATTATATACTGTAAATGCTGAATTTCAACAAAAAAATCATGAATTGGTAAAATCGAATGACGATTTAAACAATCTTATTTACAGTTCAGAGTTGGCGATTTTATTTTTAGACACAAACTTAAACATCAGAAAATTTACTCCAAAAATAAAAGATATTTTAGAATTGGTTTCTCATGATATTGGCAGAAATATTAGCCATTTTAGAGGAAAAATTCAGTTAGAAAATTTTTTAGAACACATGGAATCTGTTCTTAAATCATTGGTTACTTATGAATCAAAAATTGAAGATATTAAAGGAAGAGAGTATTTATTAAAAATATCTCCATTTAAATCTCAAAAAGATGAAGTTCAAGGTATTATAATGGTTTTTGTGGATTTAACTCAAGCAAATCGTCTAAAAAGAGCATTAGAAATTTCGGACAAAGCGCTTGAAGCACTTGAATCAAAACACGAAAATCAAGAAGAGATTTTTAAATTGATTACCAACAATTTGCACGACATGGTTTGCATTATCAATAAAAATGGAAATATTGAATATTGCAATCCATCAGGGGTTAATATTACTGGTTATCCTTTAAAAAAATTATACTATGTTAATTTGTTAGACTCGATTATTGATTCAAAATATAAAGAAATCGTTCATAAAGCTTTTGATAATATTCAAAAAAACCAAGAACCAGGATTGATAGAATTTGAACTTAAAAGGTTCAAAGGAAAAAAAAGATGGTTTGAAGCTATTATCAAACCGATTAATTTGCACAAATTATCAAATCAAAAATTCTTATTCATCATTTATGATATTCATCAACGAAAATTAAATGAGATAGAGCTTATAAAAAACTCGATGATTGCAGAGCAAACTAGCAGTGCAGTTGTGATTACCGATGTTAAAGGAGCCATCACTTATACAAACGATGCCTTTGAAAAAATGACAGGTTTTGCTGAAGAGGAAGTGCTTGGAAAAAAACCAGGAAGTTTTTTACAAGGTCCTGAAAGTGACCCTGAAGTTATAAAAGTGATGTCAAAATCAATCCAAGAAAGAAAAGAATTTAATGTTGATATCATTAACTACACCAAATTTGGACACAAATATCTACTCAATTTAAAAGCGGAACCATTATTTGATAAAAACAATAATCACATTGGTTTTTTCTCTATTCAGAATGACATTAC
>MNYM01000006.1 GCA_001873065.1 Flavobacteriaceae bacterium CG2_30_31_66
AAAAAATTGCTAGTTTTAGCTTTACCAAAGTTTGTTGCTTCTTTGCCAACTTCAGAATTTCCGTTGGAAATTCCTCGTTGTCAAAAACGCAACTTTTTATACACAAACACGTTGGCTGTAATAAGGGAAAGAATTTCTGAATCCGAAAAATTAATATGTTGAATAATTTTAAATATTTATTTTTAACATCCTTTCATTTTTTACTTTTATTAATCGCTGTTTGGATACCACGATTTGCTATCTTGGGAACAATTTACTTTTTTATAAAGTATTTTAAAAACAATGAATATATTGGTAATGGTGTATTTGGCTATATAATAGGACTTACTATTGCTGGAATTTTAATTAAATTTATTGAGAATAAAACAAATTTTATTCAAAAAATAGAGAATAAAGCTTTGAGCTTTAAATACTTTCCATTTACCGAAAAGTATGGTGAAAATTATGAAAATCCCGAATTAAAAAATTTTGACATTACAAAACCTGAATTTATATCATATAATAATAGATTTCAGTTTGATTATATAAGAATGATAATATTGACTATTTTAGGTTGTTTATTCTTTTATGAAATAAAAATTAGTGGAATTCAAATATTTCTGAGAACAATAACCTTAATTATAATTTATTACATATTTAAAATTATAAATAAAGAAATTTCTAAAAGACACAGCAGTTTCGAGAAAATCAACAGATATAACAAACAATTAAAAATCTATTCTGAAATACAAAAAGAGAAAAAATTGAAAGAAAAAATTACTACAGCCAACACCGTACAAAATTAATTGCTTGCTTTTTGCTTACTTACGAAAATCCTCGCAGATTTTCTTCGTCAGTTTTTATTTACTAAATTTAGTGCTTAAAAACAGCAACTAACTTTGTGCAAACACATTGTGCGTAAGTTTAAAAGACACCGTAAACGACAAAAGATCCGTTTAAAATTGTAAATTTGCAAAATTAATAAGACTGATTTCTTGAAAGTAGAACAAAACATAGCAAGATTAAAGTACCTTCTGACATTATACAAAATGACAGTAGATGACTTGTTATTGACTATAAGTGAAGGACTTAAAAATCCAATAACAAAAAGCGACATACTTTCAAATGAAATCAATGTTAGTCACTTGAAGCGAATTGATAAGGTCTTCAACAAAGGACTACATTATTACTTAGACCCAAAATCGCCCGAAGTATCTCAGGACGCAAGTATATTCTTCAGAAAAAACAAATTTGGCACAGACCTAAATATCTGTGCTAAAAAAATTGTAAATCAATTTGAAGAATTCAAAATATCTCTTTCGGCAATTTCAAAACTTGCTGAAATTAATATTGACAGGACTTTACCAGTATACACGGTAAATGACGACCCCAAAACTATTGCTAAAAAGATTAGAAAGGAACTATATCCAGAATTCAATCCTGTTCCTAAGGAATTTCTAAGAGCCTTAATTTCAACATTCGCAGAAAATAACATCCTTGTTTTTGAATTTGTGGAAACTTGGAATAAAAAGGAAAAAGCAAATATTGATGGTTTCTTTTTAAATCCTAATGTTATCGTTCTTAAGAGACAGCAGGCGTCTTTTAGGAGAGAAATATTCACATTAATTCACGAGTTAGGTCATTATCTAATCAACGAAGAAGAAATCGAAGAACTTGATATTTCAAACTTTGCTAATAATAAACTTTCATCAATTGAAAGATGGTGCAATGATTTTGCTTATTATTTTCTTGCAGGAGAATATGATAAATCGTTTGAACAAATTGACAAGGCAGACGGAAGCAATGACTACCATTTTGACTTAATTGAAAGCATTTCCAAGAGAACACATTTAAGTCAAATTGCTTTATTCACTAAACTCTTGTATCAAAAGAAAATTACTCAGGGCAACTACAATAATATAAAAGCTGATTTTGACGAGAAGTATCGTTTAAGAAAAGAGGAAGAACAGAAACAAAAAGAGTTAGATAAAATGCAAGGAATTCAAAAAGGTGGCTCAACTCCAAAACCTATTAATTCACCCTTGCTTGTTTCAACTATACAAACAGCCTTTTATGAAGGGGTTATAAACGAATATGACGTTTGCAAAACCTTAAATATTTCACCCGATAAACTTGAAAAGTATTTACAATGAAAGTAGTAATCGACACAAATTCACTCTTGTCGTTGGTTCGTTACTACTTACCATTTGACAAAAAAGGAGTTCTTTTTA
Source organism: Flavobacteriaceae bacterium CG2_30_31_66 (assembly GCA_001873065.1). Taxonomy (GTDB): domain Bacteria; phylum Bacteroidota; class Bacteroidia; order Flavobacteriales; family Flavobacteriaceae; genus Polaribacter. The sequence goes on from MNYM01000006.1 coordinate 2,211, forward strand.
ACTTCTTTAAAACCAAAATAGAGAAAGGTGAAATAATAATCATTGATAAAGTTTTTCAAGAATGTACATACAACTCCAAGGGGATTGTGATAACAACTCTTAATTATCTTAGCGATAAGACATTTTTAAAATCTTCAAAAGTCCCAGTCAAGACCGACTCTTTACTTGCCCCTTCACCAGCAAAATTTTTACGACAAGTTGAAAATCAATTTGTAAATACAGTTGTAAGGCGGCAAAAGAAACTTTCTGATACAGAATTTGAAAATCAAAAAAATTCATTTCTGAATGATGCAGATATGAAACAAATAATCCTTTGCTTAAATCTCATTAAGGATGGTGAAAGGGTCGTCTTGGTGACAGAAGAAACGGAAAGCAGTAACGACAATAAACTTTTCAAGAAAATTCCTGCCATCTGCAAAGAATTACAAATTGAAACAATGACTTTGCCTGAACTCATTGCAAAATATGACGGTATCGACATTGACTTCCAATAGAAAACCTACGCACAACAGCACCTACCCAAAAGTGGCGGTTCAGTGATTAAATCAAGCTTTGTGCTTCTATCAAAGTTTCTGCTTGGTTGACAGTGAAGTGCTCCGAAATCGCCACCTTCGGTTAGCCCCAAACCGTTAGCGGTCATTGAAAACAAACACAGAACTAGAAACAACAAACTTTACGAATGAAAAGAATTGAAGAAATAGACGCATTACGAGGTTTCGCATTATTTGGAATTGTAATGACCCATATGTTTGAAGGTTATTTGGCAAGTTTTACGCCACCTCAATATGTAGGATTCAATATGTTATTCCCAATAGATTCAGTTACTCAAACTGTTATTCAAAATTTATTTATAGGCAAATTCTATGCAATTTTTTCGATGCTTTTTGGATTAAGTTTCTATTTAATATTAGGTAGTAAGAAGGATTCGAGTTCGTTAAAATTTGCTTGGCGTCTTATATTGCTTTTCTTGATTGGCTATATCCATCATATACATTATCGGGGAGATTTTCTAACTGTTTATGCAGTCTTTGGTATGGCTTTAATTCCATTTAGAAAATTACCAACGAAGTTAATATTTGTCCTTGGTTTATTCTTTGCACTCAATGGACCAAGTATTATTTTAAAAACTATTTCAGTCATTCAGCCACCTTTAGAGATAAGCCAACCAATCTCAATAAGTCCAAGTCCAGTAGAACAAGCAACCAGTTATTTTCAATTGATACTTGATGGTGAGTACAGAAAGCTAATTGTTTCAAATAGCACTATTGGATTTATCAATAAATACAACTATCTGAAATTTAGTGGCAGACTTTGGGTAATTCCAGGGTTGTTTCTTTTGGGTCTTTGGGTTGGGAGAAAAAAATGGCACGAGAACATTGAAAAAATTCCGCTTATCAAATTGATTCTTGTAACTGCTTTTATTGGGATTCCATTAGTCTTAATTAATTTCTATTTTTCCACACCAACCCATTCTGAACTAGTTCGATATTTTGGTTCAATTGCAAAAGATGCATCAAATATTTTTATGCCACTTCTATACATTGGTTTGGTACTTCGTCTTTATAAATCAAAGATTATGCAAAGATTTGTAAGACAATTAATTCCAGTCGGTAAAATGGGACTTACAACCTATGTATTACAATCTGCTTTTGGCATATTTATATTTTATGGCTATGGACTTGGCCTTTTGTTAAAATTATCAGGAACCGCAGCACTTGGCCTTGGCTTACTATTTTTCCTTTTACAAATAGTATTTAGTAGGTGGTGGTTCAGCAAGTATAAGTTTGGTCCATTGGAGTGGCTTTGGAGGAGTGGGACAAATGGTAGTTGGCAGGCTATGAAACTTCCAAATTGAACTTTCTGAATCTGACGAAATGTAAAACAACGAACGGTTAACAGCGGTAACTGTTGCACAACCTTTTTAAAAAACCAAATTTTCGTCATCATCATAAAAAACAACCTTGTTTAGTGCTTTCTAAGCGAGGTTTGTTTTTTGAATGAAGTGGGTGTTTTTAAAAAAGGAGCGTCTTAAAAAAAGGCTTTTTCTCTCTATAAGAGTGGCTTTTAAGCCTGTTGATAGCTCTCCTTGGGCTATCGATACAACTTGGGCTATACTTTTTGATTTTTTGGTTATAAATTTCAGGTATTTCTTCAAGTTATAGGTCAAGGCTGCCATCAATACATGTTTATTGGCTTGTTGTATTCCTCTGGTGTTGACCCGCTTCATATTGGTGAAATTAATGAGCGTTCCTAAAACTGGTTCTACTGTTTTACTTCGCACCTTGACCATTCGTTTTGCATACTCGGGGTTCTGTGTGAGTTTTTGATGCATTTTGTCATAAAGGTCTTTGTGAATACTGTCATCAAGCTTCTTGAAATTGGTTTTCTCTCCACAGCAGGCGGCTCGTAATGGACACTTTCTACAATCGCTTTCACTGCTTCGATAGGTGTGTTTTCGATAGCCTTTACTATCTGTTTTTTCTCCTTTAAAGAGTAGCTTAGCTTTGTTACCTCCTTCTTTGGTGCATTGATAATAGTTGTTTTGTTTATCTAACACAAATCCTGCTCGTTCTGGGACGTATTGCCCAAAGTTAGGTATCCATGCGTTGATCTTATGTTCATCAAGATATTTTAGTGCTTCGCCACTGCTATATCCTGTGCGGCTAACACTTCTTCTAGTTCAAGGTTGTTTTCTTCTAAATTTTCTTTGGTAATCTCAACGATTTGCCCCAAATATTGACTGTCGCGTTTGTCTGCATAATCGGCACAAGCTCCTGTGATGACGTGAAGGCTATCATCTACCGAGATTTGACCAAAGTAATTCAATTGTCTTGCCTTACCTGGCTTGACGCTTACTCGTGCATCTGGGTCTGTTGGACTATAATGCGTGTGATTGGACACGTATTTTGGTCGAATCAAATTGCCTTGTTCATCTTTCCTACCGCCTTTTTCGCTTCCTTTAGGCATGCCTTTGTAAGCTTCTTTTTTCCAATCATGGTGCTGTTCTACCAACTTTTTCCGGCTTTGACTCACCTTGGTCACTGTTTTCATTGAGCTCAGTGGCATGAACCATGCCTTTTTCAACTCATAAACTGAGTACTTGTTTGAAGAGTTGTAAAAAGACTTCCTCTCCATACAATTGCCGTGTTCTACTGATGGTGCTGTGCCATGGCAATGATTCATCAATATCATATCGAATAAACAGCCGAACATCCAAACAGTTGGAACAATAGTCAATCAGTTTTCTGTCGGAAGTGATGTTATTGAGATAACCAACTAAACAAATTTTAAAAAAAACTACTGGATCAATACTCTCCTGCCCTTCTTCTCCATAATAAGACTTTGTAGCTTTATACAAAAAACGAAAGTCTATGGCTTTATCCAATAATCGATAGTAATTCTGCTCGGGTATCAAGTCTTGTAAATAAACTTGATAGAGCATTTTTGGGATGAGTTCTTTTTTTCCTTGCATCTCTAAATTTACAAAATCTGTAGATTTTATGCAACTATTTTTGTATGTTTGACTGTGTTGTGCAACATGCACAGCACTTACCCGAAAGCGGGGCGCTCGTGGTGGCAGAAACTTTTCGGCTCTGAATAAACATTAGTGGTAGCTTGACAGATTGGTGCTCCGAAAAGCCCCGCCTTCGGCAGGCTGCAAAACGTTATGCGGCAACTAAAAAACGACACACCAATAACAACATTAACGAAAGATAATTGAAATGAACAAAATAGAAATCCCATTAAGCAAGACAAAAAACTACTACTTGGAATTGGTGGTTCGATTTTATTTGTAGTGTTAGGATTTTACTTAATAACGACAATTTTCCGAACTCATTGGAGTTTCGCAACAACTCGTCAGCGCAGTAATCATCTTCAACAAAAAACCGAATGAAACAATATTGCTCGGAATAATCGATAATATTAAAGATATCGATCCAATGTGGTTATTTACAGGTGTTGGAAAATATAATAAAAACTATGTAACCTTTACTGAAGTTCAATCCCCTATTGAATTCCAGTTACAAAGAATAGTTAAAAGACAGTTTGAAGAATTATCAAATGGTATTCTTCAACGATTATCAAATATTGAAGAGTCTTAAAAAATTTAATTAGTTTGAAACCCCTTAGAGCTTTTTAAAATAGCAGAACATAAGAACGATGAATTGCTTTGCTTAGACCTCTTTGGCAAAATCTTCAATATTTGATATTTTTTAAAAAGCTGTCAAATGAAAAACCTTCTTAAATTTTAAGAAGGTTTTTTTGGGTGGAAGACCGGGCTCGAACCGGCGACTTCTAGAACCACAATCTAGCGCTCTAACCAACTGAGCTACAACCACCGTTTTAAGTTGCGGGTGCAAATATAATTTATTTTCGATTATGCAAAAAGAAAAATTCAAATTAATTTACTTAAATTTTCAACCCCTACAAAACGCTCTGATGTAAAACCCTCTGCACAATCTACATCAATCAATCTTCCTAAATCTCTTGCACGATAAGTAATGCTATCAATAAAGTTTTTACTAGTGATTGGTGTTTCTGGCTCATTATTTTTTGGATCATAAAATTGTGATGAATAAGCCATCACGGAAGCTACTTTTATATCTAAAAAACCCGTAATATCAACTACAAAATCAGGTTCAATATTTTTCCATTGTATATAATGATACACATTTTTTGGCCGCCATTTTTCTTGAATTTGCCCTTCAACAAACGTTTCAATTTTAATTAATCCACTCAAAAAACAAGCTTCTGAAACTAGTTTACTACCTTTTAAATGATCTATATGTCTGTCGTCAATAGCATTACACAAAACGATTTCAGGCTGAAATTTCCGAATCATTTTGATGATTTCTATTTGATGCTGTCTGTCGTTTGTGAAAAATCCATCTGCAAAATCTAAATTTTCTCTAACAGAAACTCCCAAAATATTCGCTGCATTTGTGGCTTCAATTGTTCTTAATGCTGCAGAGCCTCTTGTGCCTAGTTCTCCTCTGGTCAAATCGATAATGCCTATTTTTTTGCCTAATGATATTTCTTTTGCGATAGTTGCTCCACAACCCAATTCTACATCATCTGGATGCGCTCCAAAAGCTAGTATGTCTAATTTCATTTTCTTACTTTATAATCGCAAATTTCTTTAAAAAAATGTACTTATTTGCTATTTACTATCAATTTTTATTTCTTTAAATTAAAAAAAATAATGAAATCACCAAGATTGTTTAAAAAAAATCCATTTCTATTACGATTGCGTATATAAATTGAATAACTTAGACCTTTAAAAATTATAGAACTCGTAAAAGTGAACAATAGCATGGTTTTTATGATTTAAATCATGTTTATGAGTGATGATAGTATCTAAATTTACAGTATTAAAAAAAGAATTTAATTAAATAATTAGAAAACAAACAAAACATGGAAATAATAAAAAATACAGATGTAAGTATTTATGGAATCCAAAATGCCCAAGTGCATTGGGATTTGAGTTCAGAAGAATTACAAAAAATTACCATACAAAAAGCTATGGGTAAGGAAACCAAAAACGGTACATTAGCCGTAAATACAGGAAAATTCACAGGAAGATCTCCTCAAGACCGTTTTATTGTAAAAGACGATTATTCTACAAACAAAGTTTGGTGGGGTAAAACAAACAAACCAGTGACAAGTCAAAATTTTGACCAACTAAAAAACAAAGTTGTTGAGTATTTATCAGGAAAAGAACTATTTGCAAGTGACGCTTATGTTTGTGCAGATCCTGAATATAAAACGAATGTTAGATCTATTGTTGAATTTCCTTGGTCAAGCATGTTTACTTTTAATATGTTTTTAAGACTTTCAAAAGAAGAACATAAAAATTTTAAAGAAGATTGGTTGATACTTTGTGCTCCAGGCTATTTGTGTGATGAACCAGAAAAATATGGCATTAGACAGGGTAATTTTACCATTTTAGATTTCACAAAAAAAACAGTTTTAATTGGTGGCTCTGCTTATACTGGAGAAATTAAAAAAGGGATTTTTTCTGCGCTAAATTTGATTTTACCAACCGAAAGAAACGTTCTTCCAATGCACTGTTCTGCAAACGTTGGTGAAGCTGGAGATACCGCCATCTTTTTTGGATTGTCAGGAACTGGAAAAACAACGTTGTCTGCGGATCCTGAAAGAAAATTGATTGGAGATGATGAACACGGTTGGACAGCTGAAAACCGAATTTTTAATTTTGAAGGGGGTTGTTATGCCAAAGTAATTGATTTATCAGCTGAAAAAGAACCTGATATTTTTGGTGCAATCAAACCAGGTGCAATTTTAGAAAACGTGGTTTTTGACACTAATGGTGAAGTTGATTATATGGACAGTACCATCACTCAAAATACTCGTGTAAGTTACCCGATTTATCACATCAACAATATTCAAAAACCTTCTTATGGAGACAATCCAAAAAATATTTTCTTCTTAACAGCAGATGCTTTTGGAGTATTGCCTCCGATATCAAAATTAACACCAGGTCAAGCTGCATATCATTTTATCTCTGGTTACACTGCCAAAGTTGCAGGAACAGAAGCAGGAATTGTTGAACCAGTTCCTTCTTTCTCAGCTTGTTTTGGAGAACCATTTATGCCTTTGCATCCAACAAAATATGCAGAAATGTTGAGTAAAAAAATGACGGAAGCTGGTGTAAATGTTTGGTTGATAAACACTGGATGGTCAGGAGGACCTTATGGAGTTGGTTCAAGAATTAAATTGAAATATACAAGAGCGATGATTTCTGCTGCTTTAGAAGGGAAGTTAGATGAAGTTGAATTTCAACAACACCCAATTTTCGGATTGTTTATGCCTAAATATTGCCCTAACGTGCCAATAGAAATGCTCGACCCAATGAATACTTGGTTGCAAAAAGGCGCTTATGTTAGCAAAGCCATTCAATTAGCTCATTTCTTTCATTTGAATTTCGAAAAATTCTCAGCTGAAGCATCAAAACACATTATGGAAGGTGGTCCTTTAATTGACGAACATCACCATTTAGATGATCATATCTAGTGTTTATCGGTTTTTGTTTAATTTATTTAAGAGAGGTTTTTTAAAAAAATCTCTCTTTTTTTTATAAATATGTAATAAAATCTAACATAAAATCGCCTTTTCAATTGCTTGTTCAATATCAGCAATCAAATCTCTGGTTTCTTCAATGCCTACTGAAAAACGAATCAATCCGTTTTTGATACCACGCTCCAAGCGCTCCACTTCGCTCAACAAAGCGTGCGTAGTTTGCACAGGACTCACTGTAGTACTCTCCAAACCTGCCAAACTCATAGAAGGTTTTATCAATCTCAATTGACGCTGAAAATTCATGGCATCAATTGTGTTTTTCAATTCAAAAGACAACATCGCTCCAAAACCATTCATTTGTTTTTTTGCAATTTCATACTGCGGATGTGACAATAATCCAGGATAATAAACCGCATCAATATTTGGATTTTTCTCTAAATATTCAGCCATGATTTGCGCATTTTTAGTTTGTTCTTTTACCCGCAAGTTCATTGTTTTTAAACTTCTTTCTAACAACCAAACTGTTTGATCGCTGAGATTTCCTCCATAATTTATAGCAGTTTTCCATATCAAATCGATATGTTCTTTGGTAGCAGCAATCGCACCTGCTGAAATATCAGAATGACCTCCCATGTATTTAGTTGCTGAATGTAAAATAATATCTATCCCGAAATCAAACGGATTTTGGTTGATTGGCGACGCAAAAGTATTGTCAATCATTGTGATGATTTGATGTTGTTTTGACAAAGCAGCAATGGCTTGTATATCTGTAATTCCCAACAGCGGATTTGAAGGCGTTTCAATATATATGACCTTAGTATTTGGGCGAATTAACGGGTTAAAATCTTCAATTTTGTCGGATTCAGTAAACGAATATTCAATGCCAAATTTGTCAAATTCATTTGCAATAAAATTAAAAGTCCCTCCATAAATCACTTGCTGAATAATAATATGATCACCTTTTTTTAGGAAAGCGAACAATGCTGCCGAAATCGCCGCCATACCCGAGCTAAAAATAAGTGCATCTTCTGTATGCTCTAAAATTGCAATCTTTTTACGCAAAAATTCTTGGTTTGGTGTGTTAAAATATCTTGGATACCGCTTGATATCAACACCATCAAAAGCATAAGAAGTAGAGGGATAAATTGGAGAAACTGCCCCTTTAAACTGCTTGTCTTCTACTTCACCAATATGAACGCAAATCGTGTTTATTCCTAGTTTATTTGAATTTTTCATGAAATATATTTTATGTGGCTAAATTAGTAAATTCAGTTTGAATCTTATAAAAAAGCTTTCTTTTATGAGTATAGTTTTGCTCTTGGAACTAAAAATAAAAACGAATTTCACAAATTGACATGATTTTAAAAAGATTTTATTTCTCTTGAGATTTGTTATAATAAATCACCTTAAAAATCATTATTTATTATTTTTTTCAAAAAAAACTTTTGAAAGAAAAAGAACAAACAACTTCTATTTTCAAACTCTATAGTTTTTTATATTTGCAGATAAAAAACGTATGGCTTCAGGAATATTTGCTTTGTTTGATGATGTAGCTGCCCTCATGGATGATGTTGCGGCGATGAGCAAAATAGCAGCAAAAAAAACAGCGGGTATTTTGGGTGATGATCTTGCTGTAAATGCTGAAAAAGCCATGGGATTTGTGTCTGACCGCGAAATCCCAGTAATTTGGGCAATTACAAAAGGTTCTTTTATCAACAAGTTCATTATACTTCCTATAGTCTTTATTTTAAACGCTTTATATCCACCAGCGATTATCATTATTTTGGTAATGGGTGGTTTGTATTTGGCTTATGAAGGTGCAGAAAAAATATATGAATTTTTTGTACCTCACAAAAAAGAACACAAAATAGAACCTATTGAAGAAATAACCCCAGCGCAGGTGCTTGTTTACGAAAAAACCAAAATTAAATCTGCTATTCACACAGATTTTATCCTGTCTCTTGAAATTGTCATTATTGCCATGGGAACAGTGGCAACAGCAACTTTTACAGAGCAGTTGATCGTTGTAACAATTGTTGCTTTGATTGCTACTGTGGGTGTTTATGGCATTGTGGCATTGATGGTTAGGATGGATGATGCAGGGTATAAATTGATTAAAAAAGGAGCAGGTTCAAAGGGAATATTCACGTTTTTTGGAAATATTTTGGTAGATTCATTGCCTATTATTATTCGTGGTTTGTCTGTTATTGGAACACTTGCTTTGCTCTTGGTTGCTGGCGGAATTTTTGCACATCATATCGATTTTCTTCATCACATTTTAGTCTCTTTACCTGCAATACTCAAAGAATTTTTGATTGGCTTGGGAGTTGGTAGTATGATATTGCTATTGATAAAAGGATATAAAAATTCAAAAAAAATGCTATTTTCTAAGTAACTTTCAATCGTTTATTTAACCCATGAAATAGGTTCTTATATTGTTCGCATTCAATGTAATTTTTCAGAAAATTTGATTTAAAGATTATTAAAAACTATTGATTGTTTATTGTAATTTTTTTTTAATAAGATTGAATTTCGTTATGTGTTAACAAAAAAAAGGAACTCAGTTTAAGTTCCTTTTTTTAGTAAATGTTTTAGAGTCAATTTTCAGCTAATTCTTCGTCTTTTTTAGTTTTCTTATTCCAAACTTTAATTTCATCATCCTTTTTAAGTCCTTTTAAAACTTGAACATTTACGCCATCAGAAGTGCCCAATTCAAGGAATCTTTTTTCATATTTTTCGTCTGTTACTTTCACTTCTACAAAAGGTTTTTCAGTTTTTTTATCGAATTGTAATAAAGCCTCTTTAATAGCCATAACATTATTTTTTTTCTCCAAAACAATTTCTGCATTGGCACTATAGCCTGCTCTTATATAATAATTGCTATCCAATGAAACATCTGCTTTGATTTTGAACTGCACTGCTCCTGCTTCTTCAGTTCCTTTTGGGGCAATAAAAGTGAGTTTTGCTGGGAATTTTTTACCTTCAATAGCTCCAATTGAAACTTCGATATCAGAACCATTGATTAATTTGCCAACTTCGGATTCATCTACTTTTCCCTCAAAAATCATTTTACTCATATCTGCAATCGATGCAATCGTAGTTCCTGCATTGAAGTTGTTTGACTGAATAACTTGGTCTCCTTCTTTTACAGGAATTTCAAGAATTGTTCCAGTCATTTGTGCATAGATATTGGTATTGGCAGCACCTCCTGAACCTGATGAGCCAATTTTGATAATTTGATAATCGTTTTGCGCGTTTTTTAAATCTTGTCTGGTTTGATCATAGGTTAACTCAATATTTTCAAATTCTTGTTTAGAAATTACGCCTTTTTCAAATAAATATTTGTTTCTATCATAAGAAATTTTTGCATTGTCCAATCTAATTTTAATATTGTCAACACGACCTTTAGCACTGATCAATGATTGCTCATTTGGCACTACTCTTACTGTGGCAATCAAGTCGCCTTTGACAACTTTTGTTCCCTCGAGCAAAAAAATTTTATCGATAATTCCAGTGATTTGTGGCTTGATTTCAATCTCTTCTAAAGGTGTTACTTTTCCGGTAGCTACTGATTTTTTTACAATTGAGGTTGTGAAAGCCTTTTCAGTTTCATATTTCACAGGAGATGCACTGTTTTTCTTTCCAAACCATATTAATACGGCTATTAATGCAATAATAATACTTCCAAAGATGATTATTTTTTTCATTTGTTTGACTATTTATTTCTTGTTTTTGGTTGTTATTCTTCTCTTAAAGCGTCAATTGGTTTTACAATTGTTGCCATGTATGCGGGTATAAATCCTATCAATGTTCCTAAAATTACCAATATTGCATAGGCAATTAAAATAATAGGAATATTTACAGTTGGGTTCGTCAGCCATTCTTTATAATCAATAAACATAAGGATTAAACCTCCTGCAATAATTCCTAACGAACCTGCTAAAAGTGTTAAAAACAGTGATTCTAAAATAATTTGTTGTCTCACTTTATTGGGTGTTGCTCCTAGTGCTCTTCTGATACCAATTTCTTTGGTACGCTCTTTTACTGTGATTAATAATATATTTCCAATAGCAAAAACCCCTGCGATTAAAGTAGCAATCCCAACAAACCAAGTTAGGAACTGCATTCCTGTTAAAAACCCAGTAACTTTCGCAATTTCTTTTCCAAGATTAAATCCTCTGAAAGCTCTATTATCTTCAGGATGAACATTGTGAATATTTTTTAATAAAAGTTTTACATCCGCTTCAACTTGCACAATATCAAAATCTTTTTTTCCAGTAACTACCATCCAAATAAATTTATCTCCTTTATTATACACCAATTTAAAGGTACTAAAAGGGATATGGATATTATTTGTGCCTTCAAATCTTGATGTTTTATAAACACCAACAACTTGATAAGAAATACCACTTATTTTGAGATTAGTACCAATAGCATCTTCATTTTTTTTGAACAATTCTTTATAAACACCTTCCGAAATGACACATACTTTTCTTTTTTCATCAATGTCTTTTTGGTTGATGAATCTTCCATCGGTCAATCGTTTCTTTTGAACTTGATCAAGCAAAGGGAAGTCTCCAAAAACAGTAAAATTTCCAGTTTTAAAACCATAGGTCACTTGACCTCCAGTAGCGTTTCTTGGGACAACGAATTGAACTCCTTTAATTTCCTTTTTGATGATTTCAACATCTCTGATAGTTAAATCTATCTGTTTTCCTTCTTGAAATCCTTTGAAAGGCATTGTTGTTCTACTTCCGCTTATAAAAACGCTATTTGTTGCAAAATCCCCAAACAAGTTATTAAAACTGTTTTCGATTCCTTTCGCCGCACCTAGTAATCCTACCAATAATAAAATCCCCCAGAAAGCTCCAAAAATAGTGATGGCAGTTCTTCCTTTGTTTTTACGGATACTGTCATAAATCTCTTGCCAAGTATCTTTTTCAAATATAAATCTCATATTAATCTGCGCTTAATGCTACAACCGGTTTTATTCTGGCAGCTCTTTTGGCAGGTAAATATCCTGCAATTACACCAGCAATGATGAGCGTTACAGTTGCGCCAATAACAACAGGCGTTGAAACACTTGGATTTAAAATAAAGTATTCTTTGAGTGATGGACCAACTACTTTTAATATTCCAACTCCTAAAATAAGCCCAAAATACCCAGAAATTGTAGTGATAAAAATAGCTTCTTGTAAAATCATAGCTACTATATCTTTTGGTGTGGCACCAACAGCTTTTCTGATTCCAAGTTCTTTGGTTCTCTCATTTACAACATAAACCATAATATTACTTATCCCTACAACGCCCGCAATCAAAGTTCCAAATCCAATAATAAAAATCAAAATTCCAAGACCAATCATCATGTTTGTGACTTCTCTATTTCCAGAAGCATTGTTAAATAATCCAATAGCTCTTTGATCTTCTTGAGAAACATCGTGTTTTTCTTTTAATGTTCTCAACATTTTATTTCCAAAAACGATTGCCTCATCAATACTCAAATTAGGGTTGTATGTGATGCCAAACTCATCCAAATGATCGGTATTTCCATACAGTCGTTGCATTGTTGTAAATGGAGTATATATAAATCTTTCGTCATTATCACCTCCTGGATCAGAAAATACACCAATTACTTGATACATAATTCCTCCTATTTTTAATTGCTTTCCTACAGCACTTAATTGTCCAAATAAATCATCTTCAACCAATCTTCCTATAACAACTACTTTCGATTTTTGATAAATATCTCTTAAATTCAAAAACCTTCCTTCTTCTACTTCTGCTGATTCTTGAATTTGATATTCTGGATAAATACCCCGTAAAGTATACGTATCTTTCTTACTTTTATGAACCACTTCAACAATTCGCTGGATTCTTGGGCTAATTGTTTGAATTTCTTTTGAAAAATTTTCTTTTAGAAATTTGAAATCATCATTTTTGAACTGTATTTTTTTTCCAATTTGATTTCCTTTGTATGCAACCGTAGTGAAACTAGACCAGATATAAATTGCATTGATTGCATCGCCTGCAAATTCTTTTTTAAACGTATTTTGTAAACCATTTCCAATCCCAAACAATAACGTAAATAACAAAATAGCAAATGCGACTGTAAATCCAGAAAGAATAGAACGAAGTTTGTTTTTGCTAATACTTTGGAATATTTCTCGCCAACGATCGATATCAAACATAATTATACTGTTTTTGGTGCTTTGGTCAATTCGTCACTAACAATTACACCATCTTTCAATCTTACAATTCTCTTGGTTTGTGCTGCAACCTCTTCTTCATGCGTAATCACAAATACTGTCATTCCTTCATTATTGATGTCTTTTAGCAAATCCATCACAGAATCTGTAGTCGTAGAATCTAAAGCTCCTGTTGGTTCGTCAGCCAACACCACTTTTGGTTTGGTAACTAGAGCTCTTGCAATTGCAACACGTTGTTTTTGTCCTCCAGAGAGTTCATTTGGCAAGTGATTTGCCCAATCTTTTAACCCAACTTTGTCTAAATAATCCATCGCAATTTCATTGCGTTCTTTTCTGCTAACTCCTTTATAATAAAGTGGTAAAGCTACGTTTTCTAAAGCAGTTTTGTAAGAAATTAAATTGAACGATTGAAACACAAATCCTAAGAATTTATTTCTCAAAATTGCTGCTTTTTTTTCGTTCAAATCTTTGATTAACTGGCCATTTAAATAATATTTTCCTTCATCATGAACATCAAGCAACCCAACAATGTTTAACAATGTTGATTTCCCTGAGCCTGATGAACCCATGATAGAAACAAATTCACCTTCTTTTATATGTAAATCAATGCCTTTTAAAACGTGAATGAACTCTTTTCCAATAGGATATGATTTATGCAGTTTTTCTATTTTAATCATTCTTTGGTTAATTTTATACGAAAGTATTCAATTATTGATTTTATGAATCTTAACTCTATGTTAAAAGGAAATATTTCCTGTTAATAAAATTTAGACGTTTCAATAAAATAATTGTTACATGGATTTTGAAAAAGTTGCTGTATTTTTGTGGTAGTGTTTATAACAAAAAGTTAAATGTTTGATATCCCAAAAGATAAGAAATTAGTACTTTCAGATGGTGTTTGCAATTTGTGCAACAGTATAGTTTTGAAAATCATTAAATACGACAAAAAAGATATTTTCTTGTTTGCCAATCTTCAATCAGAGGTTGGTAAAAAAGTGACTGATTATTTGAAAATTGACACTAAAAAAATAGATTCTATCATTTTATATGATCCAGGAGTTTCTTATGAAATTAAAAGTTCGGCAGCATTAATAATCATGAATGACTTTGGTGGATGGTGGTTTTTGACAAAATTATTTTGGATATTTCCAGTAGGTATAAGAGATGTTGTGTATGATTATATCGCTAAAAATCGCTATAAATGGTTTGGAAAAAAAGAAAGTTGTATGGTACCAACACCCGAAATAAAAGCTAAATTTTTATCTTAAATGATATTGCCAAATAAAATTAAATGTATCATTTTTGATATGGATGGCGTGATAATCGATTCGGAAGAAATCCATAAAAAAGCGTATCACGAAACCTTTAAAGAAATTGGAGTTGAAGTTGATGATGTATTTTATAAAACATTGACAGGTTCATCAACATTGAATGCTTTTCAGAAATTAGTGACGCATTTTCAATTGGACATCAATCCACAAGAATTGGTTTTGAATAAAAGAAATCGCTACGTAAATTATTTTGATAATGACCCAAATTTGCATTTGGTAAAAGGTGTTGAGAAGTTGATAAAACGTGCGCATGAAAAAGGATTGACGTTGATTTTGGCATCTTCATCTGCTACGGAAAACATTGAACGAGTTTTTAATCGCTTTCATTTGAACACTTATTTTTCGAAAAAAATTAGTGGCGCAGATTTAAAAGCATCAAAACCAAACCCAGAAATTTTTGAAAAAGCAGCATTATTGTCAAAAATTCCGAAAGAAAATTGTGTGGTGATTGAAGATTCTGATAACGGAATAAAAGCTGCAAATGATGCTGGAATTTTTGTGTTTGGTTATAAAAATCCACTTGCTGCTGATCAAACATTGAAAAATGCAGACTTGATTATTGAAAATTTTAATGAAATTCATAAATATCTATAAAACATGAACTATCGAAAGTTTACAAAAAATACCCAAAATGTATCAGAAATTGGCTTGGGAACATGGCAATTGGGTAATGATTTTTGCTGGAAATCTGTTTCAGAAATAGAAGCTGAAAATATTGTTGAAAAATCATTTGAAGCTGGAATTAACTTTTTTGATACAGCTCCTAATTATGGTTTGGGAACGAGTGAAGAACGATTGGGCAAAATCCTAAAAAAACATAGCAGAGATTCATTTGTCATCAATACAAAATTCGGTCATACAGTTCTAGGAACTACAGATTTTGGCTCAGAAACCATCAGAAAATCGTTGGAGGGAAGTTTAAAAAGATTACAAATGGATTGCGTTGATTCGTTGATTATTCACAATCCACCAATTCATTTTTTGGACGGAAATCAAAATGATCACTATGAAATTTTGGAACGTTTGATAGAAGAAGGCAAAATAAAATCGTATGGCGCTTCTTTGGATACGTATCAGGAAATGAAATTATTCTTAGAAACCACCAATGCAAAAGTTATTGAGGCATTTTTTAATATTTTTCATCAAGATGCGAGCAATGCATTTGATACAGCCCAACAAAAAGAAGTGGGAATTATCGTAAAAATTCCATTAGATTCGGGTTGGCTATCAGGAAAATACCATGCAGAAAGTGTTTTTACAGACATCAGAAATCGTTGGTCAAGAAAAGACATTCAAACAAGAGCCAATCTTGTAGAACGTGTAAAAAACATCTTAAACTGTTTTGATAATATAGTTCAAAAAGCTATTTCGTTTTGTTTGTCTTATGAAGCAGTTTCTACAGTTATTCCTGGAGCTGTAAATATTGAACAATTAGAAAGTAATTTAAAAAGTTTGGAAATACCAATCACGAATGATGAACGTTTAAAATTAGAGGTGTTTTATTTGAATGAGGTTAAAAATTTGCAACTTCCTTGGTAAATTATTTTTGCCAAGGATTCACAGATATTTTTTTAATTCGTGTATTCATAGCATCAAAACATAGCAGAACAATCTAAAGCTACTCAATAATCTTTTTCAGCACAGCAAAGAGATTTTTCTCAAAAACATCCACGGTACCATCTGCAAAAAAAACTTGTTTGATGTCTCTCAGAATAACTTCTTTTTCAATTTGAGTTAAGTTGTTATCGGAAATATATTGCTGGATTTTATTGAGTTTTTGATCCTCAGAATCCACCACAACTTCATTGTGAATTCTGTTAAAAGTTTGGTCATCTACTTTTGAAAATATAAACTGCAATTCTTTTGAATCTTCAAAATAGTCACAATGAGCCGCATATAAAAGTACGTATGCCAGGAATTCGTTTCTAGTCCAATCGTTGTTTTTCATTTTTATATATCAATTGGTAAATTAGCAGTTGTACCCCATTCTGTCCAAGAACCATCATACACTGAATGGTTTTTTATACCTGCAATTTCAGCACCCAAAGCCAGTACTGAAGCCGTAATTCCTGAGCCACAAGAAAATATCATTGGTTTATTTTGTGTGTTTTTTGTTTGAAAAATCGACCTTAATTCAACAGTTGATTTCATTTTGTTGCCAGATAAAATATCAGTGTGAGGCAAACTAATCGATTTTGGAATATGCCCACCTTTTACATCTTTTCTAGGTTCAGGTTCTGTTCCGAAAAAACGACCCTCAGAACGAGCATCTAACAAAACACTGTTTTCAGTTTCAATATTTTCCAAAACATCATTCGTAAATTTTACTTTTTGTGATTGGTAATTAGCTTTGAAATTTCCAAGCTTGAGTTTTCTATTCGTAGGCTTTTCTGTTGGGTAATTTTTTGCTTTCCATTCCTTAAAACCACCATCTAAAACGGCAATATTTTTGAATCCCATCAAGTGAAACATCCACCAAACTCTTGGACTTGAGTACATTCCTAAATCGTCATAAACCACTATGCAACTACCAGTATTAATTCCGAATTCTGCTGCTTTTGCTTCAAATTCGTTCTCAGGTAAAATGGTATTTGGTAATGGAGCTTTGGCATCCGAAAAAAAATTCAAATCAAAAAATAATGCGTTTTTTATTTGAAATTTTTCTTCCGCTTGAACTATATTTTTTGAACCTACTTTGGGTATGGTTGCATCCAAAATGAGAAGCGATTTATGATCTAAATATTGAAATAACCAATCAACAGAAACCAAGGGGGTATTAACTTTTAAAGCCATTTACTATTCATAAATTTATTTTGAAACTTCTCTCAAATTATCATCCCAATTTTTAGGTTTTGGAACGCCTAATTTCCCTACGGATTTTGCAACTAAAGTTGCCACAGTTGCATCTCCAGTAACATTGACAACAGTTCTACACATATCTAAAGGTCGGTCAACAGCGAAAATTAACGCCAATCCAATTGCCAATTTATCTGCGGGAAAACCAACTGATTCTAGAACAATTACCAGCATTACCATTCCTGCTCCAGGCACAGCAGCAGAACCAATTGACGCCAAAAGAGCAGTTAAAATAATCATTAATTGATCAGAAAAAGTGAGTTCGAAACTCAGTGCTTGTGCAATAAAAACGGTGGCAACTGCTTGATATAAACTTGTACCATCCATGTTGATTGTTGCTCCTACAGGTAATACAAAACTAGAAACTTCTTTATCAACACCAATATGTTCTTCAACTCTTTCCATAGTTACTGGCAAAGTGGCTGCACTTGAACTTGTTGAAAAAGCCAATAATTGAGCAGGACTGAATTGTTTTAAAAACCAAAATGGATTTTTCTTGGCAAAAACACTGATTAAAATCATGTAAAAACAAATCATGAAAAACAAGCCTAAAAGCACCGTTCCTGCATATTTTAGCAAAGCAAACAATAAATCTGGATCATCAGAAGAAACCACCACATTCGCCAACAAAGCAAAAACAGCAAAAGGCGCTGAAAGCATAATAATATCCACCATTTTAAGAATTACTTCATTCAACGAATCAAAAAAGTCTTTTAAGGGTTTTGCCCTTTTTTCACCAATCAATAACATTGAAATACCCAAAAATATTGTAAAAAAAATGACTTGCAACATGTTGGCGTTATCACCCATTGCTTTTAGAGCATTATCAGGAATAATATCTACTAAAAACTGCAATGGTCCAGCACCTTTTTGTCGAGAAGCTTCTGCAATTTTAGATTGAACTGCACCACTATTTGAATAAGTTTCAGTTAATTTATTGATTGTTTCTTCAGAAATTCCATCTCCAGGTTTCATAACATTTACTAATAACAAGCCAATTGTAATGGCAATAACTGTGGTTGCTATGTAAATAGAAATAGTTCTTAGACCAATGTTTTTAAATTTTGAGATGTCTTTTAAATCTGAAATTCCTTTAACTAAAGAAGCTAAAATTAGTGGAATTGCAATGAGTTTCAACAGGTTTACAAAAATAGTTCCAAAAGGATTGATCCAATTAGCAACAAAAGTAGCACCTCCATTTACAGCAATCATTCCCAATCCAAAAAGGATTCCTACAATCATTCCAATTAAAATCTTCCAGTGTAATGCTAGTTTTTTCATATTTACTATTCAAATAATTAAGAATTTGAAAGATAGAAAAATATTTAGAATTACGTAAAACTTTATTTATTTATTCTTGATTTTTGAATCATTTCCAAAAAAAATCACTTGAAGTATCACTATTCCTCAATGAAATAGTGTAAACGAAATTTATTTAAATTACTTTAAAAAAAGTGATTAAAATAAAAAAGGTTAAACTTTTGCTATGTAACAAGATTTATACACTTCCTCATAGACAGGAAGAATATTTTGTATAGAAAATTTCTTGGCATGCTCGAAGGCATTTGCTTTAAAAAGTGCCAGCGTTTTATCGTCTTTTAAAATAGAAATGGCGTTTTTAGCCATGTCATCAACATCCTCTAAATCACTTAAATAGCCTGTAACGCCATGGATATTTACTTCTGGCAGACCACCAGTATTTGTGGAGATTACAGGTGTTCTTGCTGCCATTGCTTCTAACGCAGCCAATCCAAAACTTTCGGTTTGGGAAGGCAATAAAAACAAGTCTGAATAGCATAAAATCTTAGTAACTTCATTGCTGTTTCCGAGGAAATAAACTTTGTCTTTCAGTTTGAATTTTTTGGTTAAATGTTCTGCTTTTGCTCTTTCAGGACCTTCACCAACCAATAGTAATTTTGAAGGGATTACTTTTTGAACTTCATAGAAAATTTTAATAACATCCTCAACTCTCTTTACTTTTCGAAAATTACTGATGTGCGTTAAAATTCGTTCATTAGGTGTTGCAAGTGCAATTCTGTTACAATCTTGCTCTTCTACTTTCTCGTATTTTTTGACATCAATAAAATTATAAATCACCTGAATATCTTTTCTCAGATGAAACAATTCATTGGTTGTTTCTTTTAAATTATTTGAAACTGCGGTCACTACATCAGAATTGTTGATACTAAATTCAACAGCAGCTTTATAAGTTGGATGGCTCCCTACCAATGTAATATCTGTGCCATGCAAAGTAGTAACCACTTTAATATCAATTCCTTTTTCTAACAACATTTGTTTTGCCATGTATGCTGCATATGCATGAGGAATTGCATAATGAACGTGTAAGATTTCTAAATGATATTTTTTAACTACTTCAACCATTTTACTTGACAAAGCCAATTCATAAGGTTGGTATTGAAATAGTGGGTATTCTTCAATCAGTACTTGATGAAAGTGTAATTTATGTGATAAAAAATCCAACCGAACTGGCTGATTATAGGTAATAAAATGCACCTCATGACCATTGTCTGCAAGAGCAATTCCTAACTCTGTGGCTACTACTCCACTTCCTCCAAAAGTTGGATAACAAACAATACCTATTTTCATTTTTTACGGATTTTTTATACTTTTTTTCAGTCGTAAAGATAGTCGTAATCTAACATTGTAAATGTAAATAAAAACAAAAAAAACCTACAAAATTATTTGTAGGTTATTAACGTTGTATTTAAAAAAATAATGATTAATAATCGCCTAAAGTTGCAGAATTTTGAGCCAAAGCACTTTCTAATTGTGCATCATTTGGGGCTTTCCCATGCCAAGCATGAGTGTGCATCATAAAATCAACACCATTTCCCATTTCTGTGTATAGTAGAATACATACAGGTTTTCCTTTTCCTGTCAATGATTTTGCTTTAGCAAGTCCAGCTAAAATGGCTTCAATAGTATTGCCTTCTTTTACTTCAAAAACTTCCCAACCAAAAGCTTCAAATTTTGCTTTCAAACTTCCCATTGGCAAAACTTGGTCTGTAGAACCATCTATTTGTTTTCCATTCACATCAACAGTTGCAATGATATTATCTACTTTTTTTGCTGAAGCATACATGATTGCCTCCCAGTTTTGACCTTCTTGCAATTCGCCATCACCATGTAAAGTGTACACTAATTTTGAATCTTTGTTCAGTTTTTTTGCTTGCGCTGCTCCCAAAGCAACAGACAATCCTTGACCTAATGAACCTGATGCAATTCTTATTCCTGGCAAACCTTCATGGGTTGTTGGGTGTCCTTGCAATCTTGAATCAATCAGTCTGAAAGTAGCCAATTCTGATACTGGAAAAAATCCACTGTGGGCTAAAACGCTATAAAAAACTGGCGAAATATGTCCGTTTGAAAGGAAAAAAACATCTTCATTGATGCCATCCATTGTAAAATCTGTTGAATATTCCATCACTTCTTGGTACAAACAAGTGAAAAATTCGGCACAGCCTAATGAACCTCCAGGATGACCTGAATTTACTGCATGCACCATGCGTAAAATATCTCTACGAACTTGCTGGGTGAAATCTTGTAATTGTTGAATTGTTGGCATTTTTTTGGTTAAATTATTTACAAAAATACGAAAGTGAAGATTATTAACGAGACAAATACATTAAAAATATCAGCAATTTATCAACAGAAAATTAAGTTTTTTGCTTTTTCTTTTTGGCTGCAGGAAACAATACATTGTTTAAAATCAATCGATATCCTGGAGAGTTTGGATGCAAATCCAATTCCGTTTTTGGATCACCAACTCTGTGTTGATAATCTTCAGGGTCATGACCTCCATAAAAAGTAAACATTCCTTTTCCTTTGGTACCATGAATGTAACGAGCTTCTCTATTGACGTTGTTTTCGCCTAAAATAATCACATTTGTTTTCACTGTATTTCTATCAAAAGAGGTAGTTTGCCCCATAAAACCTTTCACCAAAACAGTGTGATCTTGGGTTAGCATCGTTGGAATTGGATCCCATTTTGCTGAAAATTCATTTAACGAAAAATAATCAGAAGTATGAGGAATATTTCTTTTATTCGTCATATCAATAGTAGAAAATTCATAAACATTAGGATTTCTTTCCAACTGAAAATCTGTAAATGCAAAGGTTTTATCAAAGTTTATTTTGGATTGGTAATTCAATTCTGAGGCATCTCCATCAAACATAGCTTCAGCAATATCAACACCTTCTGCAGCCAAAGCAATATCAAAACTATCTGTAGCAGAACACATTGCAAACATAAATCCTCCGCCGATTACATAATCTCTGATTTTCTTGGCAACTGCTAATTTTTCGTCAGAAACTTTTGAAAAACCCAATTCTTTCGCTTGTTTCTCAGCTGCTAATTTTTGTTCTACATACCAAGGAGCAGTCCTAAAAGAGCCATAAAATTTCCCAAATTGTCCTGTAAAATCCTCATGATGCAAATGTAACCACTCATATAAAAGGAGTTTATCTGCTAAAATCTCTTTGTCATAAATCACTTCAAAAGGGATTTCTGCAAATGTTAAAACCATCGTAACAGCATCATCCCATGGCATTTTGTCTTTGGGAGAATAGACTGCAATTTTGGGAGCTTTTTCAAGTGTTACTGCTTCTTTATTTGATGAAGGTGAAGCAATTTCTTCGAGAATGAGTTGCGATTTAGCATCTGAAATTATTTCATAAGAAACACCTCTGATTTTGCATTCATTTTCAATAACTTTATTGTTTTCGATTAAAAAAGCACCACCATCATGATTCAATAACCATTTGGCTTTCAAACCATTTTGAAGTGAAAAATAAACGATTCCATAGGCTTTTAGATGATTTTTTTGATTATCATCATTCATAGGAATGTAAATAAATGATGCCAAAACAGCATTGGAAATCATTAAAAATGCAATAAATAGTAACCGATTTTTCATACAAAAACTAAAATACACGATTACCATGACGTAATTGTGTATTTGTTATAAATTTATAAAAATTTAACTAAAAAGGAACACCATTAGAATCTTCCTCATCATCCAATCCAAAAGCTTCACTTGATTGAATTCGTTTATCAGGTGAACTATTTTCAAATGGATTTGAATTCATACTTGATTGGAATTTTGAACTTGCGCTTTCCTCCAAATCAGAGAATTTTGCCAAATGTCCTGTAAATTTCAAACGGATATTATCCAAACCACCATTTCTATGTTTTGCGATAATAAATTCACCCTGACCTTCACATGGTGTGCGTTCTTCATCATCCCATTCTGTCAATCCATAATATTCAGGTCTAAAGATAAAACTCACAATATCAGCATCTTGCTCAATAGCTCCAGATTCACGCAAATCAGACAATAAAGGTCTTTTACTTCCTCCGCTTCTAGTTTCTACGGCACGTGACAGCTGCGAAAGTGCAATCACAGGCACTTCCAATTCCTTAGCTAAAGCTTTTAAATTTCTAGAAATTGTAGAAATTTCTTGTTCCCTGTTTCCAACGCCTTTATTGTTTCCGCCAGCATTCATCAATTGTAAATAGTCAATAATGATAATTTTTACACCATGTTGTGACACTAATCTTCGTGCTTTTGCACGTAAATCAAAAATGGATAATGAAGGTGAATCATCAATATAAATTGGAGCATCTGACAAGCTTTTTACTTTATAATTCAGTAATTCCCAATCATGTAAAGCCAGATTTCCTTTTCTCAATTTCTCTGAAGGCAGGCCAGTTTCTGAAGAAATCATCCTTGTAATCAGCTGAACCGAAGACATTTCTAGAGAGAAAATAGCCACTGCATGATTAAAATCGATGGCCATATTTTTCGCCATCGAAATCACAAATGCGGTTTTTCCCATACCAGGTCGTGCAGCAATAATAATCAAATCCGAAGGTTGCCAACCTGAAGTTAATGCGTCTAATTTTGAAAAACCTGATGCCAAACCTGACATTCCTTCTTTGTTGCCTATTTCCTGAATTTTCTTTAACGCTTGCTTTACCAAAGAACCTGCTACTTCTGAACTTTTTTTCAGATTTCCTTGAGTAACTTCAAAAAGTTTGGCTTCAGCACTATCTAACAAATCAAAAACATCCGAAGTTTCATCATACGAACTTTCAATGATTTCTGATGAAATTGAAATCAATCTTCGTTGAATGTATTTTTGAAGGATAATTCGCGCATGAAATTCAATATGTGCAGATGAAGCAACTTTTTGTGTTAAACGAATTAAATAAAAATCGCCTCCAGCCAAATCTAATTTCCCTTTCTTTTTTAACAAACTAGAGACTGTCAATAAGTCAATTGGTTGGGAATTTTGAAACAATTCATAAATCGCTGCATAAATTTCTTGGTGTCGTATTTCATAAAAAGCATCAGAATGTAAGATGTCAATGACATCGTCAATTCCTTTTTTATCAATCATCATTGCACCTAAAACAGCTTCCTCTAAATCAACAGCTTGTGGAGGAATTTTCCCTTTTTCAAGACTAATAATTCTACTTGTAGCGGTTTTTTTCTCGGTATATGCATTCGTATTTTCCATTCAACAAATATAATTTTTTTAGTTTTTAAAGTCCAGATTTTTTTTGCTTTATTTCTAAACAAATCTTCGAAAAAATTGTTATTAAGTTGTTAATAACTCTTTTAGTTGCCTTTCTATTTGCTACATTTACATCCATGAAACGGAATAAAAAACACCTTTTTTTAATAGCATTATTACCTGTTCAATATGTGGTGATTCAGCTTCTTTCAAAGAATCCTGAGTTGATAGAAAACTATTACTCTACAGGTTTTTATCCACCTATTGCTATTTTTTTTAGAGTACTTTTTGGATGGATTTCTTTTTCATTTGGTGATATTTTACTATTTATTTCCATCTTTTTATTGTTGCGTTTTTTGTTTCTTTTAATCAAAACAAAATTTCAGTTTTTTATTCCTAAAATAGTTCATCTTTTAGCCATTATTTCTATTTTATATGGTTGTTTTTACCTTTTTTGGGGGCTGAATTATTACAGAGAACCACTTTCTAAAAATCTAAAATTTGAACAAAAGAAGTACACAACTGATGAGTTGAACAATCTTACAAAACATCTGTTAGAAAAATTAAATTTATCTCAAATCAGCATCACTAAAAATGATTCTTTGAAAGTTAAAAATCCTTATCATCAAAAGGAAATGTATCAAATTGCTGTAGAGAGTTATCGTACTTTAGCCCAAAAATATCCACAGTTTTCATATCAATTTCCTTCCGTAAAAAGTTCGTTGATGAGTTTGTTGCAATCCTATAATGGCACTTCAGGGTATTTCAATCCTTTGACCGGTGAGGCGCAAGTAAATTCGAGAATTCCTAAAACGAGTTATCCAACAACAACTTGTCATGAAATAGCTCATCAATTGGGATTTGCTGCTGAAAATGAAGCAAATTTTATTGGTTTTTTGGCTGCAAATTCGAGTGATGATGCGTATTTCAAATACGCAAGTTATAGAATGGCTTTTGGATATTGCATTTCTGAATTGCGAAAAAGAGAACCTGAAAAACAAGCTTTGCTGATGAAATCCGTAAACGTTGGAATTTTAAAAGATTTTAAAGAGAGTTTTGATTTTTGGGAACACTATCAAAACCCTTTTGAACCATTGATTAAGAAAGGATATGATGCTTATTTGAAAGCCAACAATCAACAAAAAGGAGTTGATTCTTACAATTATGTGGTGGATTTGTTGATTTCACATTTTGAAAAAAATGAATATGAAAACACAAATTTAAATTAGATTTTTTTTCCATGGATTCACGAATTATTTATTCGTTAAAAGTAGAAAAAATTGTGAATTCGTAGCTCACATTTTCTAATATTACTTTCAATCAAAAACTAAATATTTCATTTCATTCTCTTAAATTTATGTTAAAGTGAATTTAAAATCCTTCAATCCAAATTCAACTCGATATATTTAAATCCAATTCAAAAATAATTCAAACATTTATGAGAAAACTACTATTCGTACTCTTTTTCTTGTCGATTTCTTTAGCAAATGCTCAAGATTACTTTCCGACAAATTCTGGAGTAAAAACAACTAAAAGCTCGTTAATTGCTTTTACAAATGCCACCATTTATGTCACTCACGAACAAATTATCCAAAAAGGAACGTTGTTAGTGAAAGATGAAAAAGTTGTAGAAGTTGGAAAATCTGTAAAAATTCCTGAAGGAACAAAAATCATTGATTTAGATGGAAAAATGATTTATCCATCATTTATTGATATTTATTCTGATTTTGGTATTGCAAAGCCCAAAAGAAACCCTTCAGATTCAAGATCTGCTCAATACGAAGCTGAAAGAGAAGGCTATTATTGGAACGATCACATTCGTCCAGAAACCAATCCAATTGAAGATTTTAAATTTGACTCAAAAAAAGCAACAGAACTTTTAGCTGCGGGTTTTGGAACTGTAAACACTCATTTACAAGACGGAATTATTCGCGGAAATGGCTTGTTAGTGACGTTAAATCCAAGTACTACAAATGCTTACCGAATTTTAGATTCCCAATCCGCACAATTTTTATCCTTCGCAAAAAGCGTGAAATCAAGACAATCCTATCCTTCCTCAAAAATGGGTGTAATGGCTTTGTTGCGTCAAGTGTATTTGGATGCTAATTGGTATGCCAAAGGAAATATGAAAAACAAAGATTTGGCTTTGGAAGCATTAAATAAAAATAAAAATTTAGTGCAGATTTTTGAAACTGGTGATCATTTAGATGCAGTTAGAGCTGATAAAGTGGGTGATGAATTTGGAATTCAATACACCATTGTAGGTTCAGGAGATGAATTTGAGAGAATTAACGACATCAAAAAAACAAATGCTACTTTCATTATTCCTATTGATTTTAAAAATCCTTATGATGTTTCAAATCCGTTGTTGGCTGAGCAAATATCATTAAGAGATATGCGTAAATGGAATCAAGATCCATCAAATTTATCCGTTTTAGAAAAAAATGGAGTGCCATTCGCGTTGACAACTTACAAATTGAAATCTGCGGAAACGTTTCATAAAAATTTACAAAAAGCCATTGAATATGGTTTTGACAAAAAAGCAGCATTGGCTTCATTGACAACAATTCCTGCTTCAATTATTGGAAATACAACTGTTGGAAATTTAAATAAAGGAAGTTTTGCGAATTTCATTATTACTTCTGGAGACGTTTTTGATGCTTCATCAATCATTCATGAAAATTGGGTTCAAGGTGAACAAAATATCATTAATGATATGAATATCAAGGATATTACTGGAGACTATATGCTATCTGTAAATGGTAAAAATTACGATTTAGCCATTACAGGAAAAGGTGCAAAACAAACTGGAACAATCAAAATGGGTGATAAAAAAATTACCTCAAAATTTTCTTTTGAAAACGATTGGATTGAAATAACTATTGATGATGGAGGTTTTTCACGATTGATGGGAAAAATTATCAATGTTGCAAATGTGATGGAAGGGAGTGCTTTTGACACAAAAGGAAACAAAACTTTCTGGTCTGCAAGCAAAAAAGTAGCTAAGAAAGTTGATGAAAAAAAGGATGAAAAAAAATCCGAAAAAGAAATTGTGGTGATGCCTGTTAGTTTTCCAAATGTTGGATTTGGAAATTACACACAACCAAAAACGGAGACTATTTTAATTAAAAATACCACAGTTTGGACTAGTGAAGCTGCAGGAATTTTAAAAAATAGTGACGTTTTGTTAAAAGATGGAAAAATTTCGAAGATTGGCAAAAATCTTTCTGCAAAAGGCGCCATTGAAATCGATGGAACAGGCAAACATCTAACTGCAGGAATCATTGATGAACACTCGCATATTGCCACATCAGCAGTCAATGAGGGCGCACACAATTCATCCGCAGAAGTTACTATTGAAGATGTTGTTGATCCAACAGACATCAACATTTACAGAAATATTTCAGGAGGAACAACAACCTCTCAAATTTTACACGGCTCTGCAAATCCAATTGGAGGACGTTCAGCCATCATCAAACTAAAATGGGGAGAAAATGCCGAAAATATGATTTATAAAAATTCACCAAAGTTTATCAAATTCGCTTTGGGTGAAAATGTAAAACAATCAAGAAGCACGAATGGTACTCGTTTTCCACAATCTAGAATGGGTGTTGAACAAGTTTTTATTGATTATTTTACCAGAGCTAAAGAATATGAAACGTTGAAAAAAAGTGGACAACCGTATAGAAAAGATTACGAAATGGAGACTTTGGTGGAAATTTTAAATGGTGAGCGTTTTATTTCTTGTCATTCTTATGTGCAATCAGAAATAAATATGTTGATGAAAGTAGCTGACAAATTCAATTTTAAAATCAATACTTTTACCCATATTTTGGAAGGCTATAAGGTGGCTGATAAAATGATAAAACATGGAGTTGGTGGATCTACTTTTTCAGATTGGTGGGCTTATAAATATGAAGTAAATGACGCAATTCCTTTCAATGCAGCCATTATGCACAACGCTGGAGTTACAGTTGCTATCAATTCTGATGACCGAGAAATGTCAAGAAGATTGAATCAAGAAGCTGCTAAAACCGTAAAATATGGTGGTGTTTCTGAATTGGAAGCTTGGAAAATGGTGACTATAAATCCTGCAAAATTATTGCATATTGATGATAAAGTAGGCAGTATCAAGGAAGGAAAAGATGCTGATGTTGTTTTATGGAGCAATCATCCAATGTCAATTTATGCAAAAGTAGAAAAAACAATTATTGAAGGAAAAGTATTTTTTGATATAGTTGAAGATTTGAAAAAACGTGAGGCAATCAAGGAAGAAAAAAGTAAAATCATCAATATGATGTTGAAAGAAAAAATGGGTGGTGCAAAAACGCAAGTCCCCATGAAACGTGAAGATCGTAATTTTCATTGTGATACTTTAGAAGAACTTAAAAGCGAAAAAAGATGAAAAATATAATTATAATAATATTGTTTTTTGCTTTTGTAGGAAACATAATTGCACAACAAACACCCGCATCAAAGCAAATCACAGCTTTTTCAATTGAAGGAGCAACAGCACATTTGGGAAATGGTCAAGTCATTGAAAACTCTCTGATAATGTTTGAAAATGGCAAAATCACTTTTGTAGGAAGTGCCATGATGAAAATTGCCAGAATGGGAACTATCATCAAAGCGGATGGAAAACACGTTTATCCTGGATTTATTGCTCTAAATTCAGCATTAGGTTTGGTAGAAATTGACGCTGTAAAAGCCAGTAATGATGAAACTGAAATCGGTATTATGAATCCTCATGTGCGCAGTTTAATTGCCTATAATGCTGAAAGCAAAGTAGTTGAATCCATGAGACCCAATGGTGTTTTGATGGCGCAAATTACACCAAGAGGCGCAACAATTTCAGGAACTTCTTCCGTAGTTCAATTGGATGCTTGGAATTGGGAAGATGCTACTATCAAAACAAATGACGCAATTCATTTAAATTGGCCTGAAAGTTTTACCACAGGAAGATGGTGGTTAGGTGAAGACCCTGCATTAAAACCAAATCCTGAGTATTCAAAAAATGTCGAGAAAATCAATTCATTTTTTACAGATGCAAAACAATATTTAGCATCAAAATCTGATAAAAAACATTTGCCATTTGCAGCAACAAAAGGCTTATTTGACGGTTCTCAAAAATTGTTTATTCACGTAAATGGCGAAAAAGAAATTACAGATGCCATCACAATGAGTAAAGAATTGGGCATCAATAATTTAGTAATTGTTCGTGGTGAAGGTGCAGAAAAAGTAACAGATTTGTTAGTAAAACTCAACATTCCTGTAATTATAAACAGACCTCACAGAAATCCAAATAGCGAAGATGATGCCTATGATGACACCTACACAATTGCAAAAACCTTACAAGAAAAAGGTGTTTTGGTTGGTTTAGGAATGGAAGGTCAAATGGAACGAATGAACACAAGAAATTTACCTTTCTACGCAGGAACTTTTGCGGCTTTTGGCGTTGACAAAGAAAAAGCTGCTCAAATGATTACAGGAGATGCAGCAAAAATTTTAGGCATTGATGCATTTGCAGGAACTTTAGAAGTTGGAAAAGATGCTACTTTATTTATTTCTGAAGGTGATGCGTTGGATATGAGAACAAATCAAATTTCAGAAGCATTTATTCAAGGTCGAAAAATTAGCTTAGAAAGTCATCAAACCACACTTTGGAAACGATATTCAGAGAAATACAAATCAAAATAATACCATCAAAAAGGCTCGCAATTGCGAGCCTTTTTTAATGAAGACAATTATGACTTTAGATTTTTTCGATTTCCTTTTCCTAACAAAATTCCCCTAAAATTTTATTTTTTTTTATAATTCGAATTTAATCTTAAAGACATTGCAAATATTGTTTACTTTTCTATTCAAAACAATACCTACAATTAGGTATTTTTGTGTTTTATATCAAAATGAAAGAAATCACTAGTATTCAAAATCCTTTTATCAAAAATATACTCAAATTGCAAGAAAAAGCAAGAGAGCGAAAAAAACAAGGCTTTTTTTTGATTGAAGGAAAAAGAGAAATTCAATTGGCAAAAAAAGGAGGTTACGAAATCACCTCTCTCCTATTTTTATCAACCGTAATAAATGACACTTTACTTATTGATTTTCAGGATATTGAACAAATTTTGATATCACAAGAAATTTATGATAAATTGGCTTACAGAAATACTACTGAGGGATTTTTAGCAATTGCAAAAACAAAATCTTTATCACTTTCTGATATCAAACTTTCTGAAAACTCTTTGATTTTAGTGGCAGAAAGTATTGAAAAACCTGGAAATTTAGGCGCTATTTTACGCACTGCAGATGCTGCAAATATAAATGCTGTTTTGATTGCTGACGCAAAAAGCGATTTGTACAATCCTAATATTATTCGTTCTAGTGTGGGCTGTGTATTTACGAATCAAATTGCAATAGGAACTTCTGAAGAAATTATTACTTTTTTGAGAGAAAAAAAAATTCAAATTTTTGCTGCAACTTTGCAAAATTCTAATGAATATTATCTCGAAAATTTTACAAAACCATCTGCCATTGTTGTTGGTACAGAAGATACAGGCTTAACAGAAATTTGGCGAACAAATGCCACTCAAAACATCAATATTCCCATGCAAGGAATGATTGATTCAATGAATGTTTCTGTGGCAGCAGCGATTTTATTATTTGAAGCAAAAAGACAACGAAATTTCAAATAATTTTATGAACTCAACTATTTTATTTTACATAATCATCAGTATTTTACTTTTTGATTTTTTGTTTGATTCGTATCTTACTTTTTTAAATAACAAACACTTTGATGATAAAATTCCAAAAAAATTAGCAGATGTTTATGATGAAGAGGCTTATAAAAAATCACAAGCTTACAAAAAAGAAAATGCAAAGTTTTCAACAATAACATCCTTATTTTCAATTAGTGTAACATTGCTATTTTTCTTTCTAGAAGGCTTTAAATTGCTAGATGATTTTGCAAGAAGTTTTACTAATAATCCCATTTTAGTTGCGTTGATATTTTTCGGAATTATGATGTTTGGGTTCGATATTTTGTCAACTCCTTTTTCCTATTACAAAACTTTTGTAATTGAGGAAGAATTCGGATTTAATAAAACCACCAAAATAATATTTTGGACAGACAAACTAAAAGGTTGGCTCATGAGCATTGTTTTAGGTGGTGGAATTTTATCAATTGTCATTTTATTTTATCAATATAATGCTGATTATTTTTGGATTTACACTTGGATTTTGATTGTAGTTTTTTCTGTTTTTATGAATCTTTTTTACGCCAAATTGATTGTTCCTATCTTCAACAAACAAACTCCATTAGAAGATGGTGAATTGAAAACTGCTATTGAAAATTATGCTCAAAAAGTAGGTTTTAAATTGCAAAATATCTTTGTGATTGATGGCTCAAAACGATCCACAAAAGCAAATGCTTATTTTTCTGGTTTTGGTTCTCAAAAAAGAATTACTTTATATGATACGCTCATCAATGATTTAGAAACCGATGAAATAGTTGCTGTTTTAGCGCATGAAGTGGGACATTATAAACGCAAACACATCATTTTTAACATGACTATTTCACTCATTTTAACAGGTTTTATGCTTTATTTAGTTTCGATTTTTATCAGTTCTCCCCTATTATCAAATGCAATGAGTGTTACCATTCCGAGTTTTCATATTGGATTGATTGCTTTCGGAATCTTATATTCACCTATTTCAGAAATCACTGGTTTACTAATGAATATTGTTTCCAGAAAATTCGAATATCAAGCAGATAATTATGCGAAAGACACTTTTGATGGGAAATTCTTAGTTTCATCACTCAAAAAATTATCAAAAAATAGTTTGAGTAATTTAACGCCTCATCCTGCATACGTTTTTGTGCATTATTCACACCCAAGATTGTTGCAACGAATTGAAAATTTAGAATCCTAATTGTTGTGTATTACGATTCTAATTTGTAACTTCACTTTTGATTCAAATAAAATCAATTTATGCAAGCTTTGCAATATACAGCAACCTTAGAAGATGAAAATAAAGAAATTGCAAATCGCTATAAAGATTTGTTGAAAGGAAGTTATGAAGTTTTGTCAAAAGAAGATAAAGAACTCATCAGAAAAGCATTTGATGTTGCTTTGGATGCACATTCAAAACAGCGAAGAAAAACAGGAGAACCTTATATTTTTCACCCAATTGCGGTTGCAAAAATTGTAGCGAAAGAGATTGGTTTGGGAGCAATTTCTATTGCTGCTGCCTTGTTGCATGATGTGGTTGAAGACACGCACTATAATTTAACGGATATTGAAGAACAATTTGGTGCAACTATTGCGAGAATTGTTGATGGATTGACCAAAATTTCTCGTTTGAATAAAGAACAAGATGCATCAATTCAAGCTGAAAATTTCAGAAAAATGCTATTGACTTTGAATGATGATGTGCGTGTAATTTTGATAAAAATTGCTGACAGATTGCATAATATGCAAACTATGAATGCAATGCCTGAAAACAAACAGTTGAAAATTGCTTCCGAAACATTGTATATTTACGCACCTTTGGCTCATAGATTGGGCTTGTATAACATTAAAACTGAATTAGAAGATTTAGGATTAAAATACACAGAACCAGAAGTTTATAACGGAATTGTTGCTAAAATAAAAGAAAGTAAAGAAGAACAACAAAATTATTTAGAGCGATTTACAAATACCTTAAAAACAGGATTAGACAAAGAAAATTTTTCTTACGAAATTAAAGGACGATTCAAATCTATTTTTTCTATTAGAAGAAAAATGCTGAAGCAAAACGTGACTTTTGAAGAAGTTTATGACAAATTTGCCATCAGAATTGTTTTTAAACCAGCATCTGAGGATGAAAAATTTGAAGCATGGAAAATTTATTCAATTGTCACAGATTATTTTAAACCCAATCCTTCTCGTTTAAGAGATTGGATTTCACAACCAAAAACCACAGGATATGAAGCACTTCATATCACCGTCATTGGTCCTGATGCTCAATGGGTTGAAGTTCAAATTCGTTCGGAAAGGATGAATGAAATTGCCGAAAAAGGCTATGCAGCTCATTTTAAATACAAACAAGGAAATGGTTCTGAAAGTGGTTTAGAAAACTGGTTGAACAAATTAAAAGAATCATTAGAAAATCAGAGTTTGAATGCGGTAGATTTTGTAGAGGAATTTAAATTAAATTTATACTCCAAAGAAATCTATGTTTTTACGCCAAAAGGAGAAATAAAATCTTTACCCAAAGATGCAACAGCACTCGATTTTGCCTTTTCTATTCACACAGATATTGGACTAAAATGTAGGGGTGCAAAGGTAAATGGGAAATTAGTACCTCTAAGTCACCGATTAAATAGTGGAGATCAAATTGAAGTAATCACCACAACAATCAACAAACCAAACGCAAGATGGTTGGATTTTGTAATTACGGCAAGAGCAAAAACCAAAATTAGAGTTGCCTTAAAAGAAGAAGAAAAGAAAACTGCTGAAGAAGGAAAAGCTGTTTTATCAAGAAAGTTGCGACATCTTAAAATTCCTTTTAACGAGAAAACAATTAATGAGTTGGTTACTTATTTTAAACTAAAAACAAGTTTTGATCTGTTCTATAGATTTGGAAATGGCGCTATTGACAATACCCAATTAAAATCTTTTATTGGTCAAAGGAACAGTACTTTCTTAAACTTTTTTAAATCAAAATTACGCAGAAGCTCTTCAACAAATCATAAAGAAATCATTGAAGATTCTGACGAAATAACTGAAAAATTTGACTCGCTGGTTTTTGGAAAAGAAGAAGAACAGTTAGATTATAAACTTTCAAAATGCTGTAATCCCATTCCTGGTGATAAAGTTTTTGGTTTTGTAACCATTAATGAAGGCATTAAAGTTCATAAAAATAACTGTCCAAATGCCATTTCATTACAGTCTAATTATGCTTACAGAATTATTTCTGCAAAGTGGATTGACTCTACAAAACAAGATTTTAAAGTAATTTTACAAATCAATGGGGTTGATAAAACAGGAATTGTAAATAATGTAACCAGAATAATTTCTAATAATATGGGTGTTTTTATTAACAGCATCAATATTGCCGGAAATGAAGGCGTTTTTGACGGAAAAATAGCATTAAGCGTAAAAAACAGCACACAATTGAATAAGTTAATCAAAAGTATTCAAAAAGTTGAAGGCGTTAAAAACGTAGAACGTGTTAATAGAATGTAAATATCATTCCCATAAAAAGCGATTTTAATTCAGAAATAACTGTAAATTTGTGCTTTAAATTTTTTAAAATATGAGTAATTCTTTTGAAAATCAAGAGGTCGTTAAGAAAGTTTTTACTTCATACTTAGAAGACAAGAAGCATCGTAAAACGCCTGAACGTTATGCAATACTTCAAGAAATCTATAATGCAGATGAGCATTTTGATATTGAATCGTTGTATATCAAAATGAAAAATAAAAATTATAGAGTTAGCAGAGCAACTCTTTACAACACCATAGATTTATTATTGGATTGCAATTTGGTGAGAAAGCATCAATTTGATGGACAATCTATGGCACGATATGAAAAAAGTTATTTCGACAAAAATCACGACCACGTAATTTTTACAGATTCTGGAGAAGTAAAAGAATTTTGTGATCCGAGAATACAGGTTATTAAAAAAACAATCGAAGAAATATTTGACATTGATATTCAAAATCATTCACTATATTTTTACGGGACAAAAAAGAAACATTCTTAACACATTTAAAATATAAATTAACACAACAAATGGCAGTAGATTTATTACTAGGATTGCAATGGGGAGATGAAGGGAAAGGTAAAATCGTAGATGTTTTGACACAAAACTATGATATTATAGCACGTTTTCAAGGAGGCCCAAATGCAGGACATACCTTAATTTTTGACGGATTTAAACATGTTTTACATACGATTCCTTCAGGAATTTTTCACAAAACTGCCATGAATGTTGTAGGAAATGGTGTTGTGATTGATCCTGTGATTTTCAAAAAAGAACTAGAAAATTTAGAGAAACACGATATTGAATATGTTTCAAAGTTATTAATTTCAAGAAAAGCACATCTTATTTTACCAACTCACAGATTGTTAGATGCTGCCTCAGAAACCTCTAAAGGAAAAGCAAAGATAGGTTCTACTCTTAAAGGTATTGGACCAACTTATATGGATAAAACTGGTAGAAATGGCATGCGAGTTGGTGATTTAGAGTTGGAAAATTGGAAAGAAAAATATGATGCTTTGACAGCAAAACATCTTAGTATGTTAAATTATTTTGACGTGCAAGTTGATTATAATTTGGCTGAATTAGAAGCTGAATTTTGTAAGGGCATAGACAAATTAAGAACACTTCAATTTATTGACAGTGAAGAATATTTGAACAATGCCATGAAAGAAAAGAAAACTATTTTGGCAGAAGGCGCTCAAGGTTCATTGCTTGATATTGATTTTGGAACGTATCCTTTTGTAACTTCTTCAAACACCACAGCTGCAGGAGCTTGCACAGGTTTAGGTGTCGCACCAAATAAAATTGGTGAAGTTTATGGAATTTTCAAAGCCTACACAACAAGAGTTGGTTCGGGTCCTTTTCCTACAGAATTGTTTGATGAAGATGGTGCAACCATGGGAAGAGTTGGAAATGAATTTGGTGCAACAACAGGAAGACCAAGACGCTGTGGTTGGTTGGATTTAGTGGCACTTAAATATGCAGTTGATATCAATGGTGTTACCCAATTAATGATGATGAAAGGTGATGTACTTTCAGGATTTGAAACGCTGAAAGTGGCAACTTCTTACAATTATAAAGGCAAAGAAATTACGCATTTACCTTACAATATTGAACCTGAAAATGTAACTGTAAATTATACTGAATTTAAAGGTTGGAATGCTGATTTAACTAAAATGACTTCTGCTGAATCATTACCGAAAAACTTATTAGATTATATCGATTTTATAGAAAAAGAGACAGGAGTTCCAGTGAAAATTGTTTCTGTTGGTCCCGATAGAAAACAAACTATAATGAGATAGTAATTATTAAAACAAAAAAAAGCATCTTTTAAAAAGATGCTTTTTTTTGTTACTATTTTTATTTTGATGCAAATAAAGTAGGTTTAAATGTGACCATTAACCAAGCCCAAGAATTATTTTCGTTACGATCTCCACCTTTTAAAATCTCTAAAGAATGTGTTCCATACATTTTTGAAAAACCACCATCAATAAAAATTTCTTTTGAAAGATGATATCCTAAAACCAAATCAATTTCAGTACCTAAATAATCATCTTGTTTAGAATTTGCTTCATAAATTGCTGCTGCAGATGAGAAAAAATGAGGTGTTATTTTTGCGGAAAATTTATTTTTAGAATATGCAATCGGTGTATTTAGATCAAGCAATCCAACAGAATTTAAATGATTTCCAACATAAAAATAATCCATTAAACCATTGAATTTATGGTTTGTTCCATAAAGAGGATTAAAAGATTTCACTGTATTGCTAGCATCATTCATATCTTTACCAGACAAATATTCTGTTCCAATTCCGATGTTATAATTGTCCGAAATTTGATAAAAAAGATTTCCTCCAAAATAATGCGCACTGACAGTGCTCGCTAAAAGATTTCCTGTCTGAAAATAAATAGCACTATCAAAAGCTACTTTGTTTTTCTTAAAAGTAACTCTACCTCCAATGGTTTGTGAATAACTTAATTCCTCTTGATCATCTGAATTCAAATACTCAACACCATTATTTAAAGACAAAAGACTGAATCCATAATATTGAAAATTGTTGTGATACCATGCATACTGAAATGTTTTATAGCCAGCTATATTTGAATATAATGAATTGATGAGTTGTTCAGAATCGTTATTTAAAGAATAACCAATATCTAAAATTCCATTTTTATGAAATTTGAATTTTGCAACAATCGCATCAAAACTTCGGGCTTGTTGAGCCCAATCTACATTACCAAAAATTCTACTATCATCATACAAAATTTCTTGTCTCCCTATTTTTAAAGAAAATTTTTCTGAAAATTGATAATTTGCCCAAGCTTGATGAAAAGCAAAAGCTTTGTCATCAGTTGCCATGGTATAAACATCTCCCCAAACTCTGATATTTTGTAGAGAAATTCCTAAAGAAAGTTTTTCTTTATGAAAATCAAGACCTATTCTTGATCGTTGAGAAATAAAACTAGCACCTTCTTCTTCAAGATTAATCAATGTTTTAAATCCATGCCTGTTTTCAAAACGAGGTCTCATTTCAGCGTTGATAATAAATTCTTGTGCAGTTAAAAAACTGCTGCAAAATAAAACGAAAATTGATGAAAAAAATATTTTTTTCATGACTACTTATAATTAAATTAAACTATTCTTCTGCTCTAATAAAATTGCTTTTGGAAACAAGATATTGTTCTCTAAATGAATGTGTTGATGCAAATCTTGCTCAAACTCATCTAGTTTTGCATACAAAGCTTTGAACGTATTGCAAGCATCCATAGGAGGTGTATAATTATTAGATAATTTTTTAATTTCTTTCAAAATATCTCCTGCACTTTCATGCTCTTCTTCCATCATTTTTATTGGATTGTGAATAGTCCCAAAATGCGGTATTTTTACTTTTACGCCCTCTTTGTCTGCTTTTTCAAGATTTTTGATAAACGGAAATAATATCAATTCTTCTTTTTTCATGTGTGATGCTAATTCTTTTGCGACTTCATTAAAAAGGTTGTTAATTTTTATTACTTCTTGATAATGATGACCATGAACTTTTGCAACTTTTGATGCATATTGCTGAATAAGTAGTGTATTTTCTGCAACATAAGTATGATGAATATTCTCAATATGAGATGCTAAAAAAGTCAAATTCCAGCTATTAAAATCATAATATTTTGGAGCTGTTTCGTTAATTTTCAACAAATCATTTTTCAATTCATCAAAAGAAATATGATGTTTTTCGCACACTTTTTTAATTGAAATTCCTCCTCCACAGCAAAAATCTATACCATATTTTTTAAAAATATCTGATGTTTTAATATTTTCAGTAACAATTTCAGCTACTGTATTTTCTTCTGTTATATTCATGTTTTTTAATTTTGAAATGTTTCTAAAATTTTTGAAATAGTTTCTTTGTTATCAACCCCCAAACCTTCTTGCTGATGAATTAACTCTCCAATTCGATTAAAAACACTGATAATATTGGAATGAGAAAAATCTAAAGGTGAAATTTGTTTGTATTTTACTGATAAAACATTTGCGAACTCTCTTACCCCATCTTCTGTTCCTTGCAAAAATGTCCATTTTTTACCTTCCATAAAGTTTTCTTTTGAAAATGATTTTAATCTTTCTGGAGTGTCATACACAGGATCAATGCTCACTAAAACATAATTAATTTCATTATTATACTTTGCTGGAATTTTAGCTTCAATGTTTCTCATATCAGCAGCTAGTCTTGGGCAAGCAGCCTTGCAAGTTGTATAAATCATCACCATTACCAATGTTTTTCCTTTTAACTCTTTAAGTTGAATTGTTTCCCCATCTTCGGTATTCCAACTTGATGTTAAGTTAAAAATGGAGGTTTCTGAAATTTCATCAGACAAAATTTTTACTTCTTTTTTTGTAGATGGTTTTAAATCCATTTTACAAATTGGGCAAGAGCCAGGTTCTTTATACACTTTATCGCCCTCACATTCCATAGGACATTGATAGTCTGTTTTACTGATTTCTTTGGTTGTTTTTTTATTACATGCGCTCAATAATGTTGAGAACGCAATAAAAAATAAAAGATGTTTAATTGTCTTCATGATTTTGTTATTTTTCGTCTTTTACACATCGAAAACCTAAGTTTTTCATAGTATATTTTGCTTTTAAACTTCCTCTGATTGCATAGCGCATAAAAGCGGCATAATTCATTAAATCTGTGGCATTTACGGCTGCACTTCCACAAAATAAATCGCTATCAGTGTCTACATCTTTTCTTGATTCGCCAGTGATTAAGACCGAATTAAAATCAGAAGTCCATTCCCAAACCAATCCATGCAAATCATATACTTTCCAATAATTTTCGAAAGTTGAACCAATTTCTTGATTGTAGGTTTTTGGTTTTTCATACCAACTTAAAATAAACTTATTGTAGTTTTTTAGAGTTCTTGCATCAGGCATCGTTTTGTTTGCCATGGCAACATATTCCCATTCATCTACAGTTGGTAATCTTTTACCTTGGTTTTCGCAATAATTTTTTGCTGCAAACCAAGAAACATTTGTAATTGGAGATTTTTCTTTTTGATGTTCATTCAGCTCAGTATCTGATTTCCAATTACTTAAATAACTTGAATCCGCAAATAATCTAATGGTTTTTGAACGTTTCCAGTTTGGATTTTTTTTCACAAACGTTACAAATTCTTGATTAGTAACTGGATAGACATCTATATAAAAGTTTTTTACTTTTACTTTGGTTGAATCTCTTCCATACAATGGAATGTATTCTCCACCTTTGATCAACACCATTTTAGATTGACAGTTTGCATAAACTGTAAAGAATAAAAGCATCCAAACTGTCAATCTCATACTTGTTTTCATTAAAATTTTATTTAATTTTTTTGAAACTATTTTTTAGCTTCTTTCACCTGATTTACAGTAACATTAGTTTTGTTATTTCCCCAAGAATTATACACATAAGTCAAAACATCTGCAATTTCTGAATCAGATAATGTTTGTTTAGTCATAACACTATTGTATTTTTTTCCGTTTATGGTAATTTCTCCAGTTTTTCCGTTTAAAACGATACCAATTGCTCTTTTAACATCTGCGTTTAAATAATCTGATTTGGCTAAAGGAGGAAATGCATTTGGAATTCCTTGTCCTTCAGATTGATGACATGCAAAACAAGTGGTCATATATAATTGTTTTCCATCTGCAATTTTTTGAGCTAAAGGTTTTTCTTTACTATTAACTACCATTTCTTTTTGATCATTTTCTGGCATTGTTTGAATTGTTCCTCCCTCTGGATGATAAATTCCTTCTTGTCTTACACCAGAATATAATTTTTTATTGTCTTCACCAGAAACTTTTAACATTGCTAATGCCCCTTTATTGAATGCTCTAAAGATTGCATGATCTACAATAATAAATGTTCCGGGAACTTCTACTTTAAACTCTACAATTACTGATCCGCCAGCAGGAATTGAAGTTGTTTGTACATTTTCATTGATTAAAGAACCTCCTTCAATGTGAACTTTATCAAAAATTTCACCAATAACGTGAAAAGAAGAAGTTAAATTTGGTCCACCATTTCCAACATATAAACGTACTGTTTCTCCCACATTTGCTGTTATTGCTTTATTGCCAGTTAAAGCACCAACTTTGCCATTAAAAACAACATAATCTGCATCTTCTTTTACGGCTTTTGTCATATCAAAAGGCTGTAATCCTTTTGCTCCATTATCTCCTTTGGTATAAAAATCACCTTGCATGATGTAATATTCTTTATCCACTTTTGGCAAGCCTCCTTCAGGTTCTACTAAAATTAAACCATACATTCCGTTTGCAATGTGCATTCCAACAGGAGCAGTTGCACAATGATATACATACAATCCAGGATTTAACGTTTTGAATGAAAATGTTTTTGAATGACCAGGTGCTACAAAAGATGAAGTTGCCCCTCCTCCAGGACCTGTAACTGCATGCATATCAATATTATGAGGCAATTTATTATCAGGATGATTTGAAAGTGTAAATTCAACCAAATCTCCTACTCTAGTTCTAATAAAACTTCCTGGAACTGAGCCTCCAAATGTCCAATATATATATGTCACACCATCAGACATTGTTCCTTCTTTTTCAATAATTTCCATATTGACTATTAATTTTTTAGCGGTTCTATCTCCTATTGGAGCTGGCACAAAAGGTGGTGAGGTTAGCACAGCATCCATAGTTCCTTTGATATAAATTTCGGAAGTATCAGTGTAAGCCAATGCTTTCTTTTCCTCATTTTTACAGCTTGTAAAAATTGAACTTGCGATAAATAATACACACAATGTTTTGAAAATTTTCATTTTTTTTTATTTTTATTGGTTTGTAAATTAATTAATATATAAAGACCTTTTTATCTTTAATAGTACAAATATAAGAACAAATATTCCCTAAAATGATGATAAAAATCATAAAAAGATATTTTTATCTTTATATATTTGAAAAAATATTTAGTATGTTATCAAAAGCCAGTAAATATGCCATTTCAGCAGTTATATATCTTACAAATAATTCAACAATTGATAAAAAATTAGGATCAAAAGAGATTGCTGAAGCCATTGAAATCCCAGCTCCGTTTTTGGCAAAAACGTTGCAACAACTTACAAAAAAAGGAATTATCTCATCAATAAAAGGTCCTCATGGAGGGTTTTATTTGTCAGAAAAAAATACGGATAAAACACTTTTTGATATCATTGATTGTGTAGATGATATTGAAAAATTTAATAGTTGTTACCTAAGTCAAAATAATTGTAATGAAAATAATCCATGTGTTGCACATCATATTTATGCGCCTTTTAAAGACAAATTGATTCGAAAATTGAAAACAAAAACTATTATTGAAATGGCTGAAGAATTCAAACAAAATTCTAACCTTAATAATCAAATTTTTGCCGTCCTCACGTAAAAAAATTACGTATTTAAAATTTCTTCTGCAAAAAACTCACACTGTTTCAGCGTTTCCTTTATATGCTTTAAAGTTGTATTTGGGTTGATCAAACACATTCTAATCACTACTTTATTTTGTAAAATTGTGGTAACCAATAACGCTTCTTTTGACTCAATGACTTTTTCAGAAATTTTATGATTTAAAATATCCAACTCTTTTTGAGTCAAATTTATATCCAAAGGATGATATCTAAAGTTGATAATTGCCAAATTTGCTGGCGAAATTACTTCCCAATTTTTACTATTTCTTAAAAAATATTCTGCTTGTTCCGCCAATTTAATATTATAAGAAATTGCTTTTCTAAAAGACTGAAGCCCAAATGTTTTAATAGACATATAAAACTTTAAAGCCCTAAATCTTCTTGTTAATTGAATGCCATAATCATAAAAATTGATTTCAGATTCATTGCCTTCAATGTCTTTTAAATATTCAGGTTTTTCACTGAAAGTATTGCTCAACCAAGACTTGTCTTTTACCAACAAACAACCTATTTCATAAGGTTGGAAAAACCATTTATGAGGATCAACTGTCAAAGAATCCGCCTTTTCAATACCTAATAAAGCAATTTTTCCTTTTTCTGATAAAATAGCTGCTCCACCATAAGCTGCATCCACATGAAACCATAAATTTTCTTGCTCACAAATGCTTGCTATTGCCTCTAAAGGATCAACAGAGCCAGTGTTTGTGGTACCTGCGGTTGCAATGATGCAAAATGGTTTTTTTCCTTGCAATTTGTCTTTTGCAATTTCATTTTTGAGTTTGTTGATACTTATTTTAAATTCAAAATCTGTAGGAATCATTCTGATTTGTTCTTTTTTAAAACCTAAAATATGAATTGCTTTGATGTTTGAAGAATGTGCTTGATCAGATAAATAAATAATTGCATTTGAAAAATCTTCACCACACTTTATGCTTCTTGCGGCAGTTAAAGCAGTCAAATTAGCCAAGGATCCTCCACTTGTATAAATGCCTCCACCCCTTTTTACGGGAAAACTAAAAATTCTCAATAACCAATTCATGGTTACAATTTCCAATTCTGCTGCAGCTGGTGACAACATCCACCCACCAGAAAAAATATTAAATCCAGTTGCTAAAGTATCTGCCATGGTGCTGATAAAATTACTCGGTCCTGGAACAAATGAAAATGATTTTGGATGTGTTGAAATATTTGAATTAGGAATTACATTTTGCATCACAAATTTCAAAACATCTTCTGCTGGCAACCCGTTTTCTGGTGCTTCTTGCAAAAAAATAGCATCCATTTCTAGTCTTGAAGCTTTAGTTACTGGTTTTTTTTGGTTTGTTATAGCATAATGGTTGACTACTTCATCAACTATTTTATAACCATAAGCGGTCATTGATTCTTTGGACATTTCAAAAGGAGATTTCATGCATTAAAAATTTGATACAAAGAAAATTATATGAAAAATCATGACAACTGATAAATATCATCTTTTAGTTAAAAGGTTATTAACAAATTTGTACAATTAAATAAATAACTTCAAATGAATAATTTAAAAAACAAAACTATAGCAGACTTTGTCGTTGACAATATTGCAGCTGCAGACGTTTTTAAAAAATATGGTATAAATTATTCATATAAAGGAACATTATCTCTATCAAATTTTTGCCGAAAAAAGCATTTAAAATATGAAGAAATTTTAGACGAATTGAATGCCATAAAAACCAAAGTGCCTTATTTAAAAAATTATAATGCTTGG
Organism: Flavobacteriaceae bacterium CG2_30_31_66; assembly: GCA_001873065.1. Classification (GTDB taxonomy): domain Bacteria; phylum Bacteroidota; class Bacteroidia; order Flavobacteriales; family Flavobacteriaceae; genus Polaribacter. Next base: position 45,616 of record MNYM01000006.1, read on the forward strand.
GATTTGGAGTTATTGATTAACTTTTTGGTTGAAATTGATCATCCATTCAAACTTGAAAACATCAATTTTATTAAAAATCTAGGCATAAAAATTCAGAAGATTTATGGAGAAAAATTAGATGAAATACCAAAAATCATGAATTCAATTCAGCAAATTTCTGATATTATTGAAACACACATTAAAATAGAAGAATCTTTTTTATTTCCTTATATTTTAAATCTGAATGCATATCTAAAAGAAAGAAAAAATCCGAAATTACAAAAACCACAATTGATAAATCCATTGAAAAATATGGAAAAAGATCATACGGAAATTTGTAAACTTTGGAAGCGAATTGCAACTCAAACCAATAACTATCAACTACATGAAGATATTGATAGTAATTTTAAATTATTGTATTATAAATTGAGACAATTTGAGGAAAAACTGCACACTCACATTCACATAGAAAATAATATTCTTTTTCCAAAAGCACTAGAAATGGAAAAATTAATTTTAGAAAGTTAGTATTTTCAAAAAATAACTTTTCATTTTCAACTAGCGGCTTTCTTTTCATTATTTTTGCGGAAAATTTATATTTTGAATCATAAAATTTTATTGATTTTATTGCTATTTTCACTTATTTCTTTTTCACAAGAAAAGAAAAAAATTACTTATAAAGCTGAAATTCAAGAGGTAAATGAAGAGAAATTTCCTGGAGCCAACATTTTAATTGGAAATGTAAAAATGTTTCATGACGGTGTTGAACTCACTTGTCAGCAAGCACTTTATTATCACAAACAAAATTTTTTCAAAGCCATTGGAAATGTACTCATCAAACAAGGTGACACCATCACTCAAACGAGTGATTATGCCGATTACGATGCCAATTCTAAACAGGCACTTTCTTGGGGAAAAGTAGTTTTGAGAGATCCAACAATGACGCTAACTACCGATACTTTGCAATTCGACAGGATAAACCAAAAATTGTATTATCGAAGTTATGCAACTATTAGAGATGCCACAAACACATTAAAAAGTAAAAACGGCAATTATTATCTAGAAAATAAAAAATTTATTGCAACCACAAGAGTAACAGTTGTAAATTCTGAACATCGGTTAGAATCAAATCATTTGGATTATTACACGCAAACAGGATTGGCTTATTTATTTGGCCCTTCTACAATAACCAACAATCAAAATAAGAATAAAATATATGCTGAAAAAGGTTTCTATAACACAAAAACAGATGTATCGCATTTTATAAAAAATGCAAAACTATTTTTAAAAGAACGTACGATTGAAGGTGACAGTTTGTTTTATGATAAGAGAAAAGGATTTGCCTCTGCAACTAATAATATTCGTGTCATTGATACTGTTGAAAATTTTGTTTCCAAAGGAAATTATGCAGAGTTATTTGAACTCAAAGATTCATTATTTATCATAAAAAAAGCAGTAGCTATTTCTATTATTGAAAAAGATTCGATGTTTGTTCATGGAGACACGCTTTTGGTCACAGGAAAACCTGAAAAACGCATTATAAGAACCTATCATAATGTGAAAATTTTTAAATCGGATTTACAAGGAAAATGTGATTCAATTTACACAAATCAAGAAACTGGATATACTAGAATGTACAGAAATCCCGTAATTTGGTCTGATCAAAATCAAATTACTGGAGATTCCATTTTTCTTTTGACTAATAAAATAACCAAGAAATTAGATTCATTAAAAGTATTTGACAATGCTTTTATCATTTCAAAAGATTCTCTTTCTGAGAATGATTTCAATCAAATTAAAGGCAGAAATATGCTTGGAAAATTTGAAAAAAATAAGTTGCGAACGCTTTTTGTACTTGGAAACGCAGAATCTGTTTATCATAACAGAAACGAACAAACGCAGGTTTTAGAAACCATTACCAAAGAAATTTCGAGTAATATTGAGTTTACGTTGGATAATGGTCAAATTGAAACCATAAAATATTTAAAAAAATCTGATGGTAAAACCTATCCTCCCTCTATGTTTCCCGAAGATTTAAGAGAACTCAAAGGTTTTAATTGGCGTGAAAAAGAACAACCAAAATCTCAAGAGGACATTTTTATTAAAAATACTGAAATAGATAAAACCCCTGTAAAAAAGAAAGCTGACGTAAAAAAAGGGGCCATTTTGGAAAAGAATAAATTAACAAAAAACGATAAACAAGAAATTAAAAGAAACTAATTCATCCGTTGAAATCAGATTTTTTTACATACCAAGCACAAACTTCCCCATATCCGCTGGCCATGGAAGTTTCTCATGCAAAAGGAAGTTTTATTTATGATCTTCAGGGTAAAAAATACCTTGATTTTGTAGCAGGTGTTTCTGCAAATAGCTTAGGTCACAGCCATCCAAAAGTAGTTGAAGCGGTAAAGAATCAGATAGATTCTTATGCGCATGTGATGGTTTATGGCGAATTTATTCAAAAACCACAAGTTGATCTATGTAAAATTTTAGCAGCTACCATTCCTAACAAACGAATGGCAGTTTACATCACAAACTCTGGAACAGAAGCCACAGAAGGCGCTTTAAAATTGGCTAAAAGAGTTACAAAAAGAGCCGAAATTATTGCTGCAAAGCAATCTTATCATGGAAACACACAAGGTTCCATGAGTGTTTCTGGAGTAGAAAGACAAAACAGAGCTTTCAGGCCTCTGATTCCCGGAATTCGATTTATTACCTTTAATAACGAAGAAGAAATTGAACTAGTTACCGAAAATACAGCTGCAATTATTTTAGAAACCATTCAAGGTGGAGCTGGTTTTATTGAACCAGAAAACGGCTATTTCACCAAAGTAAAAAAACGCTGTGAAGAAGTAGGTGCTTTATTAATTTTAGATGAAATCCAAACTGGAATTGGAAGAACAGGTACTTTTTGGGGATTTGAAAACTATAATGTCACTCCCGATATTATCATTACAGGAAAAGGTTTGGGGGGTGGTTTGCCTATTGGCGCTTTTATTGCCTCATTTGAACACATGAACTTGTTAAAAGACAATCCAAAATTGGGTCATATCTCTACATTTGCCGCAAATCCTGTAATTACAGCTGCTGCAAATGCGACTGTTCATGAAATTTTAGAAACAAATTTGATTCCTGATTGCGTAAGAAAAGAGCAGTTGATACGCAAACATTTACAACATCCAAAAATTAAAGAAATCAGAGGCAGAGGATTGATGTTAATTGCACTATTAGAAACTCCAGAATTTGCTACAAAAGTGGTGTATAGATGTTTGGAAAAAGGACTGATTTTATTCTTTTTACTATTTGAAGGACGGGCATTGAGAATCACTCCACCATTAACAATTTCAGATGATGAAATTGTTTTAGGATGCTCTATTTTAATAAATGTTTTAAATGAATTTGAATAAAAATAATAATGCTAGTTATTTGTATTTCAAATAATTAGCAATATTTATATAAAGTAATAAGTTTATCTTAATTTTATTTATCTTCTGCTGTAATTCGGAGCTTCTTTTGTAATTGCTACATCATGAGGATGACTTTCAATAATTCCGCTTGCAGTAATTTTTACAAATTTTCCATTCTCTTTGAGAGTTTCAATATCTTTTGCCCCACAATAACCCATTCCAGCTTTTAATCCACCAATAAATTGATGAATACTTTCGAACAAATCACCTTTATAAGGCACTCGTCCTACAATTCCCTCAGGAACTAATTTTTTAATATCATCTTCAACATCCTGAAAATATCGATCTTTTGATCCATGTGTCATCGCTTCAACAGAACCCATTCCTCTATATGATTTGAATTTTCTTCCTTCAAAAATGATGGTTTCGCCTGGAGATTCTTTTGTGCCAGCCAATAATGAACCTAACATTACAGAGTCAGCTCCTGCAGCAATTGCTTTAGGAATATCACCTGTATAACGAATTCCACCATCTGCAATTACAGGAACACCACTACCTTTGATAGCTGCTGCAACTTCTAAAACTGCTGAAAACTGCGGATAACCAACACCTGCAACAACTCTTGTGGTGCAAATAGAACCTGGTCCAATACCTACTTTTACAGCATCCGCACCAGAGGCAACTAAAAATTGTGCAGCTTCTGCAGTGGCTATATTCCCAACAACAACATCTAAATTTGGAAATTTTTCTTTTACTTTTACCAAAACTGCAACAACACCTTTTGTATGGCCATGAGCAGTATCAATTACAATCGCATCAACGCCAGCATTTACCAAAGCTTCAGTTCTTTCAAGCGCATCAGGGGTTACACCTATTGCAGCAGCTACCATCAATCTTCCAAATGAATCTTTATTAGCTATTGGTTTTTGGGTTACTTTGGTAATGTCTCTAAAAGTAATTAATCCTTTTAGTTTATAATTTTCATTTACAATTAGCAATTTTTCAATTTTATTTTTCTGAAGAATTTGCTCTGCATCTTTCAAAGAAGTTCCAACATCAGCAGTAATCAAGTTTTTGCTTGTCATCACTTCAACAATTGGACGGCTATCATCATGTTCAAAACGTAAATCTCTATTGGTAACAATTCCTTTTAAAATTCCTTCATTATCTACAATCGGAATTCCACCAATTCCATGTTCTCTCATATTTGATTTTGCGTCAAAAACTGTAGCTGTTAATGGAAGTGTTACGGGATCTAAAATCATTCCACTTTCTGCACGTTTTACTTTTCTGACTTCCAAAGCTTGCTTTTCAATCGTCATGTTTTTGTGTAAAACACCAATTCCTCCTTCCCTAGCCATGGCAATTGCCAGTGCAGATTCAGTGACAGTATCCATTGCAGCAGATACTATTGGAACGTTTATGGTAATATTTCGTGAAAATTTTGTTTTAATACTTACTTCTCTAGGTAATACATCTGAGAAAGCAGGAACTAATAAAACATCATCATATGTTAAACCTTCTCCAAGAATTTTACTTTCGTATTTCATTTTACAATTAAGATATAATTGAGACCAAATTTACAATTTTATTCTTAGTTAAAAAATTAATGTTTAAGTAATTCTGAAAAACTAATTAATCTTAATTATTTAAGTAATTTTACAAAAAATATGTAAGTTTTGTCAAAAATAATAGCCATTTGCAATCAAAAAGGTGGTGTTGGTAAAACCACAACTTGTGTAAACTTAGCTTCAGGACTTGGCGTTTTAGAACGTAAAATTTTAGTGATTGACACTGATCCTCAGGCACAAGCTTCAATGTCTTTTGGGTATAGCTCAACAAGTTTAAATAACCCCTCTTTGCAAAATATGGACTTTGTTTCTGTAATAAAAAATAACACAAAAGCTACAAATTCTTTAAATGTCTATTTATTACCTTATTTTGAAGATTTTAATTTCTTTGAAAAAAATTCTATAGGCTCTCGATTTCAAAAAGCAATACAAATAATTTCAAAATCATACGATTATATTTTAATTGATTGTGTGCCTTTTTTTTTAAAAAAGAATTTAGAAATATTAATTAGTTCCAACTCAGTAATTATTCCAATTCAATGCGATTATTTTGCATTAGAAGGTTTACATAAATTTTTAAAAACGATAAATCAAATACAAAAAAACTTTAATCCTAATTTAGAAATTGAAGGTTTTCTGCTAACAATGTTTGATAAACGACTTAATTTATCAAAAAGTGTATTTAATTATGTGAATGATAATTTTAAAATTATGGTATTTAAAACCATAATTAATAGAAATACTTCTATATCACAAGCTCCAAGTTTTGGTAAAACTGTTATTAATTATGACGTCAGTAGCAAAGGTGCCACTGATTATTTACTTCTTGCAAATGAAATTATTAATAATAATTCTCAAGATAACTTAAAAAAAGAAATCCCAAAAATTTCAGAAATCGATGAAAATAAATTCAATAATAGGATATTCTTGTCAGACGAAAATAATAATTCAAGTTTACTGGTTTTAAACAAACTTCTTAATCCCATTGATGAAATTAAACAAGTTGGTAAAAAGATAAAAGGAAATCCAAATACCTTTGATATTTTAATTGGCATGAATAAATTTGAGATATCTTCGAAACTTGGTGACTATTACAAAAGTTTTTATGGTAATGTTTGGATATATAGATTTAAAAATAAAAAAATATTTAAAAAAAAATATTTGTATTTATATTTTAAAAATGATGTTGTCAATCATTATGAAACCTCTTGGTTTTTA
>MNYM01000003.1 GCA_001873065.1 Flavobacteriaceae bacterium CG2_30_31_66
AAAGCTGTTGAATTTTATACGAACCAAATTGTATGGAAAACCGCTCAAGAAAATGGCATAGAAATCATCAATACCTTGTATGACAAAACGAAATTGGAACAACCTTTTATCAATAATATTTTGGAAATTCAGCAAGATTTAGAAAACCATAGAAGTCAAAATTTTATAGGAAGTTTATTGCAACAACATCGTTTACAGGCAACTAAGTATTTGAGTAAATGGATTGAAGGGAAGAAAGGTTGACTTTAATAATTTTTAGGGTTTATTAAAATTAAAATTTATCAAATCAATTTGTGTATATTTGAAAGTAAAATTTCTTTAAAAATGGAATCATTGACCTTAAAAAACAAACTAAAAGAACAGTTTATTCAGATTTTGAATGATGATTCAAAACTTGCTATTTTAGATGGTGTTTTTGATGCTTTAACTACTAGCGAAAATTATTCTAAAGTTTCTGAAGAACAGTATCAGATCATTGAAGAACGTCGTCAAAAATACCTTTCAGGAGAATCAAAAGGGATGTCTTGGGATGAAATAAAAGTTGGAATTAAAGACAAATATGGGTTTTAAAATCGTTTTTGAACCCTCTGTTTATAATGAAATTGAGGATGCTATTTCTTATTATGAATCTAAGCAATTTGAATTAGGTGAAGAATTTTTTAACTATTTAGAGGGATATTTCAAAACTTTAGAAAATCAAAAAGTATTGTTTGAAATAAAAAGAAAACCTGTTTTTAGAGAATTGCCTTTAAAGAGATTTCCTTTTATAATTATCTATGAGATTCTCAAAAATCAAGTAATTATTTATTCCGTTTTTAATACTTTTCAAAATCCAACAAAGAAAATTAAATAATTACTTAATTTTTAAACTTTTATAAAATCCTTAAAACTTTATTTTTAAACCAACCCAGCACGTTTCAACAACGCATCAGGTTTTGGTTCTTTGCCTCGAAAACGTTTATACAGATTCATTGGTTTTTCTGTTCCTCCTTTTGAAAGCACATTTTCCTTGAATTTTGTCGCTATTTCTTTGTTGAAAATTCCGTTTTCTAAAAAGTATTCAAATGCATCTGCATCCAACACTTCTGCCCATTTATAGGAATAATATCCTGCTGAATATCCACCTTGAAAAATATGTGAGAATGAAGTACTCATGCAGTTTTCAGCTACATCAGGATACAATTTCGTGTCAGAAAATGCCTCATTTTCAAATTCTTTTATGGATGTTATTTCTGAGGGATTTTCACTGTGCCATTTCATGTCTAAAATTCCAAAACTCAATTGACGCAAGGTTTGCATTCCTTCATGAAAACTAGCTGATTCTTTGATTTTCTCCACATATTTCATCGGGATAATTTCGCCAGTTTTATAATGTTTTGCAAACAATTCTAATGCTTCTTTTTCATAACACCAATTTTCTAACACTTGACTTGGCAACTCTACAAAATCCCAAGAAACAGAAGTTCCTGACAAACTTGTGTAGGTTGTGTTGGCTAACATTCCATGCAAAGCGTGTCCAAATTCGTGAAACAACGTAGTTACTTCATTGAATGTCAATAAGGATGGTTTTGTGGCAGTTGGTTTTGTAAAATTGCAGACAATAGAAACATGTGGACGTTCATTTACTTGATTTTGAATAAATTGTGATTTATAGGAAGTCATCCATGCGCCATTTCTTTTGCCTTTTCGTGGATGAAAATCTGCGTAAAAAATCGCAATAAAATTATTTTTCGAATCATAAACTTCATAGGTTTTTACCTCTTGATGGTATTTGTCGATATTGAAAACTTCTTTAAAATTCAAATCAAACAATTTATTTGCGATTGTAAAAACACCTTCAATCACATTTTCCAATTGAAAATAAGGTTTCAATTGTTCTTGATCCAATTCAAACAATTCCTTTTTCAATTTCTCCCCATAATAAGCACCGTCCCATTTTTCGAGTTGTTCAATTCCGTCTAAGTTTTTAGCATAATTTTCAAGATGTTTGAATTCTCTTTCTGCAGCAGGTTTCGCTTTTTGTAGTAATTCGTTCGAAAATTCAATTACTTTTTCGGGAGTTTCTGCCATTCGTTCTTCCAACACAAAATGCGCATGACTTTGATATCCCAATAAATTGGCACGTTCATGTCGCAATTTCACAATGTTTAAAACTATATTTTCATTGTTGAATTCATTGTTTTGAAATCCTTTTTTGCCAGCAGCAATTGCCATTTTTTTGCGCAATTCTCTGTTTTCTGCATAGGTTACAAAGGGAATATAACTTGGAAAATCTAGGGTAAAAACGAAACCTTCTTTGCCTTTTTCTTTTGCGATTTCTTGTGCAGCTTCTTTGGCTGATTCTGGCAAACCAGTCAATTCTTTTTCATCTAAAATATGCAGTTCAAAAGCATTGGTTTCTGCCAAAACATTCTCGCCAAATTGCAAAGAAAGCTTTGATAATTCAGCGTCTATTTTTCGTAATTTGGTTTTGTTTTCTTCGGATAAATTGGCGCCATTTCTTGCAAATCCTTTGTATTGTTTTTCCAACAACATGGTTTGCTCAGGTGATAATTGCAAGCTATCTTTTGATTCAAAAACCTTTTTAACTCTGGCAAATAATTCGTCATTTAAAGTGATATCATTTCTGAATTCGCTTAACAAAGGAGAAACTTTTTGAGCTATTTTTTGAATTTCGTCATTGGTTTCAGCAGCATTCAAATTGAAAAAAATACTGGTAATTCTATTCAATTTTTCTCCAACAAAATCGAGTGCAACTGTCGTGTTTTCAAACGTAGGGTTTTCATGATTTGAGACAATTTCATCAATTTCGGTTTTTGCCAATTCAATTGCTTTTTCAATCGCTGGTTGATAATGTTGCGATTCGATTTTTGAAAAAGGAGCTGTTGTAAAATCTTGTAAAAGTGGATTCATAGGTTTTCAATAAAATAATGTAAAAATGTATCAATATAAAAATTAGTAAAAGATAGAATTTCAAGATTTTTTAAACTCTGAATTTTGAACTCAAAACTTAGAATTTCTGACTTTTTCTGAAGCTTGTTCCACTTTTATTTTCAATCCTTCTTTGTAAGCAATAATTTTATCTAGCACACATTTGTCAGATGCTCCAATAATTTGAGCTGCTAAAATTCCTGCATTTTTGGCACCATTCAAAGCTACAGTTGCCACAGGAACACCTCCAGGCATTTGCAAAATAGACAATACTGAATCCCAACCATCAATAGAATTGCTACTTTTTACAGGAACACCAATTACAGGCAAAGGACTCATACTTGCAACCATTCCTGGCAAATGTGCCGCACCTCCTGCACCAGCAATAATTACTTTGATGCCTCTTAAATGCGCATTTTTTGCGTAATCAAACAGTTTTTCAGGAGTTCTGTGAGCAGAAACAATATCTACTTCTATTTGAATATCAAAGCTTTCTAAAATATCAATCGCTTCTTGCATTACTGGAAGATCAGAATCACTTCCCATTATTATTCCAATCATTTGTTAATTTATTAGGTTGATAATTACGTTTATCATCATTTCTTTTTCAGCAGGATTGCTCTCTGCAATCAGTAAAGTTAAGGCAACTAAAGTATTATTTTCAATTCTTTTAGATTGATCTTTTTTGTATAAATAGTTGTTTTTGTCCAAATACCAAACAAATAACCAAGCTGCAATTCTTTTATTTCCATCACTAAAAGAGTGATTTTTCACCACAAAGTACAACAGATTTGCGGCTTTTTCTTCGATACTTGGATACAATTCTTTTCCATCAAAAGTTTGATCAATAGTTGCTATTGAACTTTTGAATGATTGGTCTTTTTCGTTTCCAAATAAATCAGAACCTCCAAATTTGACTTTTAATTTTTCAATGGCACTTTTTGCTTCTTCATATTCAATTTTATAAGAAACAAGGTTATTTACATTGTTTTTTGACAATGATTGATGGTCAAATTTATCTAAAATATCAAGAGCAGCAGAATAATCAGCTAAAATGTCAAGTAAACCCTCAGTATTTTCTGTGAGTTTTGATGTTCTTTGAATAAGTTGAATTGTTTTTTGGAGTTGTTCTAATCGTTTTTCATTGATAGAGTATCCTTTTGTAAGATGTTCTTTTATGATATTTGTTGCCCAAATTCTGAATTCTGTTGCAATTTTTGACTTTACTCTGTATCCAACAGAAATAATTACATCTAAATTATAATGACTTACTTCATATGTTTTTCCATCATTTGCAGTATGTGCAAATTTTGCACATACTGAATCTTGAATGAGTTCTTGCTCTTTAAAAATATTTTTTAAATGCTTTGAAATTACAGTTCTATCCCTTTTAAATAGAGAAGCAATTTGTTGTTCTGTTGCCCAAAAAGTTTGCTTTCCTTCATCTAATACAACTTCAAATTTATTGTCCTCTTGGGCAGATTTAAAGGAAATTAATTTATTCATTTTGCAATCACTCTTATCGTTTCTTTCACCTTTTGTGCAATTTCTCTTGCTTTATCAATGTCTTTGTTGACAATAGTTACATGACCCATTTTACGATAAGGGCGTGTTTCTTTTTTTCCATAAATATGAGGTGTTACTCCATCAATTTGCAATACTTCTTCAATATTTTCATAAAAAACTTGTCCCGAAAATCCTTCTTCGCCAACCAAATTTACCATAATTCCTGCTACTTTACTTTCAGTATTTCCTAAAGGAAGATTTAAAATAGCTCTCAAATGCTGTTCAAATTGATTGGTATAACTCGCTTCAATAGAATAATGTCCTGAATTGTGTGGTCTTGGCGCTACTTCATTTACTAAAATTTCATCATCGATTGTTTGAAACATTTCAACGGCTAATAATCCAATAAAATCTAAATTTTCAACCACTTTCAAAGCGATTTCTTGTGCTTTTTGTGCTACTTTTTCGTCAATTCTTGCAGGACAAATCACATATTCTACTTGATTTGCTTCGGGATGAAACTCCATTTCTACAACTGGATATGTTTTGATATCTCCATCCAAATTTCTGGCAACAATCACAGCCAATTCATTTTTAAAAGGAATCAACTTTTCTGTGATGCATTCTACATTGGGTATATATTCTAAATCAGAAAAATTTCTAACGATTTTTACACCATTTCCATCATAGCCAAAACGAGCAGCTTTCCATACAAACGGAAACTCAAGTGCGGAGTGCTCTGCAGCATGTTTCAATTCCTCAATATATGCAAAATGAGAAAAAGGTGCCGTTGGAATTTGATGATCAACATAAAAATGTTTTTGACGTGCTTTACTTTGGATGATTCTCAGATTTTGAGGTTTTGGAAAAATAGGCAATCCTTCTTTTTCAAGTTGTTCTAAAGCATCAATATTTACATTTTCAATTTCGATGGTTAATAAATCAACTGTTTTTCCAAAGTTGTAAACTGACTCATAATCCAACAAATTTCCGACTTCAAAACGATTGCAAATTTGTGAGCAAGGAGCGTTTTTGTCATTGTCTAAAATGGCAGTAAAAATGTCAAATTTTTGAGTTTCAGAAAGCAACATTCTACCTAATTGACCTCCACCAAGAACGCCTAAAGTAAAGTTGGATGAAAAGTAATTTTTCAATTTTTAGAGTTTTGAATTTTAGCAAAAATAAACATCTTAGGCTTTAGAAACCGTTAAAAATTACTGATTCGAATGGATGAGCCGTTTTTTATTACATTATATTCAATGGCTGGGCACTCAAATCCATTCGTTTGAGGAGCACCTCCAAAGTCTACGCTATAAGCACTTTTATCACAAGTACATTTTAGCATTCTATTTTCAAAAGTCATGGGTAAATTGCAATCATTTGCGGGGCATAATCTATCAAAAGCAACAAATTCAGTTCCATTTTTATTGAATAAAACAATCCCTTTATTTCCACCATTTAATAATGCAAATCCACCTGGAGTTTGCACATTAATTAGCTCAGGATTATTCAAATCACTCACCATACTCAATGGAAGCGTTCGAGTGCAATTTTGCAAATTCGTGTTGTCAGAACAATTCACAAATGAACTAAAAATTGAAAAAAAAAACATTTTTCTAATCATTATTTAAAGACTGTTTATATAAAACGATGGCAAGTTACAAATATTTTGTACATTTGTGTTATAATCTCATTCCTATTAAGGCAATGAGATTTTTAAATTTAAGAAACTATGAGCAATATATCGTATTATTCGCAAGAGGGAATGAAGAAATTGAAAGATGAGTTGTTGCATCTAGAGCAAGTTGAGCGCCCAAGAGTTACTCAAGAAATTGCAGAAGCGAGAGACAAGGGAGATTTGAGTGAAAATGCAGAATATCATGCTGCTAAAGAAGAGCAATCTCATTTAGAAACCAAAATTGCAAAATTAAAAAACGTCATTTCGAATGCTAGAATTTTAGACGAAAGTCAATTAGATACTTCAAAAATATTAATACACTCTAAAGTAAAAATCAAAAATGTGGCTAACAAAATGGAGTTTGTTTATACATTAGTTGCTGATTCAGAAACGGATGTTCGCAATGGAAAACTCTCTGTAAGTTCGCCAATAGGAAAAGGTTTGTTAGGTAAAGAAGTGGGTGATATTGCAGAAATTAAAGTGCCTAATGGTATTATGAAATTTGAAATTTTAGAAATTTCAAGATAAATTTTATTAATTTTCAGTAGTGAGTTTTTAGTTTTGAGTTATAATTAAAAGTCACCAATTAACAACTAAAACCCAACAATGAGCATATTTACAAAAATCATCAATGGCGAAATCCCTTCTTATAAAATTGCTGAAAATGCTGAATTTATTGCGTTTTTAGACATCAATCCAAACGCAAAAGGTCATACTTTGGTGGTTCCTAAAAAAGAAGAAAATAAGTTGTTTGATTTGTCAAAAGAGGAATACAATTCTTTGATGGATTTCTCCTACCAAGTGGCAAAAGCCTTAGAAAAAACAGTTCCATGTAAAAGAATAGGAATGACCGTAATTGGTCTTGAGGTGCCTCATGTGCATGTGCATTTAATTCCGATAAATGAAATGGCTGATATGCAATTTCAACGAAAAATAGCCTTGTCTAAAGAAGAATTTGAAAAGTTGGCGAAACGAATATCAGGAAATTTTGTCTAATATAATTTCGAAAGTAGTTCCTTTTCCAATTTCTGATTTTTGCACAAATATTTTGCCTTTGTGATAATCTTCCACAATTCTTTTTGAAAGCGATAATCCCAAGCCCCAACCTCTTTTTTTTGTCGTAAATCCAGGTTTAAATATCTGTTTGAATAATTTTTTTGGCATTCCTTTTCCTGTATCTGACACTAAAATTCTTACCTTTTTTTCTGAAGATTCAATATTGAGTTGAATTTCGCCTTTTCCTAACATGGCGTCAATGGCATTTTTAATCAAATTTTCAATGACCCAGCCAAAAAGTTCTTGATTTAACAGTGTTTTAATTTCATTTTCATTGGTTGAATAATAAAAGGTAATTTGCTCAGAACTTCTTGATTTTAAATAGTCAAAAGCTTGTTTGGTAACCAACACAACATCTCTTTTTTTGAGTTCAGGAACTGACCCAATTTTCGAAAAGCGATTTGCAATTGCATTCAATCTGTGCACGTCTTTTTCTATTTCATAAATGTAGGTTTTATCTACTTTTTCGGCTTTCAAGATCGCAATCCAACCCAATAAAGAAGATAGTGGTGTGCCAATTTGATGAGCTGTTTCTTTTGCCATTCCCGTCCATAATTTGTTGGTTTCAGCTGCTTTATTTGAACTATAGAAAAGATAAATTACTGATAAAAACAAGACCAAAATTAAAATTAAAGCTAAAGGATAATACGTGAGTTTTTTCAATAAATCAGAATCACTATAATAGATAAATTGCTTGTTTTTTCCATCATAACTAATTACAATTGGCTTGTTATCTTTTTTCATCATTGCCAATTGTTTTTGCAAATACTCAGGATTTAAAGATTTTATGGAATCTAAATTATTTGCATAAATAATTTCGTCATTTTCATCTACCAAAATCATTGGAATGCTATTATTGGTCGTGATAATTTTGTCTGGTAACGCAATATTTGAATTAAGGTCAGCTTTAGATAATTCTTTTTGAGCCTCTGCCAAAATCTCCATTTTGGTGCGTTCTTCTTGTTTGAATTTTTGAAAAAAAATGTACGTATTCCATAAAATTAAAGAAACAATTGCAAACGAAACAACAATACTAATTCGCTTAAATAAAAGTGGTTGGTTAAAAATATTCATTAAAACAAAGATAAAGTTTTCTTGATATAACTCATTTCAAGATTTGATAGTATCTTTAGGGCATAAAAATATGAAAATATGCTTACAATTATTCCCAGGGAAATTGCAACTGAAAAACTACATTCGTATCTTTTAGGAGCTGTTGCACCAAGACCAATTGCGTTTGCAAGTTCGATTGATGAAGATGGAAATCCTAATTTGTCTCCTTTTAGTTTTTTCAATGTTTTTGGCTCAAATCCTCCAACATTGATTTTTTCGCCTGCAAGAAGGGTTAGAGGAAATACCACAAAACATACATTAGACAATGTTTTGGTAGTGAAAGAAGTAGTCATTAATGTGGTAAATTATGCCATTGTGCAACAAATGTCATTGAGCAGCACAGAATATCCAAAAGGGGTCAATGAGTTTATCAAAGCAGGTTTTACAATGTTAGCATCTGAAGAAATAAAACCATTCAGAGTGGCGGAATCTCCTGTGCAATTTGAATGTATTGTGAAAGATGTTATTTTTACTGGTGACGAGGGTGGAGCAGGAAATTTGATTATTTGCGAAGTAGTAAAAATGCATATTTCTGAAGCTGTTTTGGATGAAAATGGCGAAATTGATCATCATAAAATTGATTTGGTTGCAAGGGCAGGAGGCAATTTTTATTCACGTGCAAGAGATGGTTTTTTTGAAATTCCAAAACCAATTGCAACCCTTGGAATTGGTTTTGATTCAATTCCAAATGAAATAAGAAATAGTAACATTTTAACAGGAAATGACTTAGGAATGTTAGGAAATGTTTCTCAAATGCCCTCAAAAGAAACTGTTGATAACTTTGGGAGAGAACACCTTGAATTTATTGGGCTAGAAACCAAAAAAAAACATATTTTTGCGAAAGAGTTTTTAAAAAATAACGATATTGAAAGTGCTTGGAACGTACTTTTATTAAACTAAAAATGACATGGAAGTTATAGGTAAAGTAAAATTAATTGGCGATGTTCAAACTTTTGGACCTAGTGGTTTTAGAAAAAGAGAATTAGTGGTAACCACTGATGAGCAATATCCACAAATGATTATGATTGAATTTCTTCAAGATAAAGCTGATTTATTGAACAACTATAAAGTTGGACAAGACGTTAAAGTTTCAATCAATTTACGTGGTAGAGAATGGATTAATCCTCAAGGAGAAGCAAAATATTTCAATTCAATCACAGGTTGGAGAATAGAAAGTTTATCGCAAGCTGCACCAAATACACAAAATTTACCCCCTGTTGATCAATTTCAGCAAGCAACTAGTTTTTCACAAGAAGATCAAGATGACGATTTGCCTTTTTAATTAGAAAAGTTAGATTTTAGATAATTACACAAGTAGATAAAAAAAAGAGAAATCAATATTGATTTCTCTTTTTTTATTTAATCTAAAAACGAAGCGCACTAACAAACTAAAAATCTTATTTATTCTTCCTTTTTAGGCATTGGACCTCTCAAATGAATAATCAATCCATTGAGGAAATTTCTTAAAAATTGGTCTCCACATTCCACATATTTTGGATGGTCTTCATTCCTGAAAATTGCACCAATTTCTCCCTTTGTCACTTTAAAATCGACCAAAGCACAAATGTCTATAATATCAGAATCACGCAATTTATGAGCAACTCTTAGTTTTTTAAAAATGTCGTTGTTTGATAATCCCATAGTGTCAAAAATACAATTTTTTAGTGAACAACTTGAAAAATTGCCCAAGCATAAATCGCAAAACGCACAAATCGAAATAATCCATAAAAAGCTACATTTTTAAAAGGATATTTAATCATTCCTGCAGTCATACAAGCAATTGAAAAAGGCAATGGTAGCAATGCACCAACCAAAATTAAAATGCCTCCCCATTTGCGAGAATTTTTTAGGTTTTTTTCCATTTTTACTTCTAAATAATCTCTTAAAGAGTCAATTTTTAAGGTTAATTTTCCTAAAAAATAAGAGACTAGTCCTCCAATATATGAAAGTGTTGCTAATATAATTAGATTGAAAATTGGAGTAGCTGTTTTTTTCGTCCAAGCAATAAATAATTCTGGAGGAATCAATCCTAACAAAGTTTCTGAAATAAAAAAAGTGATTAAAATTCCAATTCTCGAAAAAGTTTCGGTCATGTTTTGCAAAGCTTCATTGATATTGAAAACATATTTATTAACCAAAAAAACTAGTAAAACAACCCCAAGAATTGGTAAAAATGCTTTTTTTAAACTCGTCCAAACAAACAAATAAAATCCAGTTCTATGAAAGTAATGATGCATTAACTTTGCACGATGTGAATTTGTTTTTTTCTTTTTTAGATATTTCATAGATGGTTTAAAAAAATTTTAAAAAGGAACACAAAAGTACTCACAATCTTTTTGCTAATCACAATCATTTGAAAGATTAACGCTTTTTTAAAATTTATAACTTCCTTATTTTTTCAATTTTCATAATTTGTACCTTTGAGAAATGATATGGTTAACTGAAAAAATTGCATTTCCTCCGTATGAAAACACTTCTAGAGAGGGCATTATTGCTTTGGGTGGAGATTTGACAGTAAAACGTTTAATTTTTGCATATCAAAATGGTATTTTTCCGTGGTTTTCTGAAGGCGATCCTATTGTGTGGTTTTGTCCTAAAAAAAGAATGGTTTTATTTCCTGATGAATTAAAGATTTCGAAATCAATGAAAAAAATAGTTCAAAAAAATGAATTTCAAATCACTGAAAACAACGCTTTTGAAGAAGTAATTTATCAATGCAAAATGATTCGCAGAAAAGACGATTTAGGCACATGGATTACTGACGATATGAAAGAAGCTTACATCAATCTTTATAAAAAAGGGGTCGCAAAATCAATTGAAGTTTGGCAAGATAATCAATTAGTTGGGGGCTTGTATGGTGTTGAAATGAACAAAATTTTCTGTGGTGAAAGTATGTTTAGCACGGTTTCGAATGCTTCAAAATTGGCATTTATATATTTAGCTACCAAAAAACAATATAACTTAATTGATTGTCAAGTTTACAACAAACATTTGGCAAGTTTGGGCGCAAGAGAAATTGATAGAACCCGTTTTTTAGACTATTTAAAAAAGTATCAATAAAAAACCTCGCTATTTGAGCGAGGTTTCTATTACTTAAAACGTGTATGTTTTTATCCTAAAGTAACTCTTTTAAAACCAGTTACTTCAACATCTCCATACGTTTTAACGTATGAAGCTACATTTTTTTTGTCATCTTTGATAAAAGCTTGGTCTAACAAACACAATTCTAAATCTAACGTTGTGTTGTCAGAGATAAAACGTTCTAACTTTCCTGGTAAAATTTTATCCCAGATTTTTTCTGGTTTTCCTTCAGCAGTCAATTCAGCTTTTGCATCAGCTTCAGCTTGAGCTAAAATTTCATCTGTCAATTGAGCTCTAGAAATATATTTAGGGACATTTTTCAATGTTTTGCCCAATCTTGCCAACTCAATGTTGTCTTTCTCGATAACAGCAATTCTTGCTTCAGTTTCAGCAGCCACAAATGCAGGATCAAAATCTTTGTAAGACAATGTTTTTGCACCCATAGAAGCTACTTGCATAGCTACATCTTTTGACAAAATATCTGCATTTTTAACTGGTGCAGACAATCCAACCAAAGCAGCAATTTTTCCAATGTGAGTATAAGCACCAACATAAGGAGCACTTACAATTTCGAAAGCAGTGATGTCTAATTTTTCACCAATAACGCCAGTTTGTTCGATTAGTTTATCAGCAACTGTCATACCGCCAAAATCAGCCGTTAAGAAAGATTCTTTAGAGTCATGATTGATAGCAATTGCAGCAAACTCTTCAGCCAATGCAACAAACTTTTCATTTTTTCCAACAAAGTCAGTTTCACAAGCCAAAACGATTGCAACACCTAACGTTTTGTCATCGTTTATTTTAGTTACTGCTACGCCTTCAGTAGAATCTCTATCTGCTCTGTTTGCAGCAATTTTTTGACCTTTTTTACGTAAAACGTCAATTGCTTTGTCAAAGTCACCACCAGCTTCAACTAATGCCTTTTTACAGTCCATCATTCCAGCTCCAGTAGCTTCTCTAAGATTTTTAACATCAGCAGCACTTACATTTACTGTTTCCATGTTATTTTATTTTTTTGGGTTAAATTAAATTGTTTCTTCGTCAGAAATTTCTACAACTTTCTTAGTTGCAACTACCACTTCCTCTTCTTCACTATCCTCGTCTTTACCTTTATCTTTATCAGATTTTCTGTCAGATAAACCTTCTGCAATTGCATCAGTAATGTAAGATAAAACTTTGTCAATAGATTTTGAAGCATCGTCATTTGATGGAATTACAAAATCAACCAATCTTGGGTCAGAGTTTGTATCAACCATGGCAAAAATTGGGATGTTCAGGTTTTGAGCTTCCGCAACTGCAATGTGTTCTTTTTTGATATCAACTACAAATATTGCACCTGGCAAACGAGTCATATCAGCAATTGAACCTAAGTTTTTGTCTAATTTTTCTCTTTGACGATTGATTTGTAATTTTTCTCTTTTTGATAATGCATTAAAAGAACCGTCTGTTTTCATTCTGTCAATTGAAGACATTTTTTTAACAGCTTTTCTAATTGTTACGAAATTGGTAAGCATTCCACCTGGCCATCTTTCAGTGATGTAAGGCATGCCAACAGCTTTTGCTTTTTCAGCAACAACGTCTTTTGCTTGTTTTTTTGTTGCTACGAAAAGAACTTTACGTCCAGAGTTTGCAATTTTTTTCAAAGCTTCTGAAGTTTCTTCTATTTTAGCAGCGGTTTTATACAAATCAATGATGTGAACACCATTTCTTTCTGTATAAATATAAGGAGCCATGTTTGGGTTCCATTTTCTAGTAAGGTGTCCAAAATGCACACCACTATCTAATAATTCTTGAATGTTTACTTTTGCCATTTTTATAAATGTGTTTACTTTCTGTTTTTTTTAATTCAATATATAAGTAGTCTTTTCGAGTCTTATATATTTAGATACTAAACTGTTATTAATTTTTTTGATAACAGTCTCAAAACGATACTTAAGAAAAGTGAAAAAAGAATAAAGAATAGAGATAATAAAGTCATGTATCTTGTTTCTTTTTTCTGATATCTTAACGTTTAGAGAACTGGAATCTTTTACGAGCTTTTTTCTGACCAAATTTCTTACGCTCTACCATTCTTGGATCACGTGTTAATAAGCCTTCTGGTTTTAAAACCGCTTTGTTTTCAACATTTATTGCTACTAAAGCTCTTGTAATTGCCAAACGAATTGCTTCTGCTTGACCAGTTACACCACCTCCAAAAACACTTACTTTAATGTTGTAAGATGTTGTATTTTCAGTCAACATCAATGGCTGTTGCACTTTATACTGCAAAGAAGCTGTAGTAAAATAATTCTTAAACTCTCTTTTGTTGATAGTAATTGTGCCATCACCATCAGAAAGATAAATACGAGCAACTGCTGTTTTTCTTCTACCTATTTTGTGTACAGTTTCCATTATTTGTAGTCGTTAAGGTTAATAGCTCTAGGAGTTTGACCTGCGTGTTTGTGATCAGTTCCTGCATAAGTATACAAGTTTCTGAACAATGCAGCACCTAATTTGTTTTTTGGTAACATTCCTTTTACTGCTTTTTCAATCAATCTTGTTGGATCTTTGTCAAACATTTCTGTTGCAGTTAACGATCTTTGTCCTCCAGGATATCCAGTGTGATGGATATAGGTTTTGTCGCCCCATTTTTTTCCTGTAAGGTTAATTTTTTCTGCGTTGATAACAACCACATTATCTCCACAATCTACGTGAGGAGTATAATTTGGTTTGTATTTACCTCTAATTAGCTTTGCTACTTTAGAAGCTAGACGACCCAACGATTGACCGTCCGCATCAACCAAAACCCACTCCTTTGTAACGGTAGCGCTGTTTGCTGATACTGTTTTGTAACTTAATGTGTTCATAATTACACTATTAGTTTTTGTTCAATTAATAATTTATTGTTTTCCTTAAAAAAGGAGTGCAAATGTACTGCTTTTTATTTGATTGACAAATAGACGTTTAGTTTATTTTAGTGCTTTGAGCACATAAATGATTATTAACATATCATTAAGAGAATAGAAAGTTACTTTTGTCGTAATTTTTTAATAAAATTAATTGCTACATTTTATTCATTATTCCAAGTTTTAAAAATGAAATTTGCTTTAAAATTCTTCATCTTACTCTTTTGTTTTTCCATAAAAGTTGCAGCACAAGAAGTCACTAAAGAGATGGTTCCAAAGAGAATTTACACCACAAAAAAACTGCAAAAAGCACCCATTATTGATGGTGATATCACTGATGAAGCTTGGAATGTCGTTGAATGGTCATCCGATTTTACGGAAAGAGAACCTGACGAAGGAACACCACCAACATATCAAACCTTGTTTAAAGTAATGTATGATTCCAAATATTTATACATTGCCATCAAAGCGTTGGATGAACAGCCAGATTTGATTCAACGCAGATTAAGTAGAAGAGATGGTTTTGCTGGTGATAGAGTCAACGTAATTATCGATAGTTATCATGACAAACGTACAGCATTTGTGTTTACAATAACTGCAGCTGGCGTAAAAGGCGAAGAAATTGCTTCTCAAAACGGACAAAGTTGGGATGAAAGTTGGAATCCTGTTTGGTTTACTAATGCAAAACTGGTTGAATTTGGTTGGACAGCCGAGATGAAAATTCCTTTTAGTCAATTGCGTTTTGGAAAATCAAAAGAGCAAATTTGGGGTTTGAATGTCATTCGAAATATTTTCAGATTGAACGAACGCTCCATGTGGCAAAGAATACCAAATAACCAAGCAGGATTTATCAGCGAATCAGGAGAATTGCATGGTTTGGTCGATTTAACGCCTCAAAAACAATTAGAAATTCAGCCTTTTACGGTTTTGCAATACGATTCTTATCCAAAAGAAGGAAATAACCCATACAGAGATGGAAGCGATTTCAAAGCCAATGCTGGTTTGGATGCCAAAATCGGAATTACCAATGATTTGACTTTAGATTTAACCGTTAATCCTGATTTTGGTCAAGTAGAGGCAGATCCAGGAGCGATTGCTTTGGATGGTTTTCAAATATTTTTTAGAGAACAACGTCCTTTTTTTGTTGAGAACAAAAATATTTTTGACTATCAATTTGCCAACGGGAGTGACAATCTATTTTATAGCAGAAGGGTTGGAAGAAACCCGCACAGAGATGCCAATTTAGACAACGGAGAGTTTGCTGAAACTCCTTTAAATTCAACTATTTTGGGTGCTGCAAAATTTTCAGGAAAAACACAAAATGGGTGGTCTTTGGGCGTTTTGGAAAGCGTAACAGGGAATGAATATGCAACCATCAAACAGGTAAATGGCAACACAAGAAAAGAAATTGTTGAACCTTTAACGAACTATTTTGTAACGCGAGTTCAAAAAGATTTTAACGAACGAAATTCATTTATCGGCGGAATTTTTACTGCTACCAATAGAAATTTGAATGGGAATTTTGACGAACTTCATAAAGCCGCTTATACTGGTGGAATTGATTTTCAGCACAATTGGAAGAATAGAGCCTATTTTTTAGACGGAAATATCATCATGAGTCATGTCTTGGGAAGTGCTGAAGCTATTGAAAACACGCAACGTTCAATCACGCGTTTGTTTCAACGAACAGATGCAACTCACGTTTCTGTTGACCCAACAAGAACTTCATTAACAGGAACTGGAGGAAGAATTGAAGCAGGAAAAAATGGTGGTGGAAATTGGCGTTATAATGGCGGATTTATTTGGCGTTCTCCAGAATTAGAACTGAATGATGTTGGTTTTTTAAGAAGAACTGACGAAATGATTCAGTTTGCAAATGTGAGATATTTGTGGCAAGTTCCTAAGAAAACCTATAGAAATTCCAGTGTAAGTCTCAACCAATCATCAGAATATGATTTTCAAGGAAATCTAAATAGAGTGCGTTTAGAATCAGAAGGAAATATCAATTGGAGCAATAATGCCACTTCCAATCTAGGTTTTGGAACTAGTTTTTCAGCTTATTCAAACGCATTTTTAAGAGGAGGTGACAGATGGAGAATTGCCAATGACAGATATATTTATGGTTCATTTGGTTCTGATAGAAGTAAAAAATTCAGTTATTCATTCAATTTTGCGAAAGTTGTAACTGATGAAGCCGTTTTTGACAATTCCAATTTTATTTTAGAATTCAATTATCAACCTATTGATGCATTGAATATTTCGCTTCAAAATCAATTGAATATCTCTACAGATCGCGCACAATATGTGCAAACAGTTGATTTTGGAAATAACAAAAGATACATTTTGGGACGCATCAAAAACGATGAATCTTCAACGACATTGCGATTTACGTATAGCATCAATCCAAATATGTCTATTCAGTTTTATGGGCAACCTTTTATTTCTAGAGGACGTTATTCCGAATTTAATTATGTGAATATTGCTGCTGCAGATCGTTTTACAGAACGTGTGAATTTGTACAATCAAAATCAAATTTCTACAAAAAACAGCAATGGAAATGACTATTATTCCATTGACGAAAACTTGGACAACACAGAAGATTACCGATTTAACAAACCCGATTTTTCGTTCGTGCAATTCCGTTCGAATTTGGTAGCAAGATGGGAATACATTCCAGGTTCTGAAATCTTTTTAGTATGGGCGCAAGGTGTTGTTGGGAATGAAAATCCAGAGGCAAGTTTGTCAACTTCGCTTAGAAATCAGGTATTGAGTAATCGAAAAGAAAATACTTTTTTATTGAAAGTTACATATCGATTTGTGAGATAATATTAGTTCAAAATTTTGAGTTTATAATTCAAAATTTGTACTTTAACTCAAATAAAAATACTCTTGGAATGGTAAAAACTTGGTTAGAAAAAAGTATATTATTATTGAATGAATTCCTAATAATTACACCATTATTAAAAATGTTTCTAAAGTTTAAGCTATAGGAAAGTTTGCTATTTGGTTTTGCATAGCCTAAATAAAGATTTTGTAAAGTATAACTTTGACTGATATTGCTAAAATTGTTCACAAAATGAGTGGAAAAATCGGTTTTAAAAGTAAAGTTCTTCAATAATTTAGAATCAAAATTTAAAGAGAATATGTTTTCAGTAGATTTTGAATCTTCCTCAGATTTTACTCTAAAACTACTATGTTTATATTTTAAATTAAGATGAGTTTTATCACCTATTTTTAGTTTCCATTTACCACTAAAACTGTATTCAATTGATTTAAGAAAGCTCAGTTCTTTGTTAATAATTTGATTAAATTTAAGCCATTCTAAATCCATTCCAAATTCTAGGCTAGATTTATGAAAAATTAATCCAAATTCTGAATTTACACTTAGATTTTCTTCTGGAAAATTAAGTATATCTGGCGTATTCAATCTATTTATTCCATTTTGTAAAATACTGTTATTTTCTACTGGATTGTTGATGCTGTAATCAATTGAAGTATCAATAAAATAATCATCCATATTTTTATAGTCACTAAAATAGAGACTAAAATTATGTGAACGAGTATCTGTAAGGTTAGGATTTCCTTGTAAAACTGAGTTAAATCCGGTTATCCATAAATTTTCTATGTAACTTAAATCACTTAAATATCTATTGGTAAAGTCATACTCAAAATCTAAATTAATATCATCTTCGATTTTAAAATTAATATCTAATTTAGATTCAATAAATAGATTTGTACTTTCAATATGCGCACGTCTAAATTGATAATAATGTGGTTTAGCCTCTAAGATGAATTCAATTTTTCCTACTTTAGATTTTAATCCAAAACCTGCATTTAAATCAAAGAGAGTTATTGGAATATTATTACTAATTTCAGTAAAATCATTCATTAAATTATTTGCAAAAACCTGACTGATATCATTTCTAATTTTAGAGTCTTTATAATTCAATCCAATATTATAAAACAAGTGAAAATATCTACTTGCTAACCAATAATCTTTTACTAAAAAGTAAAAATTTTGAGAGTTAATATCATTTTTCTGATTTATTTCATACACCGATGACTGTGATATTGGCAAGTATTCTTGCAAAAAAATAGCATTACTAGACCACTTATCAATAGAATTTAAATTGCTAATACTATGATAAAACGCTAAACCCATGGTATGCTTATCATTCACTTTAAAATATCCTTCTAAATTATGAGAAAAACTCTCATTTTTGCCACTTGTTTTAGTAAAAAATTCATTAGTGTTTGCTGAGCTTGATAAAGATTCTGCTGATATATTTGAAATATTTTTTAAAAAATTGACAGTATACATCCATTTTTGAACACCATTGGGATTGTAGTCAAATTTAATGTTGAACATTGCAGCATTGGCATTTGTATCACCTAGATCATCTCTAGTTTCAATAATTGGCACATTGCCTAAATATTCTCTTATTGATGATGATTTATTAATAATATCATTATTTGAATAGATGGCATATCCACTAATAGTAAATTTTTTATTAAATTCTTTCTGAAAATTAAGTGCTGAAAATCTTGTAGTAGATTTAAAACGTTCTTGATTGTTTGATGCTAAAGACAATAAATTGTTAGATAAATTACTTTTCTTAAATAGATTACTAGAGCCGCCAACTAATCTAGTTAAATCACTGAAACTTATACTACTGTTATTGAAATTATTGACATCTCCAATAAAACTAATATTTGATGCAGGATTATACTTGAATAATGAAGTATGAAAACTGTAAAATTCTTCAAGTCCAACTCCAATACCAGTTTCTATATCACCAAAAGCAAAATCTTTTTTATCTTCTTTTAAGATGACATTTAAAGCCAGATCTTCATTATCTGATAGATTTCTTAACAATTCAGATTCTTTATAGTCAGAGATAACCTCTATTTTAGCCATCGCATCAGCAGGTATATTTTCGATAGCTAATTTTGTATTCCCATCAAAAAAAAGTTTCCCTTCAACCAACAATTTTGTTACAGTTTTCCCTTGAATTTTAATGATATTGTCTTCAACCTTAATACCTGGCAACTTTTCAAGAACATCTTTCATTTTAAATTCATTTCCATTGGTAAAAGCCGCTAAATTATAAGTAATAGTATCCTTATTTTTTTCGATAGGCTGATATTTATAATTAATTACAACTTCGTCTAAACTCTCATTTCTTATTTTTAGAATAATGTTGTAGTCAAACCTATTTTCTAACAATAAAACTTCTTTAGTTATTGCATAATATCCTATATGCGAGATGCTAAATGTATAAGAAATGCCCTTTTCTAATTGAAGTTGATAAATCCCATCTTCATTTGATATGGCATAGGTTGTTTTATATTTTTCTTGGGTAGGCTTGGCTATTAAAGTTACGTTTGGAATGGATTGTTGTAAACTATCAGTAACTATACCTTTTATAATTATTGCATTATTTTGAGCAAAATTTAATGAACTTAATA
This sequence comes from Flavobacteriaceae bacterium CG2_30_31_66, assembly GCA_001873065.1. Taxonomy (GTDB): domain Bacteria; phylum Bacteroidota; class Bacteroidia; order Flavobacteriales; family Flavobacteriaceae; genus Polaribacter. The sequence goes on from MNYM01000003.1 coordinate 19,720, forward strand.
ATATAAAGAAAAAAAAGAAGCCATTTTTAAAATTCATCAGCAAACAATCATCATAATAGTTTTACTAATCCTGTTTTCGCCAGCGTTTTTCATCGTCAGCAGCCAATTTTTCAAATTCTTCTTCCGTAATAGATTTCAAATTCTTCAATTTAGGAATTTCGTTTTCTTTATCCATTTTAGAATTATCATAAAACGTTATTTTCTTTACGCCATAAGTGAAATCTTTACCTTGCAATTCTATAATTAAACCTGGCAAATTACCATATCCAACAGGACCAAACTTGTAGGGTAGTTGTGGAGTGTACCAAGCTGTAAAATCGTGTGTAAAAACTTTTCCTTTAGGATTTGTTGTTGTAAAAAAAGTGGTTGCTTTGAAACAGACAAAGTCTCCTATTATTTTAGTTTCATCATCTAATTTCCATTTTTGGTAGGGACGTATTACTAAAAATTTACCAAAATCTTCTTGTAATTCCTCTGTAACAAAGGCTTTAGATTGTTGATTAATTCTCCCATAATAACCTGAATGAGATATTGCAGAAAAAGCAGCTCTGTCATCTGAAAATAATTTTTTTTCTAAGTAAAATAAAGAAATAGTATCATTAAAAACTAATGAAAATTCCAACTCTGAAGAAACCTTTTCCACTCTTTCGGTCAATCCTGGACTATATTTTTCATGAATTTTATAAACACCTTGATTTTTGTCAGGTTTTATACTTATAGTATAGCTAACTTTAGCTTTAGCAAATTGTTTTTTTGATTGTGAGTTTGAGGTAATGCTTACTAAAACAAATATTAAAAGTAAGTGAAATGTTTTTAAATTCATTTTATTAAATTATAAAAAGAGATTAATTTTTAACCAAATCAATCTCTTTTTGTTTCTGTAAATAGTTTACTGTAAACTTTTCAAATTGAATTTTTAGTTTGCCCAAGAAATAAAAATACTTAACCATCCATCAGGCCCATTTCCTCTACATTCTCTTACAGTAGCTCTTCTATTACTTCTTGCTTCCCTATGACTCATTCCCCCTGCAACCAAATCTTCATAATGTGCATTTCCTAAATCTCCGCAACCAAAAATCAGTTCTTCTTCAAAAATTTCATTTGAAACATTTTCAGAAGTTGAGATATCAAAATTAATTTCATCTTTAGTAATGATATTTACAATTTCGATTTTGTTGTTAGCATTTGTTGAAAATGCAATAGCGAATAGCATAGTACATATTAATTTTTTCATAATAATAAAGTTTTTAAAAGTTAGTATTATGACAAAGTAAAGTAAAGTAAAGTAAAGTAACTAATTTATATATACTTTTTTTCAAAAAATTAGGTTTTTTTTAAAGAAGTAAAAGTTACCTGTTACAATTTCCCTCCCCAAGAATCACGCAACCCAACAGTTTTGTTGAATACTAATTTGCTTGCAGTAGTGTCATTATCCACACAAAAATAGCCCAAACGTTGAAACTGAAAACGCTCACCAATTTTGGCAGTTTGCAAACTTGGCTCTACAAAAGCATCAATGATTTCTAATGAATTTGGATTTAAAAATTCCATAAAATCTTTGTCTTTGTGTGCATCAGGAGCTTCATCTAAAAACAATCGATCATAGGCTCTCACTTCAGCTTTTACAGCGTGTTTTAAAGAAACCCAATGCAAGGTTCCTTTCACTTTTCGCAAACTTTCTTCAGTGCCACTGCCTGATTTACTAAGGCTATCATAAGTACATTGAACTTCGATCACATTTCCGTTTTCATCTTTTGTACAGCTTTCAGCTTTGATGATATAGGCGTTTTTCAATCGAACTTCGCTCCCCAATTTCAATCGGAAAAACTTCTTATTGGCTTCTTCTTGAAAATCCTCTTTTTCGATATAAATTTCTCTTGAAAAAGGCACTTCTCTAAACCCTGCAGTTTCATCTTCTTGATTGTTTTCAGCTTGTAAAAACTCTTCTTTTCCTTCAGGATAATTCGTAATTACCACTTTCAACGGATCTAAAACAGCCATCACTCTATTGGCTGTTTTGTTTAAATCTTCTCGGATTTTAAATTCTAAAAGCGATACATCAATCACATTTTCACGTTTTGAAACGCCCACAGTTTCCACAAAACTTCGGATAGATACAGGTGTATAACCACGTCTGCGCAAACCTGAAATGGTGGGCATTCTAGGATCATCCCAACCGGAAACGATATTTTCTTCTACCAATTTCAGTAATTTTCGTTTACTCATAATGGTGTAACTCAAGTTCAAACGCGAAAATTCTCGTTGTTTTGGAGTTAAGGGATATTTTTCTGAGCTGTATGCATAAACATTATCCTTAAACCAATCATACAATTCTCTGTGAGGTTTGAATTCTAACGAACACAAAGAATGCGAAATTTGCTCTACATAATCGCTTTCACCATGAGCCCAATCATACATTGGATAAATGCACCATTGATTTCCTGTTCTGTGGTGCGATTTGTGTAAAATTCGATACATTAATGGATCTCGCAGCAACATATTTGGAGAACTCATATCAATTTTTGCACGCAAAACATGCTCACCTTCCTTGAATTTTCCGTCTTTCATATCTTGAAATAAGGATAAATTTTCTTCAACAGAACGATTTCTAAAAGGGCTATTGGTGCCTGATTCTATTGGCGTTCCTTTTTGAATTCTTATTTCTTCCGAAGATTGAGAATCTACATAGGCTCTTCCATCTTTAATCAATAAAACCGCCCAATCATACAACTGATGAAAATAATCTGATGAATATAATTCGTTTGCCCAAGAATAGCCCAACCAAGAAATGTCATTTTTAATAGCATCCACATATTCTTGCTCTTCTTTTGCTGGATTTGTATCATCAAAACGCAAGTTTACAGGCGCATTGTATTTCAATCCCAAGCCAAAACTTATGCCAATTGCCTTAGTATGACCAATATGTAAATACCCATTTGGTTCTGGTGGAAAACGAAAACGCAAGTTTTCTTTCGGCATTCCGTTTGCTAAATCTTCTTCAATAATTTGCTCTAAAAAATTGAGCGATTTTTTCTCTTCAGACATCTTTTGTATGCAAAAATTAGGGCGTAAAATTACATAAAATACTTGACAGCCATAATAGGTTTGGAACAAATTTCTAAATAGATAGCCGAATTTTATAAAACCCAAATAAAGGCCATCTGCAATAATATTGACCTTATTAAAGGAAAAAATTGATTGAATTTTCAGCGTTAAATTTTTCACAAACCAATTCGCAAAGTTGTTTTTGTAGTAAATTTGCACTTGTATGACAAACGAAACAAAAAAACCAGATTTGGTGGTATTTAATGAAGAAACGCAACAATATGATGCGTCATTAAAACCCTATGGAACTTCTGCAAGTGCGCCAGCAATCAAACCTTTAAACACAGCAACTTGGAGAAATGATGGCGTGATTAGAGTCAATAAAAAAATAAAATCAGAGTTTGAGGAAGTAAAAAAGCAATACGAAAAGTTGATGGAAAAATTCCATGACAACGATTTGGTATACAACTCAAAGTTCAATTTCGAACCCAATATTGGTGAAATCTATCATTTATATCAAGGAAAAAATCAGGAAACATTTTTATCCATCATTGAACCAGAACAATGTAATTTTGAACATTTGGGTTCTTTCCGATTGAATTCGGATAAAATGTGGGAAAAATTGGGCGCATCAAACTAACTATTTATGGGAATTATCAAAGTTAACAACATTAAACTCTATGCTTTTCATGGTTGTTTGGATGAAGAAGCAAAAATTGGTTCAGTATATCGCGTAGATGTTTCTGTAAAAGCCGATTTAAAAAAATCAGCAAAAACGGATGATTTATCAGATACTGTTGATTACGTGCATTTGAATACAATCGTAAAAGAGGAAATGGCGATTCGTTCAAAATTATTGGAAGAAGTGGCCAACCGAATTTTGAACCGTTTTTTTAAAGAAATTCCGATGATTAAAAAAGCGACTGTCGGAGTTTCAAAAATAAATCCGCCAATTGGAGGAAATGTGGAAGAAGTGGCAATTATTTTGACAAAAAAACGATACCCATAAAAAAGTATTGTAGGATTTGTAAATTTGCGTAAATTTGCACTCCTTAAATTCAATAAGGTGTCGTGGCCGAGTGGCTAGGCAATGGTCTGCAACACCATCTACAGCGGTTCGAATCCGCTCGACACCTCAAAAAAATCGCAATAATAATATGTTGCGATTTTTTTATTGATTGACTTTTCTTGATTGAGCAGAGAAAGATTCTTAGAAATTTCAATTTAATTATTAAAATTTACAGTTAGTTAAATCCTAAATTAAAATTCATAACTTATTTTGATTCCATATTGTAATTCATCAAGACTAAAACCGATTTTTTTGAATTATTTACTTCAATTTCTACAATTTTAATAGTTGTTTTAATTGTTTTTTTTCAGAATTAGTTGAATCTTCTGGAGAGAATTCAAGATAAGCAACGAGTAACAAAATAAAGTTTAATCTTAAATTTAATTATTTTTTCTTTTTAAAAGTACTATATCTAAAAACTTAGTTATTTGAACATGAAAGAAAATGTATATTAAAGAAAAACATTAGGTTAACTTTTTTATCATTAATGTTTTCCATTTTTTCTTAAAAAATCAAGCAACAAAGCTGGTCTATCCGTTTGTATATAATCTATATTATTTTGAATATACCATTGATATGTGTTGATATCATAAAATGCTTTTTCATCATTAAACCCTGCACACATAGATGCCCACAATGAATTTATCCATATTTTTTTCTTTTTTTCTTTAATTTTTTCCTTAAAAAAGTTGAATTTATCTGACTCTTTTTCTAAGAGTAATTCAAAAGCTTCAATTCCAATAGTTGCCTCTAAATATTCATTAAGTATTTTTTCAGAATTATTTTCGCTAATTACAATAATTGGCATGAATTTTATTTTATTTAGATATGGACCATAGAGTGTTTGTGCTTCTTTTAAATTACCCTTTAACTTAAAAATAACTTCATTAAACATGTTTAAATCATCAACTAATTGAAGTATCACAATAAGTTGAGAATTATCCTTTAAATCTATATTTAGTTGAATTTTATTTTTTGCAACAAGTAAAGCTTCTTTAAGTGTAGGTATTTTATAATCAGTCCAGCTACCTGCCCCATCTTTTAGGTTTAATTTTTTAAGTTCTTGTAGTGTAAATTCTTCTATTTTTCCTTTTCCATTTGTAGTTCTATCCAATAGCTCATCATGCATTAAAACAAGTTTTTTATCCTTTGTCACCCTAACATCTACTTCTACAACATCAGCGCCCATTTCTATGGCACTCACTATTGAGTTTAATGAGTTTTCAGGGGCATTTCTCCAATCACCTCTATGAGCTACTACTTCAATCTTAGTATGATGTATTTGAGAATTAATAGAAAGAGAAGTTAAGGAAAGGAAATAAAATAAAAATTTAAATTTCTTCATACTTATTTGAGTTTTCATTTTATAATAGTAAGCATTTATAATTAAATTAAAAACAACATTATTAGAAGTCAACTAAGCTAACAAATTTATACCCTTTACGCATGCCATAAATGAGTATTTTTTCTAAATCTTTTAATTTCGAATCCAGATTTCCATAATCAAAATCATGAAAAAGTACAATTGCTCCTGAATGCATATTTTTTTTGAATTTTTGAAACATTAAATCATCCGCATTTTCTTTTGGATCCCAATCCATAGTTGTAATTGACCATAACACAGTTTTGATTTTTTTTGTAGCTAAAAAATCAATTTGTTTTTGAGTAATTGCTCCAAAAGGAGGTCTGTAATATTGAACATCCGTTATTGCATATTTAGAAAATTCATTGAGTGTTTTTGCTACTTGAGATTCCCACAATAATTCTTTAGAAAATGAAAAACCATTTTCATGATTCCAACTGTGATTTGCAATTAAATGTCCATTTTCTTTGGCAAATTGAATGATTTTTTCATTGTTTTTTATGCGTTCTCCAACCCAAAAAAAAGTTCCTTTTGCATTGTATGTATTCAAAATTTTGATGATTTTTTCTGAAACTTCAGTTGGACCATCATCAAAAGTGAGTGCGATTTCTTTTTTTGATAAATTTCCATAAGCAATGGCAAAACCATTGCTATTTTTTTGATACTCTAAAAACACTTTTTCAATGAATGGGAAGCTGTCTTTTTTAATTTCAAAATCATTTTTAGCATTACTTTTTATCGCGAAAAAGCACATGAGAAACATCAAAAAACGTATAAATTTCATCTATTTTAAAAGTATTTTGCGAATCATCATTCCTTGATATTCACTCAGATTTTCCTTATTTATGCCTGGACCAATACTAATTTGAAGCGCTTCAATGAGCGTTTTATCAAATTGTTGTGGCGCTAAAGATGAAAACCAATACGATTGAAATCCAGGATAAGGTCTTGGCAATAAAACCATTGGAACTATCTTTAAATCAGAAAATGGAATTGATATTGAAGTCATTTCTGGAGTTAATTCAATGATTTTTCCAAAAACCAACCCGTTTTTTTGCTGAATGGCGATTTGTACTTTTTGTTTTTTTGAAGTTCCAGAAGCAGCTTCGATTTGTATTGAATTTACCGAATTCAAATGTTTTGAATCATTTTTGAGACTTTTTTCAACCAGCATTTTAAAGGTAAAATCTGCAATTTCTCCTTTTAAATTGTTGACACTTACATTCAAGGTATTTTCAGACGAAATTTTATGGGCACTAGTTTCAAAACGATAGCCTCTTTGAGCTGGCCATAAAAAACTATGTTCAGATTCGTTACTTGCATCAAACAAAACAATGATTGGTTCCGATTGTACAATTTTTGTAGTGTATTTTTTTTCTGGAACAAAATCCCAATCAATTGGGTTTCCTTTTGAATTGTCAGGAAAAATTGTGGAATCATTTTCAGTATAAACAACAATATGATATGTAAATTCATTTCCATAAAGGTTGTTTTTTGGAATCATCACTTTATAATGGAAATTATCGATTTTTTCCATCAAATAATTGGTGGTTTTTTGATATCCAGAAGGCCACACAACTTCTACTTTTTCAATTTTTGATGGCGAAACTACAGCAGCTTCAATCCATAAATCCGTATTTTTTTCAATAGTATTTTTTGGAGAATGAACCACATAAGTTTGGTTAATTTCTTGTTGAGTTGTTGCAAATTCGTTTAAGGAAATGGTTCCTAATTTTTGATTTTTGTTGATGGATGAAATATCATTTTTAGCATGAAGCAAATAGGTTCCAGGAGAAATTTTGAATTTTTGATTGGTGGTTTTTTCAGAAAAAGTATTGTCAGTATTGATACCAGAAATGTAAAAAGTTGCACCCAAATCTGAAAGCGAAATTTCAATATCATTTTGATTGTTTTGCAACACAGCCACCGTTTTTTTCAAGCTAGCTTTTGCAAAAGGATCATTGACCCAAACAACATCAGGAAGGATTTCTAAACGCCAAATTCCGTTTTCAATTTTATCTAAAAAATAAGCACCAGTTCCTGAATAAGTTACCAAATTTGAAGCACCAATTCCTGCAATATTTTTTAAATTTTTGATGTTTTTTGGAATTACCTCAGTTGAATTTGTGTAAAAAAAAGCAGTTTCTGAATTGTAAATTGCCAGATTTTTATCAGGATTTAGTGTTGTATTCCCAAAAGTGTTATTGTTTGGATACCGTCCAAAACTTTTTCCATTAGGTGTTTCACGAAAAACAGCAGCAGCAATTTTAAATGAAATTGCTTTTGAAGGCGTGTAAGCAAGGTTGAAATAATGCGTTTGATATTCAGTATTTGCAAATGCTAAATCAATTGGATCGTAGGCAAATTGTGCTGCAAATTGAAATTTTGCTTCGCGAAAACTTCTTGCCATTGCAGGAAATAAGGTAGCTTGATTGGTATCTCCTGGATCAAATTCGTAAATAATTCTGGCTTTGTTTTGAAACTTTTTTTTGTCTTTGAACGGAATTTGATATGCATCAACATTGGGTAAGTTATTCATTTCTAACAATCTATTTCGAACCAAACCAGTTGGATACCATTGAAAAGTACACCCTTGAATAGTTGCATCTAAATAATTATCTACAAATTTAGATACTTCAGAAATATTATAAAAAATCGGATTTTTAAAACCAACTTTACGAATCACCTCAACCATTCTGTTGATATATTTTGTGGCAATTGGTCCATTATCGTGCGTTGGTTCGTTGTTGATTTCTAGCGCAATAATATCAGGATCGTTTTTATAGGCAATTCCAGTGTAAGGATTTACATGATTCAATAATTGCGTGAAATACCGAATTTGTTTTTCAATAATTTTCTCATCAGCATAGGTTTGCCATTTTTCTAATTTGTTGGAAAATCCTTGAGTGGGAACATTTTTTTCAGGATAACCATTGTCTCCAACTTTAAAAGGCGTAATCAAGGTTTTAAAACCTCGTTCTTTCATTTTTGCAAGTGTATAATCTAGCAAATCCAATTGCGGTGAATTGATTAAATTTCCCAAACTATCAGTCACTTCAGCATCCCAAATGTGCACTCTAAAAGCATTTACGTCCAAACGTGACAAATGATACACATCTTTGTCTATAGCATTTTTATGGTCTTTATTCACATAATTAATCGCTCTGAAACCGTGTGCAAAAGGCAGTGTATAATTGACGCCAAAAAGTCGGATTTCTTCTTTGCTTTTTGACCATCTAAAAACACCAAAATCATCAACATAGGTTGATTGTTGTGATTGAATGAACAAATGATTGAAAATGAATAGAATTGGTATTAAATACTTAGTGTTCATCTATTTTATAGCTTTTATTCCTGATTTAGTCATTATTACTTCTTTTATGTTTCCATTATTATCATACTCTAGATAGTCTACACAAACTCTTCTTTCATAAGGGCTTGGACCTTGAATATGATAAAATAAATACCATTTTTCTTTTATTTTAATAATTGAATGATGAGAATTTCTGGAGTCATTATCAAAAAAAGATCCTTTATAAGTATAGGGGCCTAAAATTGTTGATGCAGTTGAGTAAACTAATATTTGTTTGTCTTCTCCATTTCTTTTAATCATTGTTGGGTATGTAAAATAATAAAGATTATCCTTTTTATGTACCCAAATGCCTTCGTGATAGTTTTTCAAATCTAACTTTTGAATTTTTCCGTTAATTTCCGTTAAATTATTTTTAAGTTTTGCTACGGCTACACCATTTCCACCACCATAAAATAAATATGGTGTTTTGTCATCATCAATAAAAATATGCGGATCAAAAGACAAAACACCTTCAACTGCCTCTTTTCCAATAATTGGTTTCCCTAAGGAATCTTTAAAAGGACCATTAGGATTTTTAGAAACAGCAACGCCAATTTGAAATTCTGCAGGAAAGAAAAAGTAATATTTTCCTTTCCATTTTATTGCATCAGGAGCAAAAGCCGAATTTTTAGCCCAAGATATTTTATCTAGATTAAATATTTCACCCTCATTTTTCCAGTTAATTAAATCTTTTGATGAAAATGTATGCCATCTTTTCATCTCAGACCAATCTTTGCTATCTTTCTCATCAGTTGAAGGGTATATCCAATATGTATTATCCCAATAATGTATTGAAGGGTCTGCATAAAAATCAGGTAAAATTGGTTTTTGAGCCTTACAAAATCCAAAAACAAAAAACATAAAGAACGTAAATAATTTCATGTATTATTTTTTAAATATGACTCGTAACATTCAAATCAAACTTTTTGTGTTAACAATAGTTAGACATGGGTGTTTCATTATGAAAATTAGTAATGTAAGGTACCTAATTCTTGATAAATTTAATTCTTTTTTGAGAATTTTTTGATGAAATGGATAATATATATATTCCTGAATTTAGGATTGAAATATCTATAGACTTTTCGCTATTACTATCAAAATTAATATTTTTCAATACTTTACCCAATAAATCAGTTATTTTAATATTAAATTCATTTATATGATTCAAATTTTGAATATATAAAGTTTCTGAAACTGGGTTTGGATATAAAGTAATTTCACTGAATTCCTTTGATATGGAATCTAGATTTAAAGTACCTGCTGCTACTACATTAATTTCGGTATTAACCTTTTCTTCAGCAAGCCTAGTCCAATTAACTTTTTCTTTGATTTCTATAATTAATTTGTAATTTTTTGGACTAGTTAAATTTGAGCTTAGTGTTGCATTCGCGGGAATTGTAAATGAAAATGACCCTGTTTTATTTGTGCCTCCAGGAGCAGAAACTACTTCACCATTAACAAGAGCGTCTTCCCAAATATTAAAAGTTGCATCACCATATCTATTAATAGCGCAATAAATATAGTTATCTGAAACTGGACTGGTATATTCGTAATCTAAAGTAATAGTGCTTCCAGCTTCTACTTCTGTCAGCTTTGTTGAAGTAAATTTAATCGAGGGAATCAATGAAGTACATGTAATAACCTCAACTTCTGCCAAAGCGAGAGTTTTTGTTCCTGGAATCAGAATAAGAAGATATTGACCTACTTTATTTACATCAATTGATGCTTTCTCACCAGCAGGACCTTCATGAAAATAATTCCAGACAGATGAATTTGCCAGTAAGGCTGCTGGATCATAGGATGAAAAAGGAGTTTCAGAGAAGAAGACATAAAAATCAGCTAAACGTTCTGAACAACAGTCAGTACGATTCCAAATATTGATTTTATTTACCGTATTGACGCTATTTAAATTAAGCATCCACCATGGGTTTAATGTGTTTTCTTGTGTATGAGTAACTGATCCAGAATAAAATGCGCCGTTTGTAATTCCATCTATCGCTTTAGAAGCGTCACCACCAAAGGCAGTAGAAGACTGTGATGCTGTAAATAGACTATTAGAACCCGGAAGCATTGTATTTTCAATTGGGAAATCATTAATTGAAATAAGAACTCCTTTATCTATTGATTTGATTTCACCATTTTCCATTCCTATAAAAATCTCATCTCCATATTTAATTTTTTCCCTCAAATTTACTGTAACTACATCAAATAAGTTGCTTACACTAGTAACACTCTGCTTTGCGCCATTAATTTTAACATAAAAATTAGTACTTTGAGCACTAATATCCTCTAATCTTTTTGAGAAAACTAATTGTAAAGCACTTCCTTCTTTTATGATTATTCCTTTAATTAATTGGGGAGGAATACCTGAAGAAAAATTTTGTACTCGAAAATTTTCAATTATTTTTAGTTTGCCATTATCTAAGCTTTCCATTTCAGTACCTGAATATGATATTTCAAGTTCATTTTCTAAATAAACGTTTGATGCAAGTGTTACTATATATCTAGTATAATCGTCGTTTTTTAGTTGAATTGAACTAATAGCGACAAACTCTTGAGTTTGTTTATTTATGACTTTAAAAAAATTATTTTCAGTTGATTTCATTTCTTTATTGAAAATCAATTCTATTTGAGATCCCTCTGTATTAGTTTTAGCTTCTTTTAACAATGGTGAAGAACCAGAAAGTAAATTATCAATTATAAGATCATCTACTTCCTCAAAGTAAATTTCGTTTATTGATTGAAGGTTCCCATTTGAATAATCCAACGTAAGATAATCGCTATTTAGGATAGCATTTTGAGTTGTAAGTTCTATTTCCATGTTAGTGACATTGAAACTCGACTCAATAATATTAATCAATTCATTATTTTCATTTTTAATTTCAAGACCCTGAATATTTGTGTTTTCAAGTGCTAATTCAGAAAGTTTAATTTTAATAACTTTAGAATCTCCCTCAACCTTTGCCGATTTTATTTTTGGCAATGTAGCTGATGTGATTGTATATGTTTCACCAGCAACAGTATTAAAATGAAAATAATTATCAATTGAGGTTATTGCCAACCTTTCTCCTGCTTGGTTCTTTACAATAATTATTTTACCCTCCCAAGGACTTTTTAATTTGCAGATTTTCCCTTTTTCACTAAAAATTTTAATATCTGAAATTTCACCATTTTTATAATTGGCAGATACAAGGAAAGCTCCCTCAGTTCTAAAATTGTTTATTGTAATGTTTTTCCATGCAGATGGAACAGCAGGAAATATTCGAATAATTCCATTCCAACTTTGCAATACCATATAATTGATAGACTCAACAACTGAAAGAGGTGTTTCAATAACTGGACCACCAGGTTCATAATACATTGTATTGTACTGAATCAAACCGTTTGATTCCATCAAGTTTAAGGTTGATAATGCTTTATTACCTTGTCCTAAAGTAGAATACATTGAACTACCAATTGGAAATGTAAATCCTGCAAACCCTGATTGATTTGTGAGAACTAGCCAACGTTCAAGTGATTTCTCAATCAAATTTTTTTCATTTTCTCCTTGTTCTGGATTTACATTATGATACGGGTAAATTGACATTAAATGTGAGGCATGACGATGCCCGTGGTCAAAACCTTGGTCTGCATTTACCCTATATCCATTGTCGTCAGTTGGAAAATCGGTAAGATTATCCAAATTTTCTTTCCATAGTGCACTTTGAGAATCGTTCAATCCAAGCTCTTCATTCATTGATAACAAAGTTTCTAAAACCCATTTAACAGACATTAGTCCATAGTTAGCATCTGGATGTTCTCGTGTTTCATGACCCTCATATTCAGGAGAAATTGAAGGTGCAAGATGATATTTACCATCTGATTCCTTTTTTAGTTTCGACAAAAGAAAAGTTGCATTGTCTTTAAGCATAGGAAAAAGCTTGGCACCAATAGAATCGTCACCTGAATATTTCCAAAATTTCCAATAACAGTGCAACATCCAAGACATATTACCAAATTCATTGCCCCAAGGTCCTATACCTTCATATGTAGTATTTCTGGCGATATTGATACCAACACCATTTGCATTCTGTGAAAATACACCAGAGTTATAAAGCCTGTCCATGCCATTTATTAATGAGCGACCTGCATCAAGTTTATTAGAACTATACATTGGGTAATAGGATAATTGGGCGTTTAAATTCCACCAAATAGCACCCCAGCCAGTTTCCCAAATCCAAGTGCCTTGAGTATCGATTATTAAATCGGAATTTTCGGCAGAGGCAGAAGCAAATTTATATAATTGCACGTACCAATATTTTTCCCAGAATGCATCATCTTGAATATTGAGATAACTAGATTCCATATAAGAATGCCACCATTGTTGATGTTTTTCAGCTATTGAAGTAAATCCTTTCGAGATAGCAGTTTGTAAACGAGATATGGCATCAGTGCTGGCAAGATTTGCTGCAGTAGATGTGTTATTGTTATCACTAGTTCCTATTACTGCGTAAAGTATTTTAGTATTTGCATCAGGCTGAATTAGTTGTGAAGCAATAACATGTGCACCCCTTTTTTTCATCTTATTAATTACTAAATCAATTGCGCCATTTTTGCTTAACTCAGGTTTTGGAGGTAAATGGTCTGAATAATCATCAGGGTTTTTATTTTCAATATATATTTTTGGAGAAATTCCCCACTCTTCACGAATTCCTAAAAATGCATTTACTTCATCGTTTTCTCCTTTTAGTTTTACTACAAAAACATTGTCTATACGATCTACAAAAGCACTCCAATTAATGACACCTTTATTTGTTGTTATAACTCCGCTAGCTTCACCATCGTATAAATTCATTCTCATAGTTTGGTTTATGATTTCACCAACAGGAGTGATAATTATATTTCCGACATAAACTCTTGAATCTGTATATTCAAAATTTGGAATTTGATTATGAGAAATGGCTTTGTAATGAGCCATCAGCATTCGCAGTCCATTAGAATTTTTAGGGTCTTTCATAATCATTGCTCCCTCAATTCCATTACCTATAAAAGCACCATGATAAAAATTTTCGTCAATATTATTATTCCAAGTAAGATCTTGTTTCGCAATAAATTCTGCCCAATTTGAAGGCTGTGAGTAACCAAGAAAGATTTGACTAAACACAAAAAATGCTAGTATGAAAATATTTTTTTTATTCATTGTTACTATAACTTAAAGATTAATGTTTTTAGATACCTCCATTGGAAGCTTGAAAATTTGAAGATTGTGATTTTGATAACTAAAAAATAGTAGCTTGCTTTATTTTAATTAAATTACTATTCACTTTTTTAAATTCAACATTTTTAGCCAAATAAGCATCAAAAAAGCTAAAAATGTTGAATTTTAATTTGTGTTGTAAGATTTAATTTTTGATAAATTTCATTCTTTTTTGAGAATCTCCTGATAAAATTGATATAATATATATTCCAGATGATAAGCCTGAAACATCAATTTGTGATTTTTTTTCACGAGAAATATATACTTCTTTACCTAAAATATTTACAATTTTAATAGTTGAAACATCCAAATTATTAATACCATTTATTTGAAGTCTATTATTAGTTGGATTTGGATATATTGAAATATTATTTAGTTGTTCTGTTATAGAATCTATACTTAATGTACCAGCAGCTACTATAGAAATTTCTTTAGCGACTTTTTGTTCAGCGAGCACTGTCCATCCAACCTTTTCTTTCATTTCAATGGCTAATTTATAATTCACTGGACTAGTTAAGTTTGCTGTTAGCGTTGCATTTGCAGGAATTGTAAATGAAAATGAACCAGTTACATCTGTACCTGCTGGTGCAGAAGCTACATCCCCACCTACAAGAGTTGCTTGCCACGAATTAAATGTTTCATCACCGTATCTATTTATAGCACAGTAAATATAATTGTCTGAACCAGAGCTTGTATATTTATAATTTACGTTGATAGTACTTCCTACCTCTGCTGCTGTTAAATCAGAAGTAATCGTAATTGAATTTGAACTTGGATTAGTTGCTGCTATTATATTAATTTTTGTTGAAGGATATGCACCAGCCAGCCATGTAGTGCCGCCAACAGTCCTCATTTCAATTACTAATTTGTAATGAAATGTACTTGGTAAATCTGCAGTTAGTGTGGTTCCAGCAGGAATAAAAAGGTCGAATGAACCTGTTACATCAGTCCCTGCAGAAACAGGACTTAAAAATGCGTCTGCAATTTTCGCGTTCCATTCGCCACTTTCAGTATATTTATTTATTGCACAATAAATTTGTACATCAACAGCGCTAGTAAATTTATAATTTACAGTAACTGTACTTCCTACTTCTGCTGTTGTTAATTCTGCTGAAGTAAACTCAATGGATTGTGCATTTATAAAACTTGCTACAAATAATGCAATAAAAAGTAATTGTTTTTTCATGATATAAAAATTTAAATTAATGGTTATGAGTTAATGATTGTAAAACAATAGAGCTTAACTCTGAATCTCTATTTTCTTTTCTATTGATTTATATTTTTTAATATTGAATTATTTCGTTCATCCAATTGATGCCGTCATGAAGATTGTGATTGAAATCCCAAAAAGCTTTGTTTTCCCAAGAAGAACCAGCACCATATTGATCTGGAAAAATTAAGGTGTTAGAACCAACCCATTCTCCTCCCCAATAAATAATTCCAATGCCACCTGCATTATACAATTCTTGACCAAAATCTTTTAAGTATTTTTTTTGAGTATTTGTAGTTGGTGGATTGTCATAACCTGCAGGAATATTTTCATTACCCAAAATATCAACATGATTATCATTTCCTCCAGTTCTAAAAAGCTGTGCTGTTTCCATGATTAAAAATTCTTTTTTGTAGGTATTTTTTACAAAAGACACAACCTCTGTCCAGTTCTTAAAATCTCCCAAAGAATGCCAACCATGATAATGAGAAAGTGCCAAAATATCGAAATCCAAATTATTTCGAACATGTAATTTTAACCAAGTTTTCAAATAAGAAGCATTAAAAATATGGCATGCAATCTTCATGTTTAATCCATATTTTGAGTTGATATCTCTCACTGCTTTTGTGCCTGCGTTTAATAGTTTTACGGTTCTAACAACACTGTAAGCAGGCAAATCAGTTTCAAGCATGTTAGGTTCTAAAAACCGTTGATTGGTCTCATTGCCAATAGCAACAATTTCTGGAATCAATCCTGATTTTATAAAATCTTCTAAAACTGTGAAAGTATGTTTATAAACAGAATCTTTCAGTTTTTCAACATCATTGGCAATTGGTTGCCATTTTAGTGGCGCAACATAACCATTTAATCTATCATTGTCATTTAATGCCATTGACTGATAACCAAATGTTAAAAGCGTTTTTAAACCTGCATTTTTGGCTCTTTGCATTTCTATTTTCACTTTTGCTGGTGATCCAAAATCTACATCAGCATAACCAGTTGTGTAGCTGCTTTTGTAAGGTGGATTGTCAATTCGCAAGCGAGCGATATTTGCACCATGATCTGCAATACTTTTAAAAGCGTCTTTTGGAACGCCATTTTCTTTAAAAACAACACCTCCATACGTTTCTTGATGCGATACATACGCCATGTAAGAACCTTTGTAAAAGACATCACTTGTTGTTGGAAATGGAACTTCTTCTACAGTAGGAATACCACTTTCAACAGTACAACTTACTTGAAAAATGAAACTTAAAGCAATGATAATCTGTAGTATATGAGTTTTTTTAAACATTTTTTAATTATATTAAATTGATTATTTTTTTCATCCAAATTCTATATCCAGTTTCATTTAAATGAACTCCATCATTAGATAAATTCATATTCATCAAACCATCTTTATCTATAAATTCAGTATGCAATTCAATGAGTTGATAGGGATTATTTGATGCCGCATTTCTGAGCAATGAATTTGTTGTTTGAATTTTTTCTTTAATTTTTACAGTACTTGTAGGTAAAATTGTATGAACAAAAATGGTTGTATTTGGAGATTTTTCATGAATCTGATTGACAATTTTCAGGATGTTTTCATACACTTTTTCGGATGTCATATCATCTCTAAACAAATCATTAATGCCTATTAAAATGAAAACTTTTTTTGGCTCACAATAGGTAAGTTCATCCAATCTTGCCAAAACACCATCAGTGGTGTCTCCTGAAATTCCTCTATTTTTTGCTTTTGGATTGTTGACTCTTTTGCCCCAATCTCCCCCTTTTTCTGTGATACTATTTCCCAAAAAAACAATGTCATTTTTTGACAAAGGATTTTCTTTGAAACTTGCAATTCTCTCTGGATAATGCTTCTTTGTAAAATCAGTATGTGAAGCAATTACCAAGTTTTTTGATGGATACATAGCATCTGGAATAGTGCAAGTTAGATTTGCATTATCAAGTTCATTTTGATTATTGATACTTTGTGTACATGCTTTTAATGACATAAAAAACACGATAGCAACTAGCACTCTTAATCCCAAATATTTCATATTGAAAACCATTTTAAAAAACTTTATTATTTTGGAGTTACTGTATATTTTCCTGTTACAAAATCAATCGTAATTTGATAAATCCCAGTAATTGGAGGAGATTTTATAGGACTTCCAATCCAGGGTGGATTTGTGTTTGATCCATTTTCTGTAAATGAACCTCCAGTTGCTGGCTGATTTGCGACCAAACCAACATACGCAGGATTTCCCCAACCCATATTGCTACTGATGAAAGCAAAGTTTCTGTTTCCAATTAATTCGGTTGTAATCGTAAAAATTGCTTTGTTTGGAATTCTCGTTAATTTTTGATTCGCAGGAACTGGATACCCCCAATTGGATGGCACTGCATCACCTTGAAGATATAATTCTCCAGATAATGGAAGTGGAAAGAAAAGATCTTCATAAGGTGTTACTGTAATCGTTTCAACTTTTGAATAAGAAGGCAATGCTCCATAATTTAAAGATGTTTTTAATCGCACTTTTATATTGCTTTCAACATTCACATTTAAATCTTTGCTCAAGGCAATTGCATTCAATTTTGCATGTGTAAGAGACAAATTTGTACTCTCTGTAACTTCCGTTTCAGGATCAGAAAAATCGCCATTTTCAGCATCAATTTCTAAGGTGTATTGTAAAGGAGTACTAACGCCATATTCAGAAACATCCCAACTAAAACCAATAGCTGTTTGATCTTTATTGGCTTTGCTTAAAATAATTTTAGTAGATGTTGGATTTATTAGCAACTCACCATCTATTGGAGGTATTGCAATATTCGAACTTTCACTATCTGTACACGAATTAAATAGGACTGAAGTGAGTAGTATTCCTATCAAAATTTTTAAAATATTTTTCATACTATTTGTGTTTTATTATTATTCTTTTTAGTTTTTAAAGCACTATTTTAAAAACCATCTATTTGTTTTAAATTAGGATTTGCCAACAAATCTGAAGTTGGAATTGGAAATAAATTGTATTTAGCATCTACTGCTCTTCCAAATTCTGCATTCCCTTTCCAAGCCCACAAATAACTGCCTGTTGTGAGTTTGTCATATCTAACTAGGTCTGTTCTTCTGTGAGTTTC
The DNA here is from genome assembly GCA_001873065.1 of Flavobacteriaceae bacterium CG2_30_31_66. Taxonomy (GTDB): domain Bacteria; phylum Bacteroidota; class Bacteroidia; order Flavobacteriales; family Flavobacteriaceae; genus Polaribacter. The sequence continues at coordinate 38,118 of MNYM01000003.1, forward strand.
CCAATACAATTCTCTAGCTCTTTCATCCAAAATGAAATCAAGCGTAAGTTGTGCGTTTGAAATATTTCCAGAAGTACTTGACGGATTATTTGCATAGGCACGTCCTCTAATTTGATTTATATAACTAAGAGCCAATGCATTACTTCCTCCTGAACCACCTCTCAAAACGGATTCTGCGTATGTTAAATAAATTTCTGCCAAACGAAATACTGGAAAATCAATATCAGAAAGATTTCCAAAATTGTTATTTTGTTCTATGGGATTTCCATTTCGATCTTTGTTTCTGTATTTAAAAGACGAATAACCATCTGTACTCGTTGAAATTGATTTTACTACTAAGTTTTGTCCACTTGTAAAAAACATACCACGTTTGTCAATAGAGGTATCTGGAGTTGGAAATAACGCCGGAATTTGTTGTGTAAAACGAAATGCTTGCCAACTGCTTGACATGCCATTGATACTTGCTGGAACACCTGCAGGACCCAATGCTAAAAAGTTTGTAGAATACCACGTTTGATTTGTATTGTCATAATTGATGGTGAAGATAAATTCGTTGGTATTCAAATGATTATCACCCAACATTAACCATTCATATTTTGATTCTAACCCATATCCTTCATTTATGATTTTGTTGCAGTAAGTTATTGCTTCTGTAAAATATTCATTTCCTGTATAGGTTTTTCCATTCAAATACATTCTTGAAAGTAATGCCCAAGCAGCAGCTTTATCTGGTCTTCCCCATTCGTTAGTTCTTGCATCTGCCAAATCTGAATCAATTTCTTTCAATTCTTTTTCAAGAAAAGCGAACAAATCAGCACGTTGAATTTGACTTGGAGGTGTAGTTCCTAAAGTTTCTTCTGTTGGAAAAGGAGGATTTCCATAGCTATCCATCAAAACCCAAAAACAATACGCTCTTAAAAATCTTGCTTCTGCCTTGAATTGATTTATTTCAGCAGTTTCTGATGCAGTAAAACCTCTTGAAGCTATTTTTTCATCTGAAGATTCATTGATGAAATTGTTACACAAAGTAATCATGTTTATGGCAGCAGTATATACGTTTGCAATGGCTGGTGAATCTGCACTCCAAGCTAATTCATGATAAATTCCATCTCCACCATCATTCCACGTACTTACTGCCATGTCAGTAGAATATTCTTGCATGCTCCAATAAAATCGTAAAAAAGTGCTGTAAGCAAGATTTGAATACACAGAAACCAATGCTTGTTTATAACCTTCTACGTCTTTAAATTGTTTGTCAGAAGTAACCGTATTTAAAGGAACTTTATCCAAATCATCTGTACATGAATTAAAATGTACGACAGAAATGAACAAGATAAGTATCAGAATTAAGCTGTTGTAGTTTCGTTTTTTTAAATTTTTCATTTGTATAATTTTTTAGTTTGTATCTATCTATTTTTTTAAAAATTTAAGTTGATTCCAAGAGAAAAAATTCTTGGTACAGGATACCCATTTTCACTTCCATTGTTAGATTCTGGGTCTAATCCATCATAATTTGTAAGTACAAAAACATTTTGAACAGTGAAATTTAAACCCAATCCAAGTTTAGAATTCATCAAAGTTTTCCCGAAATTATAGCCAATATTGATGTTGTCCATCTTTAAAAAAGAGGCGTTTTGTAGGTAAAAATCACTGAATCTTTGCGTGTCATTATTAAATCTAAAAAGCGTGTCATAGTACAATCTGTTTAGATTTTGTGAAACTTGAAAATCAGTAATGGCAACAGTACTATTGTAAGGTTGAAAAAATAAATAATGACCTAAATTGGCGTGAAAAGCAGTACTTAAACTCCATTTTTTATATTGAAAACTCGTGCTAAATCCTAGTAAATATTTTGGCAATGCTGATTTGTTGGTAATATATCTGTCAGCTGCATTGATATTTCCATCATTATTTACATCCACAACTTGACCTTCAATGGGCATTCCATTGGCATTATATACTTGATTGTATAGATAAAATGTATTTCGAGGAAAGCCTACTGTATTTACCAAAGTTGCATCACTAAATAATCCAACTCCATCATCATTTCCGTTGGTTAATTTGGTTATTTTATTAATGTTATAGGTTGCATTAAAATTTAATGTCCAATTGATGTCATCTGTTTTTACAGGTGTTGCATTCAGATTGAATTCTACCCCTTTATTTTCCATAGAACCAATATTGAGTAGTAATTGGTTTCCAAAATTTACACCCAAAGGAATGGTTGTGTTGTTCAACAAATCTTTGGTATTTTTTTGATACAAATCAATACTTCCAGAAATTCTGTCTTCTAAAAATCCAAAATCCAAACCAATATTAAAAGAAGCAGTTTGTTCCCATTTCAAATCAGGATTGTAAGCTTGAGGTGTAACAGTGATGTAAGGAGTGTCTCCAAAAGTATATCTGTTATTTAAAAAACCTGAATTGTATCCTGTTTGATAATAATAATTGGCAATACCATCTTGTTGTCCTGTGATTCCATAACTTACTCTTAGTTTAAGATTTGATAAAGATTTGATGTCTTTCAAAAAAGTTTCTTCTTTCATTTTCCAAGCCAATGCTACTGAAGGAAATATTCCCCAGCGATTTTCTCTTGAAAAACGGGAAGATCCATCACGTCTTAAAGAAGCTGTTAGCAAATATTTATTATCAAAATTATAATTCAAACGACCATAAAATGAAATAATAGCATTGCTAGGTTTATCAAAAGGAAATGGAGGTTCACTGTTTGGAAACTGAGTTCCATCTGCTCTAAAAGAAGGATACGAATAATTGGTTGCTAAAAAATCGTTGTATGAATATCCTGCTGTAATATCAAAATTACTTTTTAGAGATGGCATTTCTTTGCTATAAAAAAGATACGATTCTAGCAATAGATTTCTAACTTCACGAGATGGATTTGCATAATAAATATACCCTCCTGAAAGATCGCTTGGAAAATAATTTGGCTGAGCAGCATCTCTAAAAACACCTCTAGAAATGTCATATCCTGCATTTACGTTTACGTGTAAATCTGGCAAAAAGTGCGTTGAATAATCTAATTGAATATTTCCCAAACTTCGATAACTTTGATTCACTCTATCCACTTGTTCAAGCATACTCACAGGATTTATCAAAGCAATTGCAGGATTGTCTGCAAACTGAGTATATTGAAAAAAACCTCCATACGTTTGATCTTCTACATAAACTGGTTGAGTTGGATCAAAAGCTGTGGCTGTCCAAATGGCGTTTTGATTGGCAATTTTATCATCTTCAAACGAACCTTTTAAATTGATATTTACTTTTAAATGATTGTCAAAAAACTTTGGATTTAAGTTCAATAAAGCGGTAACTCTTTTATAATTTCCTGTTTTTAAATTTCCCTCTTGATCTAAAAATCCCACAGAAGCACGAAAAGGCAAATTTTTAATGGCGCCACTTACACTCACATTAAATTCTGATGTAAATGCGGGTTGAAAAATTTCATCTTGCCAATTGGTAGTTGCAGTTCCTAATGGAGTTCTGCTTGTTCCAAGCGTATTTACAACAGCTCTATATTCATCAGCACTTAAAACATCTGCATTTCTTATAATTGTAGAAACTCTTGTGTTTGTGGAGATATTTACTTTAAAAGCATCCAAACTTCCTTTTTTTGTGGTGATAATTACAACACCATTAGAAGCTCTTGAACCATAAATTGCTGCAGAAGAAGCATCTTTTAAAACCGTAAAACTTTCAATATCATTTGGGTTTAACTGACTCAAAATTCCAGGACCATTATTTGAGCCTTCAATAGGAACTCCATCAATAATAAATAATGGATTGTTTGTGGCGCTCAATGACGAACCTCCACGAATTAAAATAGAACTTCCAGCTCCAGGTCTTCCTCCAGCAGGCGTTATTTGAACTCCAGGCAATTTGTTGGCAACTAAATTTTCAACATTCGTTGCAGGAATTTCTTGGAAATCTTTTTCGCTGATTGTAGCTACAGAACCTGTTAAATCTTTCTTTTTCTGAGTTCCATAACCGATTAAAACAATTTCATTCAAACTTTCAGCTTCTTCTAACAACGAAACATTTACATTGGATGAAGTAACTTTTAATTCCACACTTTTATATCCAAGATATGAAAACACTAAAACGTCACCAATACTTGCTTTTATGGAGTATTCACCATTAAAGTCTGAAATGTTTCCAATGGTTGTGCCTTTCAAAACTACACTAACTCCAGGCAATGGAGTATCAGAACTTTTTTCTTTGATGATTCCACTAACAGTAATTTTTTGAGCTTGTGAAACTATTGAAAAACTGAGTAACACAAATAGACAGATTATTTTTTTCATCCTTTTTGAATCTTTTTTCTTGTTGAAGAAAATCATTTTTAGTTGATTGTTTTATTGGAATAAAAAATTCCAATATTTTATAATTTACTTGTACAATAGTATGCGAAATATGAATTTTTGAGAGGGGTCAAATTCATTCAATGAGTAGGAAGAACTCATTGATTTTTGAATTTTTCTATAGATTTAGGATAATTTAGAATAATAAAGTCGAATTATGATTTTGTGAAGTCTGAAGGATTTTTCTTAAACTTTTGTTTGAACAATTTGCTAAAGTATTTTCGATCAGAATAACCCACTTTATAACAAGCATCTGCAACAGAATAGCCCATTTCTTCAATCAATTGTTTGGCAATTGAAAGCCTATAATCTCTGATAAATTCAATAAAAGTGAGCCCTGTCAATGATTTTATTTTTTTATACATAGCTGAATGGCTCATATTGATGTTTTCTGAAATGTTTTGTGCATTCAAGTTATTAGATTGCAAATTTTCTTCCAAAGATGTATAGAGTTTTTCTAAAAATATTTGATCTTGTGAATTGATAGCCAATTCTTTAGGATTTAATAAAATGCTATTTACGAATTTTTCTTTGAGCAATTTTCTATTTTTTAAAAGGTTTTTAATCCTGTTTTTTAAAATATCTTCGTTATAAGGTTTGATTATATATTCATCAGCACCAGTTTCAAAACCTTCCATTTTATCTTTTTCAGCAGTTTTTGCTGTTAAAATAATGATCGGAATATGACTTGTAATTCCGTTGTTTTTAATTTTTTTAGACAACTCAATTCCGTCCATTTTTGGCATCATAATGTCGCTAATAATCAAATCAGGCATTTCTGTTGACGCTTTTTTAAGCCCATCTTCTCCATCAAAAGCTTGAATCACTTCATACGATTCTTGTTCTAAAATTTCCTTTAAAGATTCTTGAATTTCAAGATTGTCTTCAACAATTAAAATCGTTGTGATTTGCTTCTTTTTTCTTGAAATTTTTTTCTCTAATTTTTCAATTGTGTTGGTATTGCTTTCTAATTCCGAATCCATATTTTCATCCGAATCAAAATGATTTCCTTTGATTAAATGAACTTCAAACGAACTTCCTTTTTTATAATTGCTTGTCACGTTTATGTTGCCTTTGTGCAATTCAACCACATCTTTTACGATTGCCAAGCCCAATCCAAAACCCCTATTATTTTTAGATTGAATATTTTTTACTTGAAAAAACCGATTGAATATTTTTTTCAAATCTTCAGTCGAAATTCCAATTCCATTATCTTTTACAGTCAAAATAACTTCGTGAAAATTTTCTTCAATAATCACATCAATAGTGCCATTATCATTGGTAAATTTGAACGCATTTGATATCAAATTGAAGACTACTTTTTCAAGTTGATTTTTATCAAACCATAAAAAAAGTGAGGTTAAATCGGTTTTAAAACTGTATTTTATGGTTCTGTCAAGCGCAATGTCAGAAAAAGACAAATAGATTTCTTTTACGAAAGAAATAAATTCATTTTTAGAAACATTCAACACAATTTCATTGGATTCTAATTTTCGAACGTCAAGCAATTCATTGACCAATCTTAATAGCAAATTACTATTTCTTCTAATGGTATTTGCCGCTTTTATTTGCTTACTATCTTGAAGATTGTTGTTATCAAAAAGACGATTGATTGAACTTAAAATAAGTGTAACTGGCGTTCGAATTTCATGCGAAATATTGGTAAAAAATTGTTGTTTCAAATTGTATAACTCCACATCTTTTTCGTGCGTTATTTTCTCTAATTCTAAGGAACTTTTCAGTTTTGCCCAAGAAATACTGTTTTTTCTGAAAAGATATAGAAAGAATAAAATGAGCAAAGAATAGATAATATATGCCCACCAAGTCAACCAAAAAGGTCTTAAAATCTTGATATTTATGGAGGTATATTCTTCACCCCAATTTGCGCCAACTTCTTTACTTTTCACTTTAAAAACATAATTTCCAGGAGACAAATTCGTAAAAGTTGCTGTTCTGTCTTTACCAATTGTTCTCCAATCTTGTTCAAAATTTTCCATTTTAATGGCATATTCGCAATTTTGTGAAAACGGAAATTTTAGTGCCGAAAATTCAAAAGTGATGACATTTTGAAAATGTTTAAGTGTAATTTCTTTAACAAATTCTATGTTTTTTTTCAATATTTCTTGAGAACCAATTGCAACTTCTTTGTTGAATAATTTAAAATTTCTAATCGTGACTTTTGGTTGCAAATTGTTTGTATTCAATTTATTTGGGTCAAATTTTAGAACACCATTGATGCCTCCAAAATATAGAAATCCATCAGAATCTTTAAAACAAGAATTGATATGAAAATCGCCTGATAAACTAGAGTAAGTGTTGAATGAATTTGTAGCATAATCAAATTTTACGATGCCATTTTTACTACCAAACCAAATATTTTGTTGGTCATCTTCAACAATGGAAGTGATTGTTTTGTATTTTATGTTTTCATTGTTTTCAAACCGTTCAATTTTTTTTGTTTTCAGATTCATTCTGTTAATTCCATCTCCTGAAGTTCCAATCCATAAATAACCTCTTTTGTCTTTTAAGATTGAAAAAAGATTATTATTGCTAATTGTATTTGGATCATTTTCAATAAAACTAAAGTTTTCAACTTGATTTGATTTAATATTAAAAGCACTCAAACCACCACCATAAGTGGCAATCCAAATGATGTCTCCTTCTTTTAAAATGGAAATTAAATTGTTATTGGTAAAGTTAAATCTTGTAAAAGTATTTTTTTTGATGTCAAAATTATTCAATCCTCCACCCCAAGTTGCAATCCATAAATTATGATTTTCGTCTTCAATAATATCTCTAACATAATCATAGCTTAACGAGTTATTATTTGAAAACTCGTTTACAAATTGCGTTACTTTTTTTCTTTTATAATCAAATTTTAAAAGTCCATTTCCAAAAGTTCCCAACCAATAATTACCATCTTTCGTTTGAATTATTTTCTGAATATATTTTGCTTTGATGATGGTTTCATCAAAAAATTCAGTTTTAAGAGTAATTTTGTTAAAAAGATTCAATCCCTCTCCATCCAATCCTAAAAAAATTTTCTCTGAATTTTGAAAAATAGACAGCACAGGATTTGGATTTTTCCCAATAAAATCACTGAAAATCATTTCTGATTGACTCTTGTTATCCAAAATACTAATGCCATTCCAAGCTGTTCCAATCCAAATGGAGCCATTATTATCTTCAGTGATCACATAAATCGCATTTCCAGCCAATGATGTTGACAATTGAGAATTGTACATATAATTGTTCACAATTGGGTCTTTACTATTTGGATGTTTCAGTTCGAAAAGACCATAACCATCAGTTCCAACCCACAAATTGCCTTTGCTGTCTTTTTTCATAGAACGAATAATTTTGAAATTCTCATTCAATGGGTCATCATTCTTGAAAAAATCAGCGATTTTATAGTTGTTCAAATCAATAGTAAGCAATCCTTTGCCCGAAGTTCCTAGTATAATTTTGTCTGAATTTAATTCAGAAATGGCGTTGATTGCACTTAAAATTTGTTGATTTTCTTGAGGAATATTTTTGAATTTTTTAGTCTGATTATCAAATAAAAAAACACCTGATGAAAATGTTCCAATCCAAATTCGTCCATTGGAATCCTCATAAATGCTGACAACATTGGTTATTTTATGTTCATCAAAAGGATAATTATAAAACTTTTTTTCTTCAAAATTCAATATTGATAATCCCTTTTCAGTTCCAATTAACAGATTGCCATTTCTATCTTCAATGAGCGTATTAATTCGATCAGATAAAATTGAATTTTTGTCGTTTTTTGTGGTTTTGAAAGAGATAAATGTGTCATTTATTCGGTCATAAAGATTCAATCCACTTCCATAAGTGGTGAGCCAAATTCGGTTTTTACTGTCTAAATAAAGTCCTGAAATGTCATTAGAAACAATATTGCTATTTTGCTTTGTGTACGCTTTTATGCTGTGTCCATCATATCTGTTGAGGCCATATTGCGTGCTTATCCAAACGAAACCATTTTTTTCTTTTGCAATTCCTGTAATTCTTGAGCTTGATAATCCCTGAGATTGATCTATTTTTTGAAAAATAGGTTGGGTTTGGGCAAAATTTTGAAGAACAAAAAGCCCAAAAACAAACAATAAAAATAAATGTTTTAAAAATCTCAAAATGGTTGTAATTAATTGATTTGTATATTTTTTGATGGCGATTTTTATTTGAAAATCATGCTACTTTGTCACACAACAATCTATTAGTAAAACATTTTCAAAAAGGAAGACAATTTAAGATTTTTAGGGTGTCAAATTCTGATTATTTGCAATTTTATCTTAAAATGACCCCAAATTCTTATTTCAAGGCAATTTCTGAATACTGAACCATTATTTATAAAAAAATAATTTTTTTTCATATTCTAAAAATAACTCCATAATTTCTCAATTCTGGCATTTTTCTTGGTAAAAGAATTCTTATTTTTGATAGACATTCAACATACCCAACTTTATGAAAACGAAACATTTAATTACAATCTTTATTGCTATTTTCACCATAATTTCATGCACTAAAAAGAACGCTGAACCAAACAACATTTACAAATTCAAAGAATATATCAATTATACAACATCAGGAATTGTTTCTGTCACCGAAAAAATATCTGTAAATCTTGCCAAAGAAGTAGAAAATTGGGAACCAAATAAAGAAATTTCTTCAGAAATTATTGTTATAAGACCATTCGTAAATGGAAAAATAAAAATTTTGAATACACATGTTTTTGAGTTTATTCCTGATGAAAATTTAAGCTCAAATACTGAATATTCAGTTACTGTAAAATTGGGTGAATTATATAAAAACACTTCTAAAGAATTTGAAACCTACACATTTCAATTCAAAACAATTGCGCCAAGTTTTAATATCAAAATTGGCAATATCCAATCCTATTCTAAAGAGTATCAGTACATTGAAGGAATGATACAATCTGCTGATATCATCGATTTGGCTCAGGCAAAAAAATTAATAACTGCTTCTCAAAAAGGCAATTCAAAAAATATTGTTTGGAACGAAGCTTTTGATAAAGAGCGTTTTTTTGAATTCAAAATTGATAGTGTTCAACGTTTTGAAAATGAATCTGTTGTCAATGTTTCTTGGGATGGAAAACCTATAAATGCAAGTTCAAAAGGAGAAAATGACATCATTATTCCTGAAAAAAACAACTTTACAGTCCTAAGTATCAATCCAGTTGATACCAATGAGCAATATATTTCTCTTAATTTTTCGGATGCTTTAAAAAAACAACAAAATTTTGATGGTTTAATCACCATTGAAAATGAAAAAAATCCACGATTTATCGTCAATGGAAATGAATTAAAAGTGTTTTCAGAAGTAAAATTCTCAGGAAATATCAAAGTAAGTGCTTTTCAAGGAATTAGAAATACTGAAGATAGTTCTCTTAAAAATTCTTTTTCAGAAACCATCACTTTTGATCAACAAAAACCAGAAATTAGAGCGATTTCAAACGGAGTTATCTTGCCAAATTCGAGCAATCTAAAGTTCAATTTTGAAGTCATAAATGTAAAAGCTGTTGATGTAAAAATTATTAAAATTTTCGAAAATAATGTGCTACAATTTTTGCAAGAAAGTTATCTGAATGGCAATGATGAATACGAACTAAAAAGAGTTGGAAGAAGAGTGGCAAAAGAAACGATTACGTTGATTGCCGACGAAAAAAATTATACTCAAAACTGGAGAGCTTATAGCATTGATATCGCAAAAATGGTAGCCACAGAACCAGGCGCAATTTATAGAATTGAAATTAGTTTTAATCAGCAACAAGTATTGTACAATTGCTCTGAAACTAAAAACTCTAACGATTTTGAGACTTCTTCAAATCATGAAGAAATTAGTGATGAAGACCAAAAAGAAGAAGAATATTGGGATAATTTACTTTACAGTTATCAAGATTATGACTATAATTGGAACGAACGAAATAATCCTTGCAACAAAGCATATTATAAAACTGGAGAGCGTTTTATTGCTCAAAATTTACTCGCTTCAAATCTTGGAATTACTGTAAAAAAAGGGACAAATGACGAGTACTTTTTTGCAATTACAAATATTTTAACTTCCAAACCAGAGGGAAATGCAAAAGTTCGACTATTCAATTATCAACAACAAGAAATCGCTTCAAAAAATACCGATTTAGAGGGATTTGTAACTGTTTCATCCCCTAAAAATGCTGCTTTTGCTGTTGTTTCTAAAGGAAAAAACAAGGGGTATATTAGGCTTGATGATGGCAAAACACTTTCGTTAAGCAATTTTGACGTTTCAGGAACGCAAACTCAAAAAGGCTTGAAAGGTTTTATATACGGTGAACGTGGCGTTTGGAGACCTGGAGATGAAATGTACTTGACTTTTTTACTGAATGATGCCGAAAATCCTTTGCCAAAAAATCATCCAATAAAACTGGAAATTATGGACCCTGAAGGAAAATTGATGTTTAAAAAAGTGACTTCAGAAAACTTGAACAATTTTTATAAATTTACTGTAAAAACCTCTCCTGAAGCAAAAACCGGAAATTATACTGCACAAGTTTCTGTTGGTGGTGCACGATTTTATAAGAATCTAAATGTTGAAACTGTAAAGCCAAATCGTTTAAAAATAAAAGTTGATTTTAAAGATGAGATTCTCTCAAATCAAAAGCCAATTCGGGGAGTTTTAGATGTAAAATGGTTGCAAGGAACGCCTGCCAAAAATTTAAAAACTACGATTTCAGCTAAAATTTCAGCAACAAATTTTAGTTTTAAAAACTATAATAACTACTTTTTTTCTGATCCTTCTCGAAGTTTTTCAACAGAAGAACTTACTTTTTTTGAAGGTAAAACAGACGAAAATGGCATTGCCAAAATTGAGAACTCTTTAAAAATTGGAGAAAATGTACCTGGAATGTTGCAAGTACAATTCCTTGTAAAAGCGTTTGAAAATGGAGGTGATTTTTCTATTGATGCGTTTACCAAAAATTATGCTCCTTACACCTCATTTGTTGGATTAAAATTACCAACCTTAGAGGAAAATGGAGCTTTATCAACTGATAAAAATCAACCTTTTTCCATAATTTCTGTAGATGAAAATGGAAAACCAATTCAAAATGACGAAGTTGAAGTGGCTATTTATCAAATTGCTTGGCGTTGGTGGTGGAGTTCTTCTGATGATTATTTGTCTAAATATACTTCAAGTAGCTATCACAAACCTTACAAATTCTTTAATGTAAAAACCAATTCAAAAGGCGAAGCTTCATTTTCGCTAAATATTTCTGAAACTGAAAGAGGTCGTTTTTTAGTGAGAGTTGTTGATAAAAAAAGCGGACATGCCACCGGAAAAGTAGTTTACTTTTATAAAAATTGGTGGGAAAACGCCACTTCTGGAGACAAAGAAGCCGCTAAAATGTTGGTGTTTTCCGCAGACAAAGAAAAATATTTAGTTGGGGAAACTGCAAAAATAACCTTTCCTTCAGGTTCAAAAGGAAACGTACTTATTAGCATTGAAAATGGTACAAAAATTATCCAAACAAAATGGGTTGCTGTCCAAAAAGGAATGACAACTGTCGAAATTCCTATCACAAAACAAATGACACCTAACATTTATGCTACAATTTCCTTATTGCAACCTCATCAAATTTCTGAAAACGATTTGCCTATCAGACTTTTTGGAACAATTCCTTTGTTAGTGGAAGATGCCTCAACTAAATTAGAGCCTCAAATTTCTATGCCAAATGAATTGCAACCTGAAAAAGAATTCACAGTTTCAATTTCTGAAAAAAACAACAAATCAATGACCTATTCTATTGCTGTTGTAGAGGAGGGTTTGCTTGATTTAACAAGATTTAAAACCCCAAATGCTTTTGAAACCTTCTATGCAAGAGAAGCTTTAGGTATCAAAACGTGGGATATTTTTGATGATGTGATTGGTGCATATTCAGGAAGCATTGACCAAGTTTTTGCCATTGGTGGTGATGGAAATCTTGAAAAAGGAAAAAATCCGAAAGTGAATAGATTTCAACCTGTAGTAAACTATTTAGGGCCTTTTTATCTTGAAAAAGGTGCAAAAAAATCACATAAAATTAGGTTGCCAAATTATATAGGCTCTTTAAGAACAATGGTGGTTGCTGGAAACATATCTGATGAAGCTTTTGGAAGTGCAGAAAAAACTATTCCTGTAAAAAAACCATTGATGATTTTGGCAACATTGCCTAGAAAATTATCCCCAAAAGAAAAAGTGCGATTGCCTATCAGCATTTTTACTATGGATGAAAAAATAAAATCGGTTTCTATAAAAGTGAAAACTAGCAAAGGAATAAAAGTCAATGGAAATAGTTCACAAATCATCACTTTTACAAAACCTGATGAAAAAATGTGCTATTTTGATTTGGATATTAAAGATGTTATTGGTTCGCAAACGGTTGAAATTATTGGCACTGGAAATGGCGAAACTTCCACTTACAAAGTCACTTTGGATGTGTTAAATCCGAATCCAATTGCCTCTAAAATTAAAGAAGTTACTTTTCAAGGAAACACTGCACAAACTATTGATTTTGAAACATTTGGAGTGGAAGGCTCCAATGCAGCCATCCTAGAATTGTCAACAATTCCGGCTATCAATTTCACATCAAGGTTGGCTTCTTTAGTTCAATATCCTCATGGTTGTGTAGAGCAAACCATATCAAGTGTTTTTCCACAATTGTACATGAATTCCATTTTTGATATTTCATCAACACAAAAACAAGAGATTCAAGAAAATATTACCAAAGGAATTCAACGAATTGGCAATTTTCAAAAAGCAAATGGTGGTTTGAGTTATTGGTTAGGAGAAAACGAATTGAGTGACTGGGGAACTTCTTATGCAGGACATTTTATGCTGGAAGCAGAGAAAAAAGGGTTCGTTTTGCCACTCACTTTTAAGAGTAATTTCATAGCCTATCAAAAACAAATTTCAAGAAATTGGAAACCAAGTTTCAACACCTATGTGGATGATTTGGAACAAGCTTACAGATTATACACCTTGGCAATGGCAGGAAGTCCTGATTTATCTGCGATGAATAGATTGCGCGAATTTCCAAAACTTTCCAATGAGGCAAAATGGCGTTTGGCAGCAGCTTACGTTTTGGCTGGACAAAAAGAAGCGAGCAATGCTATTCTGAAAAATACAAAGTTAGATTTTTCTGAAAGTGAAAATGCTAACTATGGTTCGTCCATCAGAAATATGGCAATGGCTTTAGAAACTATGCTGTTAACTAATGATAAAAAAACCAAAGAATTGGCAACTTCTATTGCCAAAGAATTGTCAAGCAATCAATGGATGAGTACGCAAACTACTGCTTTCAGTTTACTGGCAATTGGAAAAATGATCGAAAAAAATGGTGGAAAATCCATGAATGTCAGTATTTCAATTGGAAACAAATCTGAAAAAATTGCAACAAAATCACCTTTAATTCAAAGAAATATTGTTGTTAAAAATGGCAAAAATTCTATCAAAATTAAAAACCAAGAAAACAACATCATCTATGGACGAGTTGTTATTTTTGGCAAACCTTCTATTGGAAATGAAATTTCAGAAAGCAGAGGTTTGAGTGTTTCTGTCCAATACAGCGATTTGAAAGGAAAACCAATCTCAATAAACTCATTAAAACAAGGACAAGATTTTGTGGCGACAATTACGTTGAGCAATCCAAAAAATAAAACTGTAAATGACATTGCAATCACTCAGGTTTTTCCTTCAGGATGGGAAATTGTCAACACACGTTTTACTGACTTTGGAACTTCCGTTAAAAGTGAAGCACGTTATACAGACATCAAAGATGATCGCGTTCATTTTTATGTTGATTTGAAAAAACAAGCTGCCAAGCCAGTGACTAAAACCTTTACTGTTTTGTTAAATGCTGCATACTTAGGCAATTATTATTTACCTGGAATACAAGTTGAGGCCATGTATGACAATGATTATTTTGTAAAAACCAAAGGAAGTTGGGTAAAAGTAGTACAATAACAAGGGGTTTTAACCCCTTGTTGAAATGGGTATTTATTTCAGTATTTCTATTGTTATATGTATTTTGTTTACCCAAAAAGTTGTTTACAAAACCAACATCGACAGTTATTGTAAGCAAAGAAAATGAACTTTTAGGAGCTTTGATTGCTGATGATGGTCAATGGCGTTTTCCGCATGAAAATGAAGTTCCCGAAAAATTCAAAACGTGTGTTATTCAGTTTGAAGATGCTCACTTTTACAAACATTTTGGATTCAATCCAATTTCGATTTTTAAGTCAATTCAACAAAATTTTCGATCAAAGAAAATCATAAGAGGTGGCAGCACACTAACGCAACAAGTCATTAGACTCAGTAGAGACCAAAAATCAAGAACCTATTTTGAAAAAATCAAAGAACTGATTTTAGCAACTCGTTTGGAATTCAGAAATTCGAAAGAAGAAATCCTAGCTTTTTGGTCTTCAAATGCGCCTTTTGGAGGAAATGTTGTAGGATTGCAAGCAGCTTCTTGGCGTTATTTTAATAGAAATGCCTTTGAACTTTCTTGGGCGGAAGCAGCCACATTAGCAGTGTTGCCTAATGCACCAAACTTAATGTATCCAGGAAAAAACAAGCACCAATTATTAAAAAAAAGAAATCGACTATTGCTAAAATTACTTCGGGAAAATAAAATTGATTCGCTCACGTATCAACTGGCTATTTTAGAGGAAATTCCTGAAAAACCATTTCCTTTGCCACAAATTGCAACCCATTTATTGCAAAAAATTCATACGCAAAGAAAAGGTGAATTTGTAAAAACTACGATTGATAAAAAGCTTCAAATGCAAGCAAATGAAATTATTCAACAGCATTACAATCAGTTGTCAAAAAACGGAATTCACAATGGCGCAATTTTAATTTTAGATGTAAAAACAAGAAAAGTTTTGGCATATATTGGAAATACTCCCACAAACCAAGATCATCAAAAAGATGTGGATATTATCGACAAACCCAGAAGTACAGGAAGCATTTTAAAACCATTTTTGTACGCAGCAATGTTAGACAACGGAGAATTGTTGCCCAATACTTTAGTAGCAGATGTGCCTTCTAATTTTGGTAGTTATCATCCTGAAAACTTCGACAAAAGTTATGCTGGTGCAGTTTCTGCAAAATTAGCGTTGTCAAAATCGTTAAATGTGCCAACTGTGAGAATGTTACAACAATTTGGTCTTGAAAAATTTCATCATTATTTACAAAAATTACGATTAAAAGATATTAAAAAAAGTGCCAATCATTACGGATTAACATTGGCTTTAGGAGGCGCAGAAAGCAATCTGTGGGATTTGTCAAAAACATTTGCAGCTATGGCTTCTACCATCAATCATTATACTGAAAATTCTAGTAGCTATTTCACAAATGAGTTTTGTGAACCTACTTTTTTGGCTGATAAAAACGTGAATTTCGGAACAAAAACTTTTGAAAAAATCATTTTTGATGCAGCTTCCATTTATTTAACTTTTGAAAGTTTGAAAGAAGTAAACAGACCAAATGCCGAGGAAAATTGGGCTTTTTTCGATTCGTCAAAACAAATTGCTTGGAAAACAGGCACCAGTTTTGGCTTTAGAGATGCTTGGGCAATTGGCGCAACCAAAGATTTTGTAGTAGGAGTTTGGATTGGCAATGCAGATGGCGAAGGCAGGCCTGGTTTAGTAGGCGTTCAAACTGCTGCGCCAATATTGTTTGATGTTTTCGATAAAATTCCAAATTCGACTTGGTTTGAAAAACCTTTTGATGAAATGACAGAGGTAGAAATTTGCACCAAAAGCGGTTTTAGAGCTACAGAAATTTGTGAAGAAAAGCAATTTATGTTTATACAAAATAGTGGCTTAAAAACAGCACCTTGTCCATATCATATCCTTGTAAATACTGATTTATCTGAGAAATTTCAAGTAAATACTTCGTGCGAATTTTTTACGAATATCAAGCAAAAATCGTGGTTTGTATTGCCCCCTTTGATGGCATATTATTATAGAGAAAAAAACCCATTTTACACATCTTTGCCTAATTTTAGGGACGATTGTATTTCAGACGAAAAAAACACGATGAAATTTTTATATCCTTCAGAAAAAACGACCATTTTTTTACCCAAAGATTTTGAAGGAAAAACCAATGAACTGATTTTAAAAGTGGCACATTCTAATAAAAATGCTACACTGTATTGGTATTTGAATCGTACTTTTCTAGGCACAACCAACGAATTGCATCACATGGCGATTGTGCCAAAAGATGGATTGCATACCATTTCTGTTACAGATAATTTTGGTTTGGAAATTCGGCAAACAATTATTATTAAATAATAAACCTATACTTTAGTTTTTAGTACTTCTTTCAAAACGGTTGGCACTTCCTTCAAGGGGTTTGTTACTTCCTACGAGATGTTTGGCGTTTCCTACGAGCAGTTTGCTACTTCCTACGAGCAGTTTGCTACTTCCTACGAGTAGTTTGCTACTTCCTACGAGGGGTTTGCTATTTCCTACGAATAGTTTGGCATTTCCTACGAATAGTTTGGCGTTTCCTTCGAAGAGTTTGGCGTTTCCTTCGAAGTTTTGAAAATCGTTTAAGCATTTTCAATTATTAATAATGAATACCCGACAAGGTCTTTGAAATCATGAGGGAAAAGAACAAAATTTGTTTACAAAATCATAAAAAAGTCAAAAAAGATTTGCAACCATTTTGAAATGATTATTTTTATAACTTATTTCGTAGTAGAGCTTTTTTATAAGATGAAAATATATCCCATAGAAACAGGAAATTTTAAATTGGATGGAGGCGCCATGTTTGGGGTTGTTCCCAAATCTATTTGGCAAAAAACCAATCCTGCAGACGCTAATAATTTGATAGAAATGAGCATGCGTTGCTTGTTAATTGAAGATGGGAATCGTTTGATTTTGGTGGATACGGGCATGGGCAAGAAACAATCAGATAAATTTTTTGGGTATTATTATCTTTTTGGCGACTTTTCATTAGACAATTCCTTGAAAAAACTGGGATTTCACAAAGACGATATTACTGATGTTTTTCTGACTCATTTGCATTTTGATCATTGTGGTGGCGTCATCGAAAAAGATACAAACGGATTGTTCATTCCTGCGTTTAAAAATGCCAAAGTGTGGTCTAATGACAAACATTGGAAATGGGCAACAGAGCCCAATGCACGAGAAAAAGCCTCTTTTTTAAAAGAAAATATTCAGCCAATCCAAGAAAATGGACAGCTCAATTTTATTCACAGAAATTCGAAAGATCAAATGGGTTTTGAGGTGTTGTTTGTGGACGGTCACACAGAAAAACAAATGTTGCCAATCATTGAATATCAAGGAAAAACCATTGTTTTTGTGGCAGATTTGCTTCCCACAGTTGGGCATATTCCTTTACCTTATGTGATGGGTTATGACACAAGGCCTTTGTTGACGATTAAAGAAAAAGCCTCTTTTTTAAAACAAGCTGCTGATCACAATTTTTACCTTTTTTTAGAGCATGATGCCACCAACGAATTATGTACTGTATATCACACAGAAAAAGGCATCAGACTAAATACAACTCACCAATTTTCAGAAATATTTAATTAATATCTAGTATGAAGTTTATAAAACCATTTTTTTTAAGTGCTTTTTTTGCGCTTTTTTTAGCCAATTGTTCGTCCACTCAAAAAGTGATGACACTGCCAAATTTTGACACGGCAGTTATTATCACTCCCAAAAAACAAGCACTTTCAGATGAAGAAGAGAAATATTGGTCGCACGCAGATTTGCTAAAAGACTCTATAGCAGGAATGAGTTTAGAGAAAGCGTATCGGTTTTTAGAGGGCAAAAAACCTATACCTGTGATTGTTGCCATCACAGATTCTGGCGTTGATATTGAACACGAAGATTTGAAAGAGGTTCTTTGGATCAATAAAAAAGAAATCAAAGGAAACAACATTGATGATGATAAAAATGGCTATGTTGATGATATTCATGGATGGAATTTTCTTGGAAATGCATCAGGAAAAATCATCAATGGTGATCAATTAGAAATCACACGATTGGTGAAAAATGGGCGTAAGAAATTTGGTGATAAAAAAGCAGATGAAATTGCAGAAACTGATAAAGCTGAGTATGAATCATATCAAAAATTAGAGCAAGAATATCGCTTAACCATCAGTCAAAAAGAATTTGAAATTCAAGAAATGAATCAAACACAAAACAATTTAGAGCGTGTGAAGGCAGTTTTTGAAGATGTAAAGAGATTTGTAGGAAAACAAACAATAAGAATGACTGATTTGGACAGTCTAAAGCCAACAAGTTTGTTGATGGTTTCACAAGTTGATGCCTTAAAAAATATTTTGGAAAAAGGTGCAACTGAAGAAGATTTGCTAGAATATCTTCAGCAAATAAAAGATTATAAGAAAGAGTTAGAAAAAGGCATGAAAGGATATGATTTGGACTTGAATGCTCGTGAAAATTTAGGAGATAATTTATACGATATCACTGATAAATTTTATGGAAATAACAATGTTATTGGCAATAAAGATTTAGAAAAACACGGAACTCATGTTGCAGGAATTGTAGCCGCTTCAAGAAACAATAATAAAGGCGCAAAAGGAGTTGCAAATTCAGCAAAAATAATGACCGTTCGTGTGGTTCCTGATGGAGATGAACATGATAAAGATGTCGCTTTAGGCATTAGATATGCAGTTGATAATGGCGCAAAAATCATCAATACTAGTTTTGGAAAAAGATATTCTCCTAATAAAGAATGGGTTTTTGATGCCATTGCTTATGCAGCAAAGAAGGATGTATTGATTGTAAATGCCGCTGGAAATGATGGAAAAGATATAGACATTCGTGAAACCTATCCAAACGATTCTAAAGATTTAAAAACCGAGTTTGTTGATAATGTGATTACAGTTGGTGCAAGTAGCTTGCATTATAATGAAGAATTGGTTGCGAGTTTTTCCAATTATGGAAAAATAAATGTAGATATTTTTGCGCCTGGAGTTGATATCTATTCAACTGTTCCAAAAAACGAGTATGAACCTTTGAGTGGAACATCAATGGCAGCACCGTCAACATCGGGAGTGGCAGCGTTGATAAGGGCTTATTATCCAAATTTAACAGCGAAAGAAGTAAAATATATTTTGATGAATTCAGGAGTAAAAGTTGATTTTGAGGTTCTCAAACCTGGTTCTCAAAAAGAAGAAAATCCTTTAGGAGAATTGGTTCCTTTTGCAGATTTATCATTTTCTGGAAGAATTGTTAATGCGTATAATGCCTTGCAATTGGCGGATTATTTATCAAGAAAAAAACAGTAGAAGTTAAAACTCTAAAGACTAAAGTTAAAAAATCTCACTTTCTAATTATCTAGAAATATAATTATCCAACCTATCAAACCATGAAAAAAACTCTTTTTTTATCACTTTCAATGCTTGTAATGATTGCTTGCGCACAAACAAAAGAAAAAACCTATACCCAAAAAAACACCCAAAATTCTAATTATTGGCAGCAACATGTAGATTATACAATGGATATTGATATGGATGTAACCAACTATCAATATAAAGGAACACAAAAATTGATTTATACCAACAATTCTCCGGACGAACTTACTAAAGTTTTTTATCATTTGTATTTCAACGCGTTTCAACCAGGTTCACAAATGGATGTTCGTTCACTGACTATCAAAGATCCAGACCCAAGAGTTGGTGATAGAATTAGCAAATTAAAACCAGACGAAATCGGATACATCAAAGTGAATTCTTTAAAACAAAATGGTGTCGCAATAAACTACAAAACTGTAGGAACAATTTTAGAAGTTACGTTAAATAAACCTATCAAGTCTGGTGAAACTGTAACTTTTGACATGCTTTTTGACGCACAAGTTCCTATCCAAATTCGTAGATCAGGAAGAAACAGTTCAGAAAATGTAGTGCTTTCTATAGCTCAATGGTACCCAAAAATGGCAGAATATGATTTTGAAGGATGGCACACACCTCCTTATATTGCCAGAGAATTTCATGGAGTTTGGGGAAATTTTGATATAACTATTCATATTGATAAAAATTATACGATTGGTGGAACAGGTTATTTGCAAAATCCCCAAGAAGTTGGTCATGGTTTTGAAGATAAAACCAAACCTTTAAACCTCCCAAAAGGGAATAAATTAAAATGGCATTTTAAAGCACCTAATGTTCACGATTTTATGTGGGCAGCTGACCCTGAATACATTCATGATATTCTTACAATGAAAAATGGCATTGATTTACACTTTTTCTATAAAAAAACATTGGATGAAAAATTCTTAAAAAACTGGAAAGATTTGCAATCAAAAACGGCAGAATTGATGAATTATTATAGTACACACGTTGGTCCATATCCGTATAAACAGTATTCTGTAATTCAAGGCGGAGATGGTGGAATGGAATATGCTATGGCTACACTAATCACAGGTCAGCGAAATTTTGGAAGTTTATTCGGTGTCACTGCACATGAAATGGCACATACTTGGTTTCAATTTTTGTTAGCAACCAACGAAAGTTTACATCCTTGGATGGATGAAGGTTTTACATCCTATATTTCAAACAAATCCGAAAATGACATTTTGAACGAAGGAAAAGCAAATCCACATTCGGGTTCTTATAATGGATATAGAACCATTGTTTCAAGAGGATATGAAGAATCTTTGACAACACATGCTGACAGATATCAAACCAATTGGGCTTATGGAACGGCAAGTTATTCAAAAGGAAACATTTTTTTATCACAATTAGAATATGTGATTGGAGCAGAAAACGTTGCAAAAGGAATCAAAAAATATTTTACCGATTTTAGTTTCAAACATCCAACACCCAATGACATTAAGCGTTCTATGGAAAAAGTTTCAGGCATTCACTTGGATTGGTATTTGAATGAATGGACTCAAACCACACACGCTATTGACTATGGAATTAAAAATATTGTCGGTTCAAAAATCACATTAGAAAGAATTGGGCAAATGCCGATGCCAATTGATGTTGAGGTTATTTATACTGATGGAAGTAAAGAAATTTTTTACATTCCGTTAGAAATGATGCGTGGAGAAAAACCAACCACAGCCAAACTTTTAGAAGATTGGGCCTGGGCAAATCCAACGTATATTTTTGATACAGGTAAAACCGTACAATCTGTTTCAATTGACAAAAGCGGATTGATGGCAGATGTCAATTTAGAGAACAATTCGAGTCAAGCAACAAGATAATATCATTTTAAGAATATAAAAGGTGGCGTATAAGCTTCACCTTTTTTTTTGAGTGGCTTGATAGTATAATTTTTACCAAAAAAAACAATCACTTTCTATCAAAAATCCTTAAATTCCATTCTTTTTCCCAAGTCAAATAAGGAATTTCTCCATCAAATCTCACGGGAAGCCAAATGTATTTGCTGTTGCCTAAATTTTTTCCATTCCATCTATCAGCCACAAAAATAAAAGCGTTTTTTTTGCCTTCAACAGGAATAATATAGGTGCTTTGCGACCAAAAAGTGGTATTGATTTCGTCCTCAGTTCCCACACATGGATTACCTAAAGAAGTCCAATTTTCCATCATAGAATTGGCGACTGATAATCGTGCAGGATTGGGTTTCCAGCCTGTCAAACCCGAAGTGAATAAGTAATATTTGCCATTTCGTTTTAACACTGCTGGCGCTTCATTTCTTTCACCAGGTAAAATACGAATATAGTCTCCTGAAAGTGACAAATAATCGTCTGAAAGCTTGGAAATGAGCATCGTTTGATTTTCTTCAGAGGCTGTGATGTGGTAGGCTGAGTCATCTTCATCTACATATAATGTCATATCTCTTGACATTTGTCCGCCTAGAAAATCTCGCTTGAACAATTCCCCATTTTTTGCTTGATTGATGCGAATTTCTTTGGACAATTTTTGTTGTTCATTGATAGTTGGAATGCTATCAAAAGTAGTTTGAGACATGTTTCTTGGCAAGATGCCTGCGTGTATTCGAAAACTGTTCAAGTATATATAAGGTCCAGTAATGTTGTCAGCAACTGCAACTCCAGTCAAAGCCGCTTTGTATTTTTCACCTTTCAATTCATGATGAAACCACATCACAAACTTCCCAGTTTTTTTGTTATAAATCACTTTAGGACGCTCCAAAGTACAACCTTCTTGCAATTTAGAAAGCGTACCTTTTACAACTCGCAAGGCAACACCTTCGTTTTTCCAATTGTATAAATCTTTTGACGAATACACACTGACACCAACAAATGCTTTGCTGCCATCTTTTCCTGCACCTTTGTATTCACCAAACCAATAATAAGTTTTATTATGGTATAAAAATCCTCCTCCATGTGCGTTGATATGCTGATTGTTATTGTCTAACCACAACTCTCCTGGTTTGAAAGAATTATAATTAGTTTCTTGACCTATGCAATAAAAAGAGAAACTCAAAATCAATACAATTAACAAAGAATGAGTTCGAATACTATTTTTTAAATTTGTTTTTCTGATGTTCATTTTTTTAAGATATAAATGCGTGCATAATCTATTTCGTACGTTCTTGGAAAAGTTGTTTTTGCTAATTTTTCTGCATCTGGATGAGGTTTTCCACCCACAGCCAAGTTGAGCCAAAAGTTGCAAGTATTTCCTTTGAACGGAAATTCTCTCACAGAAGTATCTTCATTTTTAGTATCCAATGCAATTCTTGACATGAAAACTTCATCCAAATAGACTGATAAATAGGTTCCATCACCAATCAATTTCCAAGTATGATATTTTTGCAACCAATTTGGGTCGTTTTTAAAACCAATGGCTTTTCCTTCAATAATATTTTTGATGTAGGAATTTGGATTGTTTTCTTCTTTATTGCCAGTCCATTTTACTCCTTTTTTTCCTTTGACAGCAAAGTTCGCCATCAATCTTTCTGAGTAATATTCCATAATATCAATTTCACCTCCATGAGGCCAAGGACCATTTCCTGTGGTCCAAAATGCTGGCCAAACTCCATAATCTTCATCACCACCAGTTTGTAAAGGTAATTTTGCACGCATAATCATTAGAATAGAATCGTATTTTTGATGATAGGCTGTTTGGGTGATAAAACTTGCAGATGTGTACGCTGCAAATGGTCTATTTGTATTCCAATTCTTGCTATTTTCAATATAATTCGGATTTTGAATTTGTTCTTTTTTAGCGGTAATTACAAGTCTTCCATCACTACAAAATCCATTTTCTGCCTGATACCATTGGTGTTCGTTGTTTCTTACAAATCCAGTTTCAGCTCTCCAAAATTCAGTTTTCATAGCGCCTTCATGATTGAATTCGTCATGAAATACCAATTGATATCCATTGATTTCTTGCACAGGTTCGCTAAAATCTGGTAGATATGGATTGATTTCTTTCAAGTTTTTCGTTTTTTGTATTTTCGAAGTTGAATTTATTTGAGTGTTTTTACACCCAACAAATAGTAAAATTGTTGTAGTAATTAGAAATACTCGAAATTTTTTATTGATATAAGACATACTTTTTTTATTCATTTTAAGGTTTTTTCTAATTGAAAATCAATTCAAATTCCAAATGACTTCGTCTTTTAATTTGGTATCTTTTGATACTATTTTGATGGTGTTTTTTCCTTTTTTCAGTTCAATATTGTCAAAAGTGATGATATTAATTTCTGAGGTTAGTTTTTTCTCACTTATTTTTTTGTTATTCAAATATAAAATTACGCTTTTGCAATTGGTATATACCTTTACAAATGTATTTGCTTCCGTTCTTTGTTGGTTTCTTCTTTCTGCAATGTAAACCATGGGTTCTGGGTTCCAATTGGCTTTATAAAAATAAAAAGCGTCTTTTTTGGTGTTGCGATCATAGGTCATTAAACCCTTGTGATTTAGTGAAGGAATTCCTCCTCTGTTCCACACATTTACAGAAAAATTAAACATACACCAAACGTATGTTCCCCAAACGTAAGGACGGTCTTTAAAGATTTTCCAAGTGATTTCATGGTAGTTTGTTTGTTCCATTTCAGGAAAATAATCACCCACAGGTTTTTCTAATCTACGAGCATCTTGATGATAAATATTACCTCCAATTCCATATTCGCTAATTGCCAAAGGTCGTTCAGGAAAATTTTTATGAGAGGCATCTAACCAAGTTCCCATATCGTTATAAGTGCCATAATACCATCCAAAATATTTATTCCAAGCTTGTAAATCTGTGATGTTTCCCATGTTAGAAGTCATGTCTTTGTCGCTTGCTGAAATGGTTGGTCTTGAAGGGTCTAATGTTTTGGCAAGTTTCACTAATTCTTTGGTAAGCAATACACAAGGCTCATCAGGACTTTTATTGGCACGAACTTCGTTCCAAATTCCCCAGACAAAAACACTTGGGTGATTGTAATTTTGAAGAATTAATTCGGTTAATTGTTGGGTTGCATTTTCATTTTCACGGCCACTATAATCGTGTACAAATGGAATTTCGGTCCAAACAAGTATTCCTTTTTCATTCGCCAATTCGTACACAATATTTGAATGTTGATAATGTGCAGTTCTCAAAGTAGTGATGCCTAATTCATTTAGATAATTAAAATCTTCAATATGTTGTTTTTTGGTTAACGCAGGTCCTGTATTTTTCCAATCTTCGTGCATGTTAACACCATAAAGTTTGTATGGTTTTTCATTCAAAATAAAGCCTTTATTGGCATCAAAAGAAAAAGTTCTAAATCCGAAGTTTTGCGTTACTACATCTTTTTCATTTCCTGAAATCAGCGATATTTCTACTGAATATAAATGTGGATTTTCTCTTCCGTTCCATAAAATTGGATTTGAAATAGAAATGTTAGATGCAATGATTTTTTCTGTGGAATTCAGTTCAATTTCCTCAGATTTTGTTGCCACATTTTCTCCAAGATTATTTTTTATATTGATATTCAACAACGCTTTACTTGCCTTTGATTTGTTTGAAATATGAATTCTAATTTCTAATACACCTTTGTTTTTTGTTACTTCTTTTTGTTCTAAAAATACACCTGATGAAGCATGAAAAATAGGAGAGATGGCTAGTCTAGGAGTACTAAAAATTTGTACAGGTCTGTAAATCCCTCCATAATGATTGAATAATTTGTCGTTAACAGGAATGCGTTTAAAATTAGGTTCATTGCTTACCATTACAGCAATCAGATTTTCCTGATTTACGTTGATTTCATTGGTAATTTCATAACAAAATGCGGCATAACCACCCAAATGTTTATTGATTCTCTTCTCATTTACAAAAATTTCAGCTTCATGTCCAACAGCCTCAAAACGAATAAAAATTCGTTCGTTTTGCATTGAAATTGGAATGTGAACTTTTGTTCTATACCAGCTTTCACTTCTATAATAACCCACATTTTCGATGGCATCCATCGAAAAAGTATGAGGTATTTTCACTGGTTCAAAATCAGCATCATTAAAGTTAATTTTTTGTGCATTGTAAAATTTTCCTTTTTTAAAACTCCAATCTTTTAGTGAAATTTGTTCTCTATTTTCTAAGCTTTTCACTTGAGAAAAGGAACTAATTGCTCCAAAAAAAAGAATTGTAATAAGGTGTTTTATCATTTTCTAAATTATTTTAAAGGCGAAATATGATAGATAAAACTCATTTTCTTAGCTTCAATTTGATATTTTTCATGAGGTAAACTTCCCCAACTGTTATCACCTCCAACACCCATTTGTACATCGTCAATATTGATGTTTACGAAATCTCTTGTTACAATATCTGTGGTATGTCGTTGATTTTTTTGTTCACCTTCATCAAAATCATCATTGTATTGATGATGTGCACTAAATCCAAAATGTTTTGGTGCACTAATCAGAATTCCTTCACCATTTTTATTGGTAAATGTTACCCAACGATTTTCGGTTTTATACCCATTTTCTTGAGGTCGAATGTATGGAAAATACAATTCTGTAACACTTGCTTTATAGTTTCCAACCAAAGCAGCTGTTTTTCGATCTTGATAGTTTTCAAAAGGACCTCTTCCTAACCATTGTACATTTTCAAATTCTTTATTGATGATGAAATTTGTACCAAATCTAGGCATCATTGGCATTGTTTGATTTTTTGTGTCAAACGAAGTTGTAACTGTAATTTGACCCTCTTTTGTGAATCGATATTCCACATGAACTGTTGCATTTTTTGCAGCTTCTAATTGATATTTTGAAGTAACAATTACTTCCTCATTATTAGTTTTATGCGCTATTGAAATCAAGGTTTGATTTTCAGTAGCTTTTTTCCAAGCGCCTAATTTTTGAGGCATTTTAAATCCAAAATCATTATCTGTTGAAGCTCTCCAAAAGTTTGGTGTGATTCCTTTAACCAACATATTTCCATTACCATAATCAATTGAAGATAAAACACCTGATTTTTTATCAAAGGTAGCTGTAACTTGTTTGTTAGAAATCGTGATAATTTGCTCATTTTCAGAGGCAATCACTGTAGATTTTTCGGTTGAAATTGGTGTGAAAACACCTTTTTGCAATTCAAATTGTTCGTAGGCAACCACATGTCCTTGCGGAATTAAGGCTTGCTTTTCCTTGGTTTTTGCATAAATGTTCAAATGATAATCACTCGTTTTATTGGACAATGTAGGCAAAGCAATGGCAATTGTTTTGGTTTGATAGGATTCTAAATCTATACTTTTAATCCTTCCTTTATTGATTTCTAATCCGTTTTCTAACAAAGACCATGTAAAATCAAATTCATTCAAGTTGGTAAAATCGTAGATATTTTTGATATCGATTTTTCCTTGTTTTGCATCAGCATCTTTGAATTTGATATATTGATATACTTTTTTGGTTTCAAACAAAGCAGGTTTTTCGCCTCTATCAGGATTTACAATTCCGTTCAAACAAAAGTTATTATCATTCTGGATTTCAAATCCGTCTAAATCTCCTCCAAATGCCCAAAATTCCTGACCTTTTTCATTTTTGTTTAAAATTCCTTGATCTACCCAATCCCAAATAAAACCTCCTTGCATGGTTGGATAGGCTTCAATTACATCCCAATAATCTTGGAAATTTCCGAGACTATTTCCCATTGCATGCGCATATTCGCATTGAATCAAAGGACGTTTTCCTCCATTTTTTACATACTCAATCATTTTTTCAATTTTCCAATACATAGGCGCTTGAATATCTGTGTTTTCATATCCAGTAGCACCTTCATATTGTGTGGGTCTTGTAGGGTCATTTTTTTTCAACCATTCATACGTTGTATAAAAATTTTGACCATTTCCGGCTTCATTTCCAAGGGACCAAGTAACAATACTTGCGTGGTTTTTATCACGTTCAAACATTCTGATAGTTCTGTCTAAATGCGCTGCTTTCCATGAAGGTAAATAGGCAGGATGCACTGCTTGTAATTTTAAATTTTTATCCAAACCTTGATTGGTTGCGCCCATACCATGAGTTTCAATATTGGCTTCATCAACCACATAAAAACCATATTTATCAGCCAATCTATAGAAAAATGGATTTTTTGGATAATGGCTACAACGAATGGCATTGATATTATTTTGTTTCATGATTTCCATGTCTTTGATGGTCAAAGCTTCTGAAATGACATGCCCTGATTTTTCATCATGATCATGAAAATTCACACCTTTTATCAAAACAGGCATGCCATTTACCAAGAATTGCGCATTTTTAATTTGGATATTTCTAAAACCAACTTTTACAGCACTAGATTCACCATTTACAGTCATCACTAAAGTGTATAAATTTGGTTTTTCGGCATTCCAAGTTTTGATATTTGGAATTACTTTCTTGAATAAAATGGAATTACTTCCAAGGTTCAAATTTGCAGACTTACTATCAACATACACTTCCTTTTTTCCATCCAAAAGTTTGATTTGAATTGATTTTTCTGAAATTGTTTTTGTATTATTATCCACTTCAAGGGTTACATTAAGTACACCATCTTTATAGTCATTTTCCAAGTCAGCAACTATTCTAAAATCGCGCAAACTAATTTTTTCAGTGGCATACACATATACATCACGTTCTATTCCAGACAATCTCCAAAAATCTTGGTCTTCCATATAACTAGCATCTGACCAACGCAAAACTTGAACTGCAATCGAGTTTTTTCCAGGTTTGGCAACTTTGGTAATATTAAATTCAGCGGCAGTTTTGCTTCCTTCGTTATAGCCCACGAATTCGCCATTTACCCATATATACATAGCGCCACTTACGCCAGCAAAATGCACATACAGGTCTTTTCCATTCCAATTTGTTGGAATGTCAAAGTTTCGTTTATAGCTGCCATTATTATTCATTTCATGAGGAATAAATGGAGGATTAGCAGGAAAAACATATTTGATATTTGTATAAATAGGAATTCCATACCCTTTCATTTCCCAGTTGGAAGGCACTTCAATATTGTCCCATTTCGAAGAATCAAAATTTGAGGTATGAAAATTTGTTGGACGTGCTTGTACACTATCTGCATAATAAAATTGCCAAGTGCCATTTAAAGATTGGTAAAAAGGCGAATTTTCCCAACTCTTATTGGCAAGTGAAGCTTTTTCATTTGGATATTTGTAGAAAGTTGCCGTAGGTTTTTCACGATTAATTTCAAAAATTTCAGGATTTTCCCATTCAGGATTTTCCCAAGTTGGATTTTTGAAAACGGTGTCTGTATTTGACGGATTTTCAATCAGTTTTTTTCCGCATGAAAAAAGAGTTGATAGCAATACAAGCATACATAAATGTTGAAATTTTATCATAAAAATAGGTATAAAAAATTGAAATTGTTATTTTATAAATTGATTTAGTTGCAACCATTTTTCACAATGAGTTGTCCAAAATTTGCTGGTAGCATCTTTTCCCAATCCAAAACCATGACCTCCTTTTTGATACAAATGCATTTCAGAAATCACGTTGTTTTTTTTTAATTCTAAAAAGTATTGCAAACTATTTTCCATAGGCACACTTTTATCATCAATGGCATGTACAAAAAATGCGGGAGGCGTTTCAGCATTGATTAATTTCTCAGTAGAAAACTGTTCAATAAGTTCATCAGTAGCAGGATTTCCAAGAAGTTTATTTCTAGAACCTTTGTGTGTAATTTCAGAATTCATCGAAATCACAGGATAAATCAACAATGAAAAATTAGGTTTTGCGCTAATAGTATCTTTAGATTGATATGTTTTTTCATCATATTTTGTGGATAAAGTAGCTGCTAAATGTCCTCCAGCAGAAAATCCAATAATTCCGATTTTGTTAGCATCTAATTGCCATTTTTCAGCATTTCTTCTGATATATCTTACAGATTCTTGAGCATCTTGTAAAGGACCAATAGATTTATTTTCCATAATTTCATCACTCGGCAATCTGTATTTCAACACAAAAGCAGTGATATCTATTGAGTTGAACCATTCAGCCGTTTTATAGCCTTCTTTGTTGATGGCGAGATATTGATAACCTCCACCAGGACAGATAATTACGGAAGTTCCATTTGGTTTTTCAGGAACAAAAACAGTCAATGTTGGATTGGAAACTTTTCCAACTCTATCCATTTTTTCATCATGAAATTCTTCATAATCAGTAGCCTTTATTGAGTTAGGAACTCCGTTTTTCCAGAGTTCAATGACTTCGTTTTGCGCACTCAAATAGGTATTCATAAAAACAATTAGAATAAAAAGGGCGAGTTTGTTAAATTTATTTTTTGATATCATACTATTATTTATTTTCTGCATTTGTTGCGTCATTCCATTCGTCAGTTCTAAAAGAAGAAAGTGGTAAAAGGACATTGTCAAAAAGACTTGCCTGTACAAAATTTCGCCAAGCATATCTCACAGCCACTGGATTTGGAACTTTTTCACTATAAACGTGTACTAATTTTCTATTCACAATTTTTGCCTCTGCAGGATAAAAAACTTTGTCTTCACCAGCAATTTCAAAATCTTTCAAAGTATCAAATGCATACAAACCCAAATCAATATTTTTAAATGTAAGTTCAATTTGGTTATTTTTAATTTCCAATGATTTATAGGTTGGAGAAAGATATTTTACAGCCTTCATGCCATAGGTTTGGTTGAGTGCATTCATCAACAATCGGTCAGCTACTTCCTTTTTCTTTGGTGGATGAATGGAAGTCGCATCGCCTAAATCTAACGTAATGGCAATGCCAGAATTTGGAATTAAATCCAAACAATCTAGTTGTGCTTCCCGAATAAAAGCTGAATTTTTTGATACTTCAAATTGATTATTTCCTCCATAGTTGAAAGGGGCAATTTGTGTATAATAAAAAGGGAAATCTCCAATATTCCATTTTGCTCTCCAATCTTTTACCATGGCTGGAAATAGTTTTTTATACTCTTCAGGTTTGCCACGATTGTTTTCACCTTGATACCAAATGGCGCCTTTTATTTTATAATTCATCAAAGGATGAATCATCGCATTAAACAAAACGGTTGGAATGATGTTTGGTTTTACTGAAATATCAACTTTCTCTAAATCAACCGTTTGAAATTCGCTTAAAGACTCATTGCTCATCCAAGCTTCCACAGAACTTCCGCCCCAAGAAGAGTGAATCAATCCAACTGGAACGTCTAAAATTTCTTGTAACTGTTGACCAAAGAAATAGGCAACTGCACTAAAATTAGCGACTGTCTCAGGGGTTGTTGTTTTCCAACTATTGTTCTTTCCTAAGTTCTTTTGAGGTGTTTTTGAGCCCTTTCTTTCAACCGTAAATAATCGTAAATTATCATTTGTACCATGCATAATGGCTTGTGCGGAGCCAAATGTTGGTTGCCCTTCAAATCCTTTTACAGGCATTTGCATATTGGATTGTCCAGAGCACAACCAAACTTCGCCAAACAAAATGTTGACTAAAGTAATATTTGAATTTTTACTTTTGATGTTGACAGTTTGAGGCGCTTTTGAATCTGTTGTTGCAACTTCCACTTTCCAAGTGCCATCGCTGTTTGCAGTAACGTTTATTTTACTTTTTGTCCATGAAGTTTTGATGGTAATTTTTTCAGTAGGGGCAGCCCAACCCCAAAGATTGATGGTGGTGTTTTGTTGCAATACCATGTTTGAAGAGACAATTTCGGGTAATTTTATTTGAGCGTTTATGGAAAAAACGAATAGAAAACACAAATAGAAAATGGATTTAATTTTTAATAGTTTTATCATTAGAGATTATGGTTAAATTATTGATTGATTTTTGAGACAACTTCGGCTGTCCATTCACTTGCAAATCCCCATTGTTTGATGGCTCGCATGCGGAAATATACTGTTTTTTCTTGAGGGAGATTTGGAATATTTAGTACGCCTTTAACTTTGGTTGTAACTTTATGATTATAGTTATTGGGTTCAAAACCGTATTCTACTTCAAACAAATAATCTGTAGGTAAAACAGTATAACCAATAAATAAACTTTCTTTAACTCGCTTAATATCCCAAATAACAGGAGGCAGTTCACTCTCGTTTAGTTTGATTTTCAACGAATCTGAAGAATCACTTTTTCCAAAATTATTTTCAGAGAAAAGCTGAACTTGGATCGGTTTTGAAGGAACTAATTTATTGTTTTTTATGTCTATAAAGTTATTAATGGTTTTTGCAGAGGTATAGATGGAGTCGTCTTGCTGGTATTTTAAATAATATTCGTTTCCCGTTGTTGAGTTATCAAACAGTATTCGGAATTCTTTTGATGACGTGTAGATTTTTTTAATTGTTGGTTTTTTTGGGTAGCTGAAGAATAGTGTTTCTTCCAAAAGTACATATCCTTGAGGATCTAAAAAAACAACTTTTATACCGTTTGTAATTTTTTTAACATCCCATTGAAATGGAATAGAAAGAGAATCATCTCCAGGAAAAATGGTTTTTAGAACCGTATTTTCTTCTTCTTTTTCATTGAAATTTTCATCAATTAAATATTTTTTTATTTGATAGTTTCTTAAAACATTGGCAGGAATATCAAATTTACCTCTAGGTTGAATCATGATTTCTGCTTTCCCTTTGGTCTTATCCAAGTTTGAAATTTTTAAACTACTGATGGGTGCAAATTCTTTTTGGAGTTCAAAGAATGCTCTTTTTTTACGCCTAAATGTAGTAACAACTCCCCATGTGCGATTTTGTGAGGGAGGTGTATTCCAGCCCGACAATCCATAATATGTGCTTCTGTAGTCGTTCAATGTCCATATTGAGGCTCCTAAAACATACCGTTTGTTTCGCATGGCATTCATCATTTTTTCAATCGGAATTTTTCCTAAGTTAGGATTTTCACTATTCAAATTGTGACCAAATTCTGATACAAATACAGGTTTTTTATGATAATTCCAAGCTTTGTCAACACCACTTTCCCAGTTACCATATAGATTGATAGCAGAAATATTCGCAAATTGAATGGCATCTTCAGGATTATTTTGAGCAGAATTTGAAACGTAAATTGCCAACCTATTTGAATCGATTTTTTTTGACATTTCAATAGCACTTTTCACATATTCTTTCACTTTAGGATTGTCGATTTCTTTACCAATTTCGTTACCCATACTCCAACCAACTACAGAGGGGTGATTGTAATGATATTCCACAATGCGTTGCAACCACTCTTTTGGCATAGGATGATTTGGATCTACCCAAGCATCTTTTCCCCATAGCCCCACTTCTTCTATGACCATGATTCCTTTTTCATCCAAATAATCTAGGTATTCTTTTGGTAAGGTTACGTGACTTAATCTGGACATTGTAGCTCCCAAACTTTTCATTAAATCCACATCTTCTTTGATGCGTTCAAAAGGCAAAGTGTTTCCTGTAAAACGATCTTCAGGAACCAAATTAAATCCAACAGGACGAATACTTTCGCCATTTAATTTTAAATGCAAACCTTCGATTTCTAATTTTCTAATTCCAAATCGATCAGAAATGCTGTGC
This sequence comes from Flavobacteriaceae bacterium CG2_30_31_66, assembly GCA_001873065.1. Lineage (GTDB taxonomy): Bacteria > Bacteroidota > Bacteroidia > Flavobacteriales > Flavobacteriaceae > Polaribacter. The sequence continues at coordinate 71,426 of MNYM01000003.1, forward strand.
AGCACTTTGTTATTTTCAGAAATTGAAACGGTTGATTCATACAAATTTGGAAAATCAAAATGCCACAATGCCACTTGTGATTTTGATAAATTGTGCGTCCATTTCACTTCGTATTTTAAAGTTTTTGGGGGAATTGTTGCTTCAAGTTGACCTTCTGCAACAATGTTGTTTTCTCTTGTAATATTGATGTTGAAACGTATCTTCTTAGGTTCATTACTCACATTACTTGTTACGATTTTCAAGGTTACATTTGCAGTTCCTTTTTTCAAATCAGGAACGGCATCAATGTGTTGAAATTCGATTCTTGTAGTGGGCGTAATTTCTAGCCAAACTGGTCTGCGAATGCCTCCCCAACTCCAAAAAGCACCTTTTCTGAAGACATTATTTGCTAAAACCGTAATCCGATTTTCTTCACCAAATTTGATATAATTTGAAATATTGAAATGAAAAGGCAAATACCCAAAGTGATTTTCGCCAACAAAATTTCCATTAATCCAAACTTTTGCATCGTTATAAACCGATTGAAAAATGAGCCGAATTTGCTGATTTTCTACTGATTTATCGACTTTAAAAGTCCTTGAATACCAAGCATCGCCTGCATATTCTGCATATTCATTTACCAAATCCCAATTGCCCGGAACCTTCATTTTATCCCAGGAAGCTGTGTCTAAATTTTCATTTTGCCAACCTGATTTTTCGCCTTGAGAATAAGGGTCAATTTTAAAATTCCATGAACCGTTTAGAAATTCTTTTGGAATGTTTTGAGAATATCCTAAGTTCATAAAAACTAAAAACAGCATTCCATTTAAAAAATGAATTTTAGTAGAAAGTTTTTGAAATTTGACGAATTGATGTAACATGTTTTTTGATTTTATAAATATTAAAACAAAGAAATTTTAAACACAGAAACTGGAATATTTTGCTGGTTTCGTGAAAATTTAAAAGTTAATGATTTGGATTCAATTTCCTTTTCAAATTTAATTTCATTGATAGCTTGATAATTATTTTCCACTTTTTTCAATAATTTTCCTTTGTCATCCTCAATCGAATAATTGCTAACGACAAATGGAATTGTCTCTTCAGAATGTCCCATCAAAGTGCTTTCAAGTGCATGATCGTAATCACAATCAAAAAATAATTTTATGGTATTAAATGATATTACTTGATTCCAAGAAAATTGAATATTAGGATTTTCATCCTCTTTTGACGCAATCCAAACATTGGTTTCACCTTTTGGATTTGGTCTTATTTCTGGATTAACTATATTTTCTTTTTCAAAAATCGATAAAAATGGACTTACTGAAAAAGCTAAATTTTTACCATTTGGTCTTCGTTCTGGAGTCCAAAATTCAAAACTATCAATAGCAACGTGTTTTGGTGGCTCTTGTTTGCCGTAATTAGAAACAGCTTTGTTAATTCGGTTTTGAACAGTCATAATTGCTGAACAACGCTCGTCTGAAATTCGCACTTTTATTTGTTCATTTTTCATCAAACAAACAAAGGCATATTGTTTTTCATCCAAAGCAATATCACTTTTAAAAGTAATTTTATGAATTCCTTTTTTCAATTGATATTCATGGGTGTTTAGAATTTTTTCTGGCGTGAAACTTCTTTTTTCTAAGGCAATTCTCAATTGAATTTCTAAAGAAGTATCTTCTAAAGCTTCAACTTCAAAATTGAATTCGTAATTCGTTTTGGCTTCCAAAGGCAATAATTGCGATGTACTAAAAGTCAATATTTGCCAATTTTCACTTAGATTAAAACCGTTAAATTGTAATGTTGACGATACTTTTAGGGTGGCAATTTTAGTCAAATCTGATTTATCAGCAATCGAAATTCTGGGAATGCTTTGTCCTTTTCTGTTTAACTCTAATTGCAATAATTTGATGTTTTCATTTTCTGAAACATCACTAGGTTTCCAATTATTTTTAAAACAAAGTGCAGCAGCTTCTCCAACAGCTTGTGCACCTAATGCACAAGTAAGCATCACTCTTGTTGAACCAAAAGCCACGTGAGAAGCACTAATAATTCTGCCAGCAAGAAACAAGTTTTTAATGTCTTTGGAATAAAAACATCTGTATGGAATTTGATAAACTCCTTTAGAATGCCATTGTGTGCACGAACTATGCTTGCTGTAAATACCATCTGCAGGATGCAAATCCATTGCCCAACCACCATGAGCAACGGCATCATAATAATCGCGTTGTTGCACAATATCTTTTTGAGAAAGCATGAAATCTCCTTCAAAACGACGTGATTCACGTTTTCCAGGAATCGTTCCAACCCATTCTAAGGTTAAGTTGGCAGCTTCTGGATATTTGCCAGAGTTTTTGATATAATCCCAAATTCCGTAAACTACTTTCCACAATTCAAATTTGATGTTTTCAGATTCGTGAATCGTGTCTAATCTTCCTCCATATTCCACCCACCACAATCTGCAACCATGATCACCTAATTGATAATTTTTGATTCTTGGCAATTCTTCAGCATTTTTGATTGCAAAAGAAGGTGGAATATAGGAAATTGGTTGCTTCATTTCTTTGGTGTAGAAATATAAAGAATGTCCTAAAAGATTGCCATAATCTTCAATATTTGGGGCAAAACCTTCGTCAAATTCACTGCCATTTTCTGCACCCATTCTAAAAGATGCACCTGCCATAAAACCCACAATTCCATCACCTGAAGCATCACAAAAAAGTGGCGCTTCAATGCTGTAAGTTGTACTATTTTGACTACAAAAACCAACAATTCCTTTTATTTCAGCATCATTTTTTTTTGAAACTTCATATACAGCAGTGTTTAAAAGTAATGTAATGTTTTTTTCTTCATACACTTTTTCTAATAACACTGTATCCAAAATTAAAGGATTTCCTTCTTTGTTTCGTTTTAAATTATCTAATAAAATTTCGTTGATCAATCCGCCTTCACGACTCCATCTGTTGTTGTTTCCCATGTGAGAAGTCGCACCCAAACTCCAAAGTCTCACTTCGCTAGAGGCATTTCCTCCCAAAACAGGTCTGTCTTGCACTAAAACCACTTTCAATCCAGAACGAGCAGCTGAAATGGCTGCACAAACTCCGGACAAGCCACCACCAATTACGGCAAAATCTGTTTGAAGTTGGATACTTTTAATTGCTCTAATATTTTTTACAAAATTTTCTTGAATCATGAGATTGTTTTTTTGATGGAAATTTTTGGATGAATTAACATTGCAACGCAGACAATCACCATTCCAATGGAAATGATGAGCGTTTTAGAATTTTGAGAAATAACTCCTAAAAAGGCAATCAGAACTCCAACTGCAATTAGTGTATTTCCTAAAACTTTCATGCCAAATAGGTTTTGAGCAACATCTGATGTGGCAGAAAGATTGGGTGTTTCCTGATTTTTATAATTGATGAAGTCTTCACTTTGCTGAATTCCATTAAATTTTGAAACAATTTCATAAAATACTAATAGTGCAAAAGGAGATAGAGTACCCAATAACATTTCATCAGCTCTTGAAAGTGTGGCAAAAAATTTAAATCCTATATTAATTGCTAAACTGACTACTGTAATCATCAAAACTGATTTTCCTGACTGCCTTTTTGAAAACAAAGCCCAAATGGGTGGTCCATACAATGAGCAACCTGTAACAGCCCCAATACTCAGAACAACGTTGACAATGCCTCCAACATAAGGCACTAATAGAGCAACCAAAATGGTTCCAATACCAAATAATATGGTGGAAAGTTTAGCTACTTTCATGATTTGTTTCAAACTAGCTTTTGGTTTGAATACCATGAATAAATCGTTGGTAATTACAGAGGCTGCTAAATTTAAAGTTGTGTTTACAGAACTTGCGGTGGCGAAAACCATGCCTCCTAACATCAAGCCCAACATTCCAATGGGCAACACTTGTTTGCAAATAAGCATGTATGCACCTTCGCTTTCTAATCCTGACAAATCTGGATTGATAATTTTATAAATCATGGGAGGCAACATCCAAATAAATGGACTAACGAGATAAATCCAACCGAAAGTTAAGCCTACTTTTTTGGCGTCTTTTGCATTTTTTACACTGGTATAACGTTGCACATACGCCCAATTACCTCCAATAAACACAATGTTATACAATGCAAAAGCCACAATAAACCACCAACTGTATTCTTCACTTGTGGCTTTCCAATCTTCTACAGGAAGTGAAGTTAGAAAACCATCAATGCCACCTATTTGCTCTAAAGCTAAAAACACGACTAATAAAACTGCTGCAGTAAGAATGACAAATTGTAAAACATCTGTAACAATCACTGCCCAAAGTCCCCCAACAACAGTGTATAATAAAATCAATAAACCAATAACAATGATACAAATATTGATAGACCAACCTGTGGAAACATTCACGATTTTAGCAACTGGATATAAAAAAGCCCCTGTATAAGCCAATGATAAAATTAGAATAATGTATGTATAAAATTTTTGAACTTTATCGCCTAATCGTTTTCTGACAAATTCAGCAGCGGTTAAAACATTCGTTTTTCGCCATTTTGGAGCAATGACAAATGCTACTACAAAACCAGCCAAACACATAGATAATTGAATGGTGATGGCGACCCAGCCCAATTCATAAGCAATAGAACCCCAAACTACAAATGTGCCTGCTGAGAAAAAACTCATGTACAATGAAAGTCCGTTGATTGACCAAGGCACAGCACCACCTGCTGCAAAATAGCTTTTCATGTCTGAGCCACTTTTTCTAAACGACAATCCAGCCATCACAATAAGTAGTGAAAATATGATAATAACAATGTAATCTATAGTTGGCATTTTTGATGGAATTAGAATTTTGGATTTGAGTTAATAAACAGACGATGTTAGCGTAATTTCTAAAATGGTAGCAGCAGGATTTAGAGAATAATCTACATCGCTAGTGGTGATGGTTTTATCTTTGTTTTTTACCCATTTCAATTCTCTTCTATCATATAGATTGATTACTTTTTGCACTTTTTTATTTCCAAGAGATTGCGTGGTAAACGTTCCTGATTTCAATTCACGATATCCTATAAACACATGACAGTAGATTTTATTTTGATTAAAAGTAAATCCAAATTCCCCAAAAAGCGGTTGCCAAGGGTCGCCTTTAGTGTTATAAACTGCATTTCCTACTTTCGAAAGCCAATCGCCGGTTTTGAGCAAAACTTCTTGTTGTTTTTGAGGAATGACACCTTCTCTGTCTGGGGCAACATTCAGCAACAAGTTGATGTTTCTAACGACACAATTGGATAAATAGACAGCCACTTCTTGAAAAGAAAAAACTTCTATATTAGGTCTGTAACCCCAGCCTCCTTTTTGCAAACTCACACATTTTTCACCATAATTTTTAAATCGAATATCGCCAGAAGTGGCACTCGCGCCTTCTTCCAGATACACATCGCCAATCCATCCTAAACGCTCATTGACAATCATTTCAGGTTGATATTTGCGAACCAATCCAATAATGCCTAGTGCATTTCCGTTTTCATCATAAGTACTGTATTTTTCATTGATAGGCCATTCGTTGTTCGGGTTTTGAAACATGCCAGAGTCCCAGAAATATCTTTCTAATTTGTCATTAACACTTTGACCCAACCATCCACCGTCCCAAAACATATAGTCTATTTTTCCGTAATTTTTTAAAATTGAAGTAACTTGTTCATACACTTCTTCCTTCATATCACGTGCGTCTTCTTTGTGCCAAGCTGCAGTTTTGTAGCCCCAAACATTGGGTTTAGCATCTTTTGCAGTCACGTCATAATAGTCAGGATAGCGCCAACTCATGGGCGAATAGTACATGCCTACATGCAAACCAGAAGCTCTAACAGCGTCCACATATTCTTTGATAAAATCGCGTCCTAAATCTTTTTTGCTTGTCCAACTTGCTGGATGTTTGCTGTCAAAAAGCGCATAGCCATCATGATGTCTCGTGGTCAATGCCATGTATTTCATGCCTGCTTTTTTAGCTAATTCTGTCCATTTTGTTGCATCAAATTTTGCTGCTGTAAAACCCGTTTCAGGATTTCTGGCTCTTCGTTGGTAATATTCATGCCCCCAAGCCTCTTTATGACGCACCCATTCTGCACCTTCATCCATAGCTGCATAAACGCCCCAATGAATGAACATCCCAAACTTGTCGTTGAGAAACCATTCCATTTTTTCGTTCGATAATTGTGCCACACTATTTTCTTCTTTGATGATTCTTTTTGGGATTTTTACAAACTCTTGAATACTTGGATTAGGTGCTTCGCCTAAATAAGTCAATGATATTTCGTCTGCAAAACCATGACCATTTCCTGCAAGATGAAACAATGAAATAACCAATTTTTCAGTGCTAAATGCCGTTTGAAAATCTATGCTTACTTTCGTGTATTCTGCTTTGGCAATTGAAATTGATTTTGCAACACCCCCATAATCACTCACCATCAATTGCACTTCTTCAGCCCCAGAATCGGTTTTGAGGTAAGCTGAAATGCGATACAAACTATTCGCTTTTACACTAGTTTCTTGATTACAAAAACCTCTTTCTGGTCCGATTTTGAGGGCAAATTTTCCTGAAAAAGCATCATCTGTAATTTCTGAACTTCTGGTTTTCCAATGTTTCCAGCCATTTAAATTGCCAGTTTCGAAATTGGCATTTGTAATTAAATGGGATTCGTTTATGACGGTAGTTTTTAGTGTTTGTGCATAAAAGGGTCTTTGCATAAAAAAAAATAAAGTAACGATCAGCACATTTAAGTGTGTAAAAAAAGATTGTTTCATTTTTACAAAATCTAAAATCATAAATTTCTTATTAACTTGAATTAAAATATTATTTGCGAAACATTTTACAGGGTGATAGTTTATGGATGAAATTAATAATATGTCAACCAAGCTGTTGCTTTGCAGCTCTTATCAGCAACAAATCGAATCCATCTTGACTGGAAATCATTTGGAAAATTATACTCAAATGTTTCCCCTGGTTTGACTGTTATTGTTTTATAAACCATCCAAGGACCATGCCCTATAGGTTCTACTTCGACATTGAATGTAACATTTTCTTTCGAATCATGACTGATTGTAAGATTTCGTTTGTCGTAAAAGCCTATTAAATATGGATCAGATGCTACTTCAGGTTTAACAACCGTGCTTTTCCATGGTCCCCCTTTTCCTGTAGGTTTCCCCAATTTCCATAAATCGTCAATTGTTCCGGCCCAAACAGCCGCTTTTTTATCACTTGAAAAAATGATGTGTGAATTATCAATCGCTTTATGAGTGTCTATTCCAGTCATAACTAGCATTCCGCGATAGCTGGCATAATCATGAATTCGAAAGTTATGTGATGATATAGGACGTATTTTTGCAAAACCATCGGCATTTTCAGCAGGCAATTCATAAAATGTGCCACTGCATTGAAACAAATCACGTTCGGTTGCAACTTCTCTACAAACACGTAACAAGCCATTATTGGTCAACTCGTCAAACTTATTATCATTTTTTGGCAATCTCCAACGACGGTTGCGGTCATCTACGATAAGCACAGAAGCGTCATCAATTTTCACAACCTGTTTCGGTATTGCAAACTTTTCACGAATATATGATGTGGTAGTTGCATCTTCCACTTTCGCCAAATTCATTAGCGAATCTAGTTCGTAATATCCTGTTTCCTTTAATTTGACGTTTGAAACAACTCCTGCTAAAACACCAAGCTTTCGACGATTATTTCCAAGCGCCCATAAAAAGCCTCCATTCGACTCATTAGATTGAACAGATGAAATCCCTGAAAAAATCTTATCGGCATTATCAGTTCTGTTTTCAATTTGTGTGTAAGAAAATTGTACTGTTGCTTTTGTATCTTTATCTACTTTTACACGCACCCATTCACCCGTTTCTTTTTCCGAAAACACAACGTTTGCAGTATTGTCTGGCAATACGGTTATATTTTTCAAAGCCGACCAACTGTTATTTCCTTTTTTGTCAACCTCAAAGCTAAAAGTAATACTTTTGGAGCCTTCGTTTTTAATCCAGGAAGATCTCAAATCCCAACCTGCAAATAAAAAAGGCTCAGAGAAAACGTCCGCTTTAATATTTTCAGAAATCCATATAGCACCCTCAGACGTATTTGGGCCAAACTGGTTCAGTTTGTTAATAGGCACAAACCAAAGATTTGAATTAGATTGACCAGGACCGTCTAATGTACCCTTCATCTTACGTACATTAAGAAACTCTTTTTTAGCTGAATCATCACAGCCAAATACCAACTGGTTGTTCCAACGTGTGTAGTCGCCAATTACCTTTAAATAGGCAGATTGAGGGCGAATACCATTCGAACTTTTTAAATTAAATGATTGAGGAAATTTCCAAAACAAGCCATGCATTGTCATTAAATAATCAGGCTTTTGAATGGTACCGATATCTCTGATCCTTGGCCATTCAGTATTCCAACCGTGAGCTCCGTCATAAGTATGACTGGCTTTGGGCAATCTATAAAAACTCCAGCCTGATTTTGCATTTCTGACTCCAATCAAAACAGACTTATAGTCCCAACCAGTCGCCCAAATTGGATCTGTTGTAGGATTTTGGTTGCCAAAAATCCCACCAGGACCTGTCACTTCAACAAACTGATTTCGGCGAATCACAGTCCACTCCTTACCATTCCATTCGGCTAAGACGCCAGCCTCAACGTCAAATTTTGAATGAGAAAACTTACTATTTTCGCCGTTGTTTGAATAAACTACAACACCTTGTCCTGAATACAAACCTTTACCATGTGCACCTGGCAAGTTGGCTTTATCAAGCGCTATGGTTTCATCAAGTCCTTTTTTTGAACCTTTAAAATTGCCGTCTCTATACAATTCCTTGACTTCAAGACTTTTAATATCAATTTCATATAAGCCTTCTTCCATTGTAGCAGTATAAATTTTACTAGCTGGATTATATAAATGTCGTGCAGTGCCAGTATGACGACCTGACATAGTAGAATAAGGTATCGCTCTAATATGCCCTTTAGCATCTATTATATAAGGACCAATAAATAACTGATTACTTTCCTTGTGAATCATCCTATTCGCAGCTGTTCCACCAATACTTTCTTTTCGTACTTTTCGTTGTAGATTTGGTGAAATTTGATACAACTTATCTGATGACCCAAATGGCTGGTGTGGTGCATACGTTATAACCCATAATTTACCACCAAAAGGTACTACAGCTCCAGTGCCACACTCACTTTCATTATTATACATGGCTAAAATGGGATATATCCCACTAAAATTTTCCGTTAATTTTCCTTGTGTAAAACAATTGAAAGTTAGTAAAAAAGCTAATAATTCTATTTTTTTCATAATTTATTAAACTGATTTGGATTTATTATGAGAGATATGATAAGCTCTAAGAAAATTAATTTATGTTCAGTCGTCAATACTCTTATTCTTCTAAAAACCTTTGCTAAAATATTTTTTTAGATTTTTATTCTGTTCCTAGGATCAAATGCCAATCAATCGAGGCTTGAGAAATAGTATATTTTTTAGTTTTCATATTAATATTATTTTTGATTTTTTTAATTTTTGATTTGAATTGAAATTTTATTCCCTCTTAATCCCTCAGAAGTTGCCTCAATAATTACTTCGCCATTTTCACCCTTTTTACTTTTAATGACTAATAAACACAAGCCATTAAAAGCTTTTCTGAAGTTTGCCTGAAAAGGCTCTGTTGAGGTGGCATTGCCATTGCCAACAGCAACAATCGTAGCAGGACCAGTAATTTTAAAATTCACTAAATTATTTGCCAAAGGGTGAAAAATCCCATATTCATCTTCAATTTTTACAGTGATGAATGACAAATCTTCGCCATCAGCAGTGATTTCACTTCTGTCAGCAATCATCGAAATTTGTGTGGGTTTTGAAGCAGTTTTGATGACTTTTCTGGCAACTTCTTTTCCTTTTATATAGCCAATAATTTCAATTTCTCCTGCTTCAAATGGTACGTTCCAACTTAATCTGTATGGGGAATCAAAGAATTTTTCTTTTTTATTCCATCCAAAAAAATCTACTGGAATTCGGGTTTTATCAATGCCTTTTTTCTTTTTGCCTTGTGATTTTCCGTTCACAAATAATTCAGCCTCTTCGGCATTCGTATAACAAAAAACAGGAATTTCTTTCACATTCGAATCTTCCCAATTCCAATGTGGCAATAGATGCACCATCGGTTTTTTACTCCATTGACTTTGATATAAATAAAATCGGTCTTTGGGAAATCCAGATAAATCAACTGCGCCAAAATAGGAACTTCTTGAAGGCCAATCTTTGTCCCAATTGCCATGCGTTAAATGGTCTTTTCCGCCATAAGGAGTAGGTTCGCCCAAATAATCAAAACCTGTCCATATAAATTCGCCAATCACATTCGGATTTTTATCCTGTGCTTCAAATTCTATATCAGGTGGATATGCCCAAGAAGGACTGTTGAAATCATAACTATTGACTTGCAATGAAGGATGTTTGTCATAATTTTCTAATGGCAAATGGTACACACCTCTTGACGAAACAGTAGAGGCAGTTTCAGAACCATACACAATCATATTCGGATTTTCTTTCATCACTTTGGCATATAAACCAGGTTTATAATTGGCACCAACAATATCTAAAGGATTTCCCAAACCATTTGTGAGTGCATTTGTAAGTTGATTAAAACCAGCTGTTGCTGGTCTTGTTGGGTCTTCATGATGACAAATTGCCACAAGTTTTTTTGAAATATCAGCACCAATTTCGAGTTTTTGCTCTCCTACTTCATTACCAATACTCCACATTATTACAGAAGGATGATTGCGATCGCGTTTGATTAAATCTCGTAAATCTGTTTCATGCCATTCATCCCAATGTTTATTATAATCATTTTCAGTTTTAGGCATTTTCCAACCGTCAAAAGCCTCTACTTGTACCAAGATTCCCATTTTATCGCATAAAGCTAATTGTTCTGGCGAAGGTGGATTGTGTGAAGTTCTGATGGCATTGATGCTCATTTCTTTCATGATTTCTAATTGACGTTCAGTAGCTCTGTAATTGACCGCGGTTCCTAAAGGACCTAAATCATGATGCAAACACACGCCTTTTATTTTTTCTTTTCTTCCATTTATAAAAAAACCTTCTCTGGTAAATGCAATTGTTCGGATGCCAAAAGTGGTTTTGTTGTAATCTATTTCTTTATTATTATAAAAAATCTTGGTTACAGCTTCATATAATTCAGGCGTTTCTAAATCCCATAATTTAGGATTTTCAACTGTTAAACGTTGTTCTAAAGTGTTGCTTTTCAATTTTTTAAAATTAATTGGCACACTGTTTCTGGCAATTTTATTTCCAGTTTTATCAAAAATGGTAGTTTCAAGTTCGTATTTTCCTTTTAAAATTTTATGGTTTGATTCAATGGAAGTTTTTATTGTGACAAGTGCTTTTTTTTCAGAAATTTTTGGAGTTGAAATTTGTGTACCCCAATGTTTTAAGTGAGTTTGATTTTTAGTTTGTAGCCAAACATTTCTATAAATTCCTGCGCCAGGATACCATCTTGCCGATAAAACTTCAGGATTTACAGAAACTGCAATCACATTTTTTTTTCCAAACTTGATAAAAGATGAAATATCAATTTCAAATCCAATGTAGCCAAAAGGTCTCTGATACACTTTTTTTCCATTGATATAAATGATAGAATTAGTCATAATTCCATCAAATTCTAGGCTGATTTTTTTACCCTTTTTATCCGCATCAAGTGTAAAATGTTTTCGATACCAAGCCATTCCAAAGACGGGCAATCCTCCAGTTCTTAGATTGTATTCTGGTTTAAAAGGTCCTTCAATCGCCCAATCATGAGGCACAGATAATTTTCGCCAATTGGAATCATCAAAATTGGTTTCAAAAGCTGTTAAAGTATCTGTTTTTTGAAAACGCCAATCTTCGTTAAAAGAAATGCGTTCTCTGGATTGCCCAAAAACTAAGAATGAGTGGATCCATAACAAATAAAAAAGAAGGCAAGAAAATAGATGTTTGGCACTCATTTTTTTTGTATTTCAGTTTAATATTGAATTTTAAACTTCGAACTTAATCAACAGTTATGTTACTTCCCCACCAATTTTTATTGGGTGAAAAATTAGGTTGCAACATTTTGATTCGTTCTTTTTCTAAATTTTTCAATCGAACTGTGCGCATGTTTTCATCATATTTTTTGCGTTTTTCAGCATCAAATTCAGGATCAACTTCTGGGTATTTTGCATTCACGGATGTCAACCAATTTTGTAATTGAGTGTTTAAATTTTCGCTGATTCTTGGAAATTCAGCAGCTACATTCTTTTGTTCAAAAGGGTCTTTATCTAAATTATACAATTCATTTGAATTGTCTTCATAATAATGAATCAATTTCCATTTTCCTTTTCTGATGATGGAAGAAGGATCACCACCTTGATTTCCATAATGTGGATAATGCCAAAACAACGATCTTTCAGACAATGTTGCATTGTTTTCAATTAATGGGCGCAAACTCACACCGTCTTGATGTTGATTTGGGAGTAATTTTATATTGGCGAAATCGAGAATTGTAGGGTAGAAATCGGCACCAGTTACTGGATATGAAATCTCTTTTTTGGATGATGAAAGCCAAGGAATGGTTATCAAATAGGGTTCTCTGACACTACCTTCATATTGATACCCTTTTCCACCTTTAAAAGGTAAATTAGATGTTGAAAAACTATCACCAGAAGAAACACCTCCGTTATCAGAGGTAAATATAACAATGGTATTATTATCCAAACCAGCTTTTTTCAATGCGTTCATAACAATGCCAACAGCATCATCCGTACTTTCTACCAAACCAGCATAAATTGGGTTGTCTTGTTCTTGTCTGATTGGCAATTTTTTTTCCATGACAAAACCCGTTTTTTTAATTCCGAGTTTTTCAGCCTTATTTTGATATTTCTCCCATTTTTCTTGAGAAGTTTCAATAGGTCCATGAACAGCATAAAAAGAGAGAAAAGCAAAAAATGGTTGTTCTTTAGATTTTTGCATAAATTTTGAAGTTTCGTTGGCCAATCTTATGGTTAAATTTTCGCCATTAGAACCATCTTTCATTTTTGGATTTTTATAAGGTGAAAAATAACCGCCTCTTGGACTGCCACTTTCAAAGCCACCAATATTAATGTCAAAACCGTGATCTTCAGGATGTGAACCTACATCTCCCAAATGCCATTTTCCAGCGAAAAAGGTTTGATAACCATTGGCTTTTAGGATTTCTGCAAGTGTAATATCATCTTTTGGTAATTTTTCCACATAATCAGCAGGTAATAACTTGTCATGTTTGTTATGGGAACGCCAATTTGTACCTGTTTTTGCGCCAATCCAATCTGTAATACCATGTCTTGCCGTAAATTTTCCGGTAATAATAGAAGCTCTTGATGGGCTACAAACTCTACTTGTTGCATATCCTTGAGTAAATGAAAAACTTTTGGAAGCGAGCGAATCTATATTTGGCGTTTCATAATAGTTACTTCCTGTATAACCTAAATCGTTGATTCCTAAATCATCTACCAAAATAAAAAGAATGTTCGGTTTTTCTGGTTTTTTTAAAACAATTTCTTTTTTCGTAAGTTCAGTTTGTTTACAAGAAATTGCAAAGAACACAAGCAGCAAAAGAAGTTTTAAATGATTATTCAAAAATAAAATATTCGGATGGTGTTCGTGCATTTTCTAAAATTTTGGTTAATTCAATTCTTTTTTCTTTAAATTTTTCTGCAAGATTATTTTTCTCAAATGGGTCATTGTCCAAATCAAAGAGAAAAAAAGTGGGTGTTTTTTTTACATTATTTTTCACTAATTTCCAGTTATTCTTTCTGATGGCTTGACGACCTCCCAATTCATGAAATTCCCAATATAGATAGTCGTGTTGTTTTTGACTTTTAGTTCCCAGTAAAGTCGGTAAAAATGAAATCCCATCCAATTTCTCCTCAGGTTTTTGTTTTGCGATTTCTAAAAAGGTAGGGAACACATCCCAAAAAGCTGAAATATGATTGGTTTTGCTTCCTTCTTTAATTTTTCCCTTCCACTTTACCATCATTGGCACACGGATGCCACCTTCAAATAGATCTCTTTTATAACCTCTCAATCCTCCATTGCTATTGAAAAAATCAGGGTCTGCGCCACCTTCTTGATGAGCTCCATTATCTGAAGTAAAAATGATAATCGTATTTTTTTCCAATCCTAAATCTTTAACTTTTTGCACGATTTCACCAACTTGTTCATCTAATAAAGTTATCATTGCAGCAAAAGTTGCATGAGCATGCGTTTGTGATTCATAATTTCCTTCTCTATATTCTTTGCCATCATCAGTTCCTTTAAAAGTTTTTTCTGGATCTAATTTCCCTATAAATTTTTCAACATATGATTTTGGAGCTGCTAATTCAGCATGTGGTATTACTGATGGATAAAACAAAAAGAAAGTATTTTTTTTATTTTTATCAATAAATTCAAGGGCTTTTTTGTGAATTAAATTAGGCGCATATTGTTCTTTTTTCTTTCCTGAATTTCCTTCTAAAATAACTTTTTTGTTATTATCCCACAAATGATATGGATAATAATGATGCCCTAAACGTTGGCAATTGTAGCCATAAAATGTATCAAAACCTTGTTGCAAAGGATCGCCTTCCGATCCAGGATAACCAAGCCCCCATTTGCCAAAAGCACCAGTTGTATATCCTTCTTTTTGAAGCATTTTTGACAAAGAATAGGTATTTTTAGGAAGGGGAAATTGACCCTCAGGACTTATTTCTTTATTTCCTCTAATAAAAGTGTGTCCTGTGTGCAAACCCGTCAATAAGGAAGAGCGTGAGGGTGCACAAACTGATGTACCAGCATAGTGTTGTGTGAAAAACACACCTTCTTTGGCAAGTTTGTCGATGTTAGGCGTTTTAAATTTTTTTTGACCCAAAAAACTTAAATCTCCATATCCTAAATCATCTGCTAAAATATAAATAATGTTAGGTTTTGAGCTATTTTGTTTTATTGTATTTTTTTCAGATAGAGAATAAATTTTGAATGAAAGTTGAATTAAAACAAAAAATAAAAATAAAAAGAGTAACAATCGATTGTTTACAAAAGCGATATTTTTAGGTAAGTTTTTTTTTGATGAATAATTTTTAGGTTTCATTGAGTATCTTTGATTTAGGAAAATTTTAAAAAAAAATTAAATATTTAATCATTCCAAATGTAGGTGATATTCGTCCTCAAAGAGGTGAATAACTGCTCATTTAATGGGGCTAAATAAGTCAATTTCTCTAAATGTAGGTTTTTTGAGTAATATCGTCATTTGTTTATTTTAACTACTTTAGCATTTTAAATTCGTATCCATGATAAAGTATTTTTTGAGTGTACTTTTTTTGTTAGTTATTTTTGAGGCAAGTTCTCAAAATAACAATGAGAATTATGTGATTGATTTTATTACCACCAAATCAGGTTTGTCTCACAATTATGTGACAAGTGTTGTAAGCGACGATTTGAACATGAAATGGATGGGAACTGAAAACGGAATTACCAAATTCAATGGGTTTGATTTTGAATACATCAAACCAAGTGACCAATTCAGAGAGCTATTAAACGAAAATATTGAAACACTTTTTATAGACAAAAATTCTAATTTGTGGATTGGTACAAAAAGTGGTGGTTTGTCTTTTTTTGACATCAAAAATAATCAAATGAAAGAGTTCAATCATTTGATTGACCTTTCTAACGAGGGAGATTTGCGAGTGATTTCAATTTCTCAGGATGTAAATGGGCATATTTGGGTAGGCACTTGGAACAGCGGTGTGTATATTATTGATGCAGAAAATGACAAATTGATTGATCATTTCAACTATTATCAACCCATTTACAACATTATTAAAGATTTCAAAAACAACATGTGGTTTTGTAATTCTAACATGTTGTTTCAATACAATCTATATCAAAAAAAAATCACAGAATTTCGATTTGACGCATTTATTACCAATATTTTAGCTGATCCAAGTAGAAATAAAATTTGGATTGCTCCCATTGGAAAAGAAACCAATTTATATACGTATGATTATAGTTCAGGCAAAATCGATTCTCTAGAAACAGGAGTTTCAAGCGGATTTTCGAAGCAATTATCCCTAGACAAATACAACCGAATTTGGATTGGGACTTGGAGAAAAGGCTTGTATAGAAGTAATGCTTCATTATCTAAATTCGAGAAAATTGAATTGGTTCCTGAAAATTCTGTCCGATTGAAAGGCAATTATAGTACTATTTTAAACATTCATCATGATAAAAATAACGTTACTTGGTTGTCAACTGCTGGTGGAGGTGTTGTGAAAATTTTAGAGGGAAATCAATTTTACAATATCTATAAATTTATTAAAAATACTGAAATCAAGGAATTTTTGAATTGTACAGATTTCTACAAAAATGAAAAACATATTTTTGTAGGGACGCTTTTAAAAGGAGTATATTATGGAACCGATTTTTCCAATCTAAAAAAAATAGATGTATTGGGCGATGTCAAAGTAAATTCTTTTTATCAGCATCAAAACGACCTATATATTGCAACTGCAGAAGGTTTTGCCATTTTCAATTTAGACAAAGAAAAAATTACCTTTTCTAACAATAAATTAAAAAAAGTAACAGCATTTCTGATTGAAAATGACACCATCTATATTGGTACTCAAGAAAATGGTTTGGCAATCGCCAATATCAACGCATTAGAAGATACTGAATCGTATATTTTTTATATAGAGCAACTCAAAGAACGCAAGTTGCAAAGCAATCGAATTACAAAAATAACAAAAGACAAACAACAAAATATTTGGGTTGCTACTTACAATGGTTTCCATGTTTTTGACAAAGAAAAGAAAGTTTTTATCCATCAAAATCAATTGTTAAAAGAAAAATTACCCAGCGTAATTATCAATTCTATGGCAGTTAGAGATGGCAAAGTCTGGTTGGCAACTCCCAATGGTTTGGTCAAATTAACCAAAGTTGGAGAATCCTTAAAAGTGGAAGACATCATCTCTAAAAAAGATGGTTTGAATAGCGATTTTATTTGTGCAGTAACCTTTGACAATGAATCCAATGTATGGTTTACCACACATACCGAAATCGTAAAATACGATTACATTAACAAAGCCTTTATCAGTTATGGCGAAACTAATGGTGTAAGAACTACTTCGTTCAATAACAACAGTTCGTTCAATTTTAATGGAGAAACCGTTTATTTTGGCGGAATAGACAACATCACCTATTTTGATCCTTCAAAAATTAAAAATTTTGATGCAATTCCTGAAATTATCTTCACAAATTTACGCGTCAACAACCAAATAATTTCTTTTGAAGAAGGAAGCAACATCCTCTCCAAAGAATATAATTATGTAAATGAAATCAACTTAGATTATCAACAAAACTTTTTCTCAACAGCTTTTGTTGTCAATGATTATTTAGGAAATCTAAACATCAAATACCGATATAAATTAGAGGGATATCAAGACAATTGGATTGATTTGCAAAATAGAAACGAAATCAATTTTGCAGGTTTACCACCAGGAAAATATGTGTTGGCTGTTCAATCTTCCAGAGATAGTCAACAATGGAGCAGTCCCAAATATCTAAAAATCAATCTATCAGGTTCGCCATGGAAAAGTGCTTTTGCCATTTTTATGTATATCTTAATTATTCTGGGAATTGTCACCTATTTAGTGCGCTTAAACAACGCGCGAATTCGATTTAAAAACGACCTCGAAATTGCCAATATCGACAAGCAAAAAGAAATGGAATTGACAGAGGCTAAATTGATGTTTTTTACCAACATTTCTCATGAGTTCAGAACACCTTTAACGCTTATTGTAAGCCCTTTAAAAGAATTATTGGAAAGCAGCGATTTGCCTCCAAAAGTGTATAAAAGCTTGAATTATATTGAAAAAAATACCAGTAGATTGCTCAATTTAATCAACCAACTATTAGATTTCAGAAAAGCCGATCATGGATTATTAACGTTGGATGTTTCTAATGGAAATTTTGTCCGTTTTTCAAACGAGGTATTTTTGTATTTCAAACAGGCTGCCAAAGCAAAAAACATTCGTTATTATTTCAAATCGAGTAAAGAAGTAATTCAGTTTCCTTTTGATAGAAATAAAATGGAAATTGTATTGTGCAATATCATTTCAAATGCCCTAAAATATACAGATGAGGGCAATAGAATCCGAATTAAATTGGATAGTGATGACGAGTTTTGCATCATCAGTATCAAAGATACAGGAATTGGTATGAAAGAATCAGATTTGGATAAAATATTTGACCGATTTTTTCAGATAAAATCAGCAAATACTGCCAAAATGATTGGAAGTGGCATTGGATTATCGTTCTCCAAAAAAATTGTGGAATTGCATCATGGAAGTATTGCTGTAAAAAGCAAACTGAATGAAGGAACAGAGTTTATCATCAAATTGGCAATGAATCCAAAATTGTATGAAGGGTTTATCAATCAAAATTTTCTGCCTTCAGACAACATTAGTGGCTATACAAAAAATACAATTTCCGAGGATTTAGACATCAATACCTTAAAAATTGAGGAAAAGAAAAATACAGTGTTGGTCATTGATGACAATCCCGAAATTTTAAGTTATTTGAAAGATATTTTCTCAGATCAATACCATGTAATTGATGCTGAAGATGGGAAAGAAGGTTTTAAAAAAGCGTCTTCTGAAATTCCTGATTTGATCATTAGCGATGTCATGATGCCTGTCAAAGATGGCATTACCTTGTGCAAAGAATTAAAATCACAAATCACAACGTCACATATCCCTATCATTTTATTAACGGCGAGAACCTCTACTGTGTTTGAAATTGAAGGATTAAAAACGGGTGCCAATGATTATGTAACCAAACCTTTTGATGCTAAAGTAATCAAAGCAAGAGTAGAAAGTTTACTTGAAAATAGAGACAAACTAAGAGCGCATTTACTCAACAAAGTGCGTTTTGAGCCAACTGCTGCTGAAGTAGTTTCTGATGCGGATACTGAAAATAGTTTCATCACCAAAGCCATTTTATTGGTAGAGCAAAATTTAGAAAATCAAGATTTTGGAATCGATAATATGGTAGATGATTTAAACATGAGCAGGTCTAGTTTGTTCCGGAAAATAAAATCATTGACAGGATTGTCCATTTCCGCATTTATTAGGTCTGTAAGATTGAAAAGAGCGGCACATTTAATCTTAACTTCTGATTTTAATTTGAGTCAAATTTCCTATGAAGTTGGGTTTAACGATTATAAATACTTCAAAACTTCTTTTAAAAAGCAATTCAAATGTTTGCCCTCTAAATACGCTGAATTGTACAAGACAGAGGGGTAAATCCATCAATCAGATTTATTTATACCCACTAATTGGTCAATTTCACCTAGTACGAAATGAGGATTATTGATAGATTTGTTTCAATCAAATTTACACACTAATTCAAAATTTCAAGTATGAAAGTATTAATCTTACAATTTCTATTACTTTTAAGTCTAGGAAACTTTGCGCAAAACACCATCAAAGGAACTGTTACAGATCCCAATGGCGATTTGTTGCCTGGGGCTTCTCTAACTGTAAAAGGAACAACAAAAGGGGTAACAACCGATTTCGACGGTGCTTTTACGTTAGTAGTTGCTGTTGGAGCTACAGTAGAAGTTTCTTACCTTGGGTATGAAACAACCTCTTTTAAGGTAGATTCTAGAAAAACCTACGCAATCGTATTAAAAGAAAGTGCAGCACAATTGGATGAAATTGTGGTTGTTGGGTATGGAACTCAGAAAAAAGTAAACGTTACAGGTGCTGTACAAACAGTAACTTTTAAAGATGATGTAAATCAGCCCGTAACAAATTCATCTCAATTATTATACGGACGTTTTTCAGGAGTTCAATTAACGCAAAGTTCAGGTAGTCCAGGAGCTGACGGTTCTTCTATTCAGATTAGAGGGGTTGGTACATTTGGTTCAAGAAGTCCATTAATAGTTATTGATAACATTCAATACGAGGGTTTAACAGCGTTTAATGCATTGGCTCCAGCAGATATTGAAAGTATTAGTGTTTTAAAAGATGCTTCTTCTCTTGCCATTTATGGAGCTAGAGCTGCAAACGGTGTAGTATTGGTTACCACAAGAAAGGGGAAATCAGACAAATTTGAAGTAGGGTTTAATAGCTATTACGGTGTTCAAGAAATCACTGTTAAGCCACAGTTTTTAGGCTCATTAGATTATGCTACTTTGATGAACGAAAAATTTAGAAATCAAAATGGCGTTAATTTTGATCCCAGATATACTCCTGACCAAATTGAAGCCATTAAGACAGGATCTTTGCCAGATCAATTTGCAAATACGAATTGGGCAGACGCAATCTTGAGAACCGCTCCTATCCAAAACCACAACGTTTCATTCTCTGGAGGAAGTAATAAAACAAATTACAGACTATCAATTGGGTTTTTTAATCAAGAAGCCATTATAAGAAGTAAATTTCAAACGGAACGTTACACGATGAGTATTAACCTTAATTCAAAGTTAAAAGATTGGTTGAAAATTAGCAGCGTTACCAATGCTTTTTGGAGAATTAACAAAGGACCTTCTGGAGGTCAAGATGCTTTTAGTGGCGATAACGGAATCATTTATTCATTTCAAAGAGCTGCCCCAACCATCCCGCTATTTTATTCAAACGGTGAATATGGTTTTGTGGACGGTGCTCATTTAAATTCAAATGCCTCTCTTGGAACTCAAAATGCTTTACGAAGAGGGTTCTATGGTGATAATGAAACTAATCAAATCAATTTCAGCACTCGAGCTGGTGTTAATTTCATATTTTCAGATAATTTTAGTTTTGAAACCAGTGCAAGTGCAACCCTAATTTATAGTGATAAATCAAATTTTAGTCCTAGAAATACCCAAAGAGATTGGGATGGTGAAATCATTTCTTTATCTAATTTGAATAGGTTATCAAATTCATCCAGTTTTTTTCAAACACTACTCAATGAAAACATTTTTAGATTTTCTAAAAAAATCAATAAAATACATCAATTCGATGCCCTTTTAGGGCACTCTATCTATTATTCTAAATCAGATGGATTCAGTGCTTCCGTTGGTGGTTTTCCAACAGATAATATTCAAGAATTTGATGGGGGAGGAATTTTAGATCCTTCTGTTGGAGGTGGAGTGTATGAAGATGTAAAACAATCTTTTTTTAGCCGGTTAAAATATAATTATGATGAAAAATATTTAGCTGAGTTTAACTTTAGATATGATGCTTCAGGAAGTGTTTTTGGTCCTGACAATTTATATGGTGCTTTCCCTTCTGGCTCTGTAGGTTGGAACATTTCAAAAGAGGATTTTATGAAAAATCTTAAAATTGTGAATGATTTAAAACTAAGAGTGAGTTATGGATTAGTAGGAAACGATAAAGGTGCAGGGAGATATGTTTTTGAACAAACCTACAATCCAGGACTAGATTATGTATTAGGAAATGATGTGATTGTAGGAGGGGTAGCCATTACTTCCCTTGCAAATCCATTCGTCCGATGGGAAAAATCAGAACTACTTGACGTAGGATTGGATTTTGGGATGTTCAAAAACAAACTACAAATTGAAGTTGGATATTTCAGAAAAAATAGCTCTGATATCCTATATTCTAATTTTCCAGTTCCTTCTACTTTAGGAGTATCTAGTGTTGGTGCTAAAAATTCTGCTTCCATGATAAGCGAAGGAATTGAATTTAATGGAAGCTACAGAGGAAATATCGGAGACCTAAAATACAATTTAGGTGGTAATTTTACTTCCTTTTTCAGAAACGATGTAACCTCACTAGGTGAAGGAGGTGAAGAAACTATCTCATCAACAGACATCATCAGAATTGGCGAACCTTTCAAAGCATACTATGGTTATAGAGCTATAGGAATTTTTCAAAGTATCAACGAAGTAGCAAATGCTCCAACTCAACTTGGAAATATTTCCACAGGTCCTGGGGATATCAGATATGAAGACATCTCTGGTCCTGATGGAGTTCCTGATGGAGTTGTAAATCAAGAGGATAGAGTGGTCATTGGAAACCCCAATCCTGACTTGTTGTACAACTTCAATACTTCTTTAGAATATAACAATTTTGATTTAAATCTTTTATTTCAGGGCGTTTATGGTGTTGATAGATTGATTCAAGGAAATGGAAACTTACCTATGGCAGATGACCGTAGTAACGTATTAACCTATTGGTTAGGTAGATGGACTCAGGAAAACCCTAGCACAAGCCTTCCAAGAATTGGTGGACAAAACAATACAATAATCTCTACATTTTATATCCAAGATGCCTCTTATCTAAGACTTAAAAACATTGAACTAGGTTATTCTTTGCCAACAGAAGTTTCTGACAAATTAAAAATCAGTAAACTAAGAATTTTTGTTGGAGGACAAAACTTATTAACTTTCACAGGTCTTAAAGACTTTGACCCAGAGAGAGGTACAGGATCTCAAAGCAATAGAGCTGCACCCCTTTACAAAACAGTTACTTTAGGAATTAATTTAAAATTATAATAATATGAAAAAAATATTTTTAGTACTACTAATTTCAGTAGGATTGGTAAATTGTAGTGACGATTACGTGTCACGAAATTCGTTGACTCAGATTGCCGTAGGAAATTTTTGGCAAAGTGAATCAGATGCGTATTTAGCCTTAAATGGGGTTTATGCCGCATTGCAGACCAGATCAATGTATAGTGGTCACTTAAATGGATGGATGGGAATTCCTGGATTTGACTCATTTAGTGACAATAGCTTTAATGCTTTCAAATGGGAAGGGCCTGGAATGTTTATGGAAGGTACTATAAATCCCGAAAATGGTCCGCTCAGAAATGTTTGGAACGACCATTACAGGGGAATTGCAAGAGTGAATGATTATATTAGAAACGTTAAAAACATCTCAATTGATTTGGTTTCTCAACCTACAAAGGATGCTTTACTAGGACAAGGATATTTTTTAAGAGCGTTGCTTTATTTTAATTTAGCAATCTATTATGAAGAAGTTCCTTTAATTACGGAACCTCAAACATTAGAAGAGGCATTTGTTTCAAAAAACACTTATGATGAAATTATTGCTCAAATCATCGAAGATTTAAAATTTGCATCTGCTAATTTACCTGTTGTACAACCAAGTGATTTGTATGGATATGCTACCAAAGGAGCAGCATTGGGATTGTTTGCTAGAGTTCAATTATATAATAAAGTATACACAGGTCAAAATGGCGTACTTGATTTGACTAATCAAATTATGGGACTTGGATATAAACTCCATCCAAACTATGGTGAATTATTTACAGAAGCTGGAGAAAATTCCTCTGAAATAATGTTTGCCGTTCGTTTTTTAAGGGGAGCCAATACCTCCAGTGGAGAGACCTTTTCTGCTACTTTCGGTGGTTTTCCAAAAACAGATTTAAGACCTATGCCTAATTTAGTAAATAGCTATTTATGTATTGATGGGTTGCCAATCACAACTTCTCCATTATACAATCCAAATAATAAAGGAGCTAACCGAGACCCGAGAGCCAATGCCACTGTTTACTTTAAAGGAGATCAATTTTTAGATAATCCAATAAGAAATTTCCCTGGTACAGCTACCGCACCTTTTGGTAAAAGAAAGTATATCCGTCGTGGACCAGATGCTGAAGGAAATGGCGTAGCTGGAGCAGGTTCTCAAGACTTTATTGTTATTCGTTATGCAGACGTTTTGCTAATGAGATCAGAAGCCATGGTAGAAACTAATGATATCATTGGAGCAAGAGATCTAGTAAATGAACTTCGTAAACGTGTAGGAATGCCTAAGGTTGAGACTGTAAACGCATCCTTAAATCAAAATGTAATGAGAGACATTGTTCGCCTTGAAAGACGTGTAGAATTAGCTCTTGAAGGTCTTCGTTTCATGGACATAAAACGATGGGGAGATTTTCAAAATATGTTTTTAAGAGCTCAAGGAGACAATTATAGCAATTATAACCCAAATTACTCAGGAAAAAAATCGGAGGTATTTCCAATTCCTCAAAAAGAATTGGATGTAAATCCTAATTTAGTTCAACACCCAGCATGGAAATAACCCAAATAAATAATCTATTATGAAAAAACAATTTATTATACTTTTATTACTTGTACTCGTTTTTACAAGTTGTGAACCCAACAAAATTGGAGATTTTGATTATTCAAAAGTACCCTCATTTACAGTAGACACTAGAGCTAACAAGAAAGGAGTGGCTTTTACAAATTCTGGAAAAGATTGGTCTCACAAAACAAGTGCCGCAGGTGCATATTGGATGTACAGTTGGGGTTTAGGATTAAAACCTGAAATTCCAGAAAATGTAGAATTTGTTCCCATGTTTTGGGGTAAATGGTCAGTGAATGATGCTAACATTCAAAAAGTTAAAGATTTAGTAGCCGAAGGAAAGGTAAAATATATTTTAGGTTTTAATGAGCCTGATGGCAAAAATCAAGCAAACATGACTGTGGATGAAGCCATTGCACTATGGCCAAGATTAGAAGAAATAGGAGTTCCTATTGTCTCTCCTGCTACAGTAAATCCGAATAATGCTTGGATGAAAAGTTTTATGCAGAAAGTGGAAGAAAATAATCTAAGAGTCGATTACGTTGCAGTTCATCATTATGGAGGACCCAATGTCATGGCAATGATTAATAAATTAAAAGAAACCTACGACGCTTATAAAAGACCTATTTGGATTACTGAATTTGCCGTCGCTGATTGGGGGGCTTCGAGTCCTACAAATAATAAATATTCAATTGCACAAGTAATGGATTTTGTGCAAAAAGCACTTCCTGCATTGGATGAAATTGAATGGGTAGAAAGATACGCATGGTTTAATGGTTTGAATGCTCCGTTATTTACATCTGCGCTGTTTGATAAAAACTCGGTAATCACAGATGTTGGAAAAGCATATGCAGATCATACCCCAAATCCTATTATTGGTCCTGGGAAAGACACTACAATTAAACCTGTTATTGACCCAGACGAAATGGTGGTAAATGGTGATTTTGAAACAGGATCCAAAGATCCTTGGCTCGGTTTTAAAAATGGGGTTTCAACTAATAATCCAAAATCCGGAAGTTTCTGTGGGCAATTACAAAGTCATGACGCATCACTTTACACTGTCTTAAATGTTGTTCCTGGTAAAACTTATAATCTTAAATACAGTGCTCGATGGTCAACGGCTCCCTCAATAACCTTTTCTCCTGCAATACGTATTGAAGGTGTTGACGGCACTCCTGGATTGATAAAACAACTTGAACCTTTGGCTTTTTCAGATCAATGGAAAGATTATACTAATGAAGTACTTATTCCTAACGGAGTAACAAAAATGAGATTTATATTTTATAAATATCAAGCAAATCCCCAATTCCCAGTTGCGTTTATTGATAACATCTCTGTAAAAGAAAAAAAATAATTCTAAAAATTTGATATTCAACTTCTATTTTAGAAGTTGAATATTTTTAATCATAAACATTAAAATCTATTTAACATGAAAAAAATTACACTTTTATTATTGCTACTTATTTTGCCAGGTTTCATACTTGGACAAAATCTCCTTGTAAATGGCGACTTCGAAAACACTGACCCTGCAACTGGGGGTCAAGCTATCGGAAAATTGCCTGGAGGGACTGATAATACGGTTGCTACCTGGACTGTAAAATCAACCGGTGCGACTAGAACTAGTATCAACGCAGGGGCTCTTACAGCGCATGGAGGCGAAAATTATCTAAATCTTCCAAATGATTATCATGAGTTTCGACAACCATTCACTGCGGTCGCAGGTACAGAATATACTTTAAAGTTTTGGAACAGATTTGTATCACCTGAAGGTTCTAT
>MNYM01000015.1 GCA_001873065.1 Flavobacteriaceae bacterium CG2_30_31_66
ACCGTAATTATCCATTGCGCTTTTCCACAGTAAATAACCAAATAAGATTGAAAGGATAGGAATCCCAATAAGAAATAGTAAAACTAAATCATCCATAATTTTTTTTAATATCCGTAAACTTATTGATTTACAGTTTAATCTTAAAATTATGTAACTAATTTTCTTAGGATAATTTTAAAATCATATATTCGCATATAAATATTTAAATAAATTGAAAAACCATGAGTTTAAAAGAAATAAGAAAGAGAAAAGGAATTACACAAAGACAAATTGCACAAAAAATGGCTATGGAACAAACTACCTATTCTAAAAAAGAAAATGGAAAATCACCAATTACTGATGAAGAATATATCAAACTAGCTGATATTTTAGAAACTTCAATAGAAGAAATCAAGAGAGATAATCAGACTTCTCCAAAAAATGAATATTGCACATTCAATGACAATTTTATAGGAATCCAAATAATTTCAATGCCAAAAGATGTTTTAGATGTAATGTTAAAATACACTGCAAAACTTGAAGAGGAAATTTCTTTTTTGAAAAGCAACTAGATTTTTTAATATTTGACTTTTTGTTTTAAATGCAGAATAATTTATTTTGGAATTTTTCTAAAATTTCCTAAAAAAATCGTCCAATCGTATTCTTTAAATTCTATTTTTTTTGGAATTTCAGGGGTAATTTTATAGTTAAAGAGTATTTTTTTAGCACCATTTATTCCTCCAAAATCGCCACGAAACCAAGATATTAAAACAACAGAAGTAGCAGTTTTCGTTTCAGATTCATAAGAAGTTTGTTCTTTTAAATACGCTTTTGCCATAAAATCAAGTTCATTATCTAAGTTTTCGGGAGTATAGATAGCTACTGGAGGACAGCTTTTTGCACCACAATTCAAGGCAAAATGAATGCGCCAATCAATGTCATTTACTCGTAATTTTTGTTCCCAATTAGCGACAGACAATTTTTTTAAATACCCCAAACTAATTTTCATTCGAGATTTTCTAATAATTCCGTGTTCTATATCGTCAAAAGACAAGATTTCTCCGGCAACTTTTACTATTTTTTCACCGAAAAAAGCAGATCTATTTTTATATAAATCAGGGTTTTTGGTGAGAGAAATTTGTATAAATGAATTATAAATATTTATCCAAAAAGCAATTTTTTGTTCGTCTGTTTTTAACTGTTCTGTCAATTCATCTAGAGTGCTTTTTGAAAGCAAGTCAAGTTCTTTTTGAAACGATTTTCCATGCATTATTTGAGTTAATAAATCTTGAGAAATTTTATTATAATTTTCCTTTGATTGAGAATTCATCCAAAAAGTGGATAAAAAAAGTATGAAAATAAAAAAGTGTCTCATAAAAAATTTCGTAAGTTTAAGCATGAAAATAGCGGTTATAATTCCTGTTTATAATGAGCAAGAAAACCTTGCAAAAAGGTTGTCGTTTTTATGCGAACAAGTTAACAAATTTCCGATTGAAATAATTGTTTCCAATTCTCCAGAAACGTTTGATGAAACCCCAAAAGTATGTGAAAATTTTTCAAATATACGTTTTATAAACAGTCCACAAAAAGGCAGAGCTGTACAAATGAATTTTGGCGCAAAACAAGCAAAAGGAGATGTTTTGCTCTTTTTACATGCTGATGTTTGTTTGCCAAAAGATTTTTATGAACAAGTAATCAATGCCATTAAAAAAGGATTCAAAGCCGGATTTTTTGCCTATAAGTTTGATAAAGAAACTCGATTATTAAATTTAAATAGTTCATTCACTAAAAAAGATGGATTTTTTGCTGGAGGTGGAGATCAATGCCAATTTTTTACCAAAGAAACTTTTGAAAAATTACAAGGTTTTAATGAAGAATTTTGCATTATGGAAGATTTTGAAATGATTGATAAAGTGAGAAAAGCAAAAATTCCATACACAATTATTCAATCAAAAGCGATTGTCAGTGCTCGAAAATACGATCAAAATTCATGGCTAAAAGTCAACTTGATTAACGGGTATGTTTTTTTTAAATATAAATTAGGAGTTCATCCAATTCAATTAAGAAAAACCTATAAAAGTTTGTTGAGAGAATCTGTTTAAGAAAACGAAGTTGCCATTTTTAGTTGATGTTCCAAGTCATTTTGATGTAAATTTTTAGTCTTTTCATCCCAATTAAAATGCTCTTTAAACAATTGTAAAACAAGGTTTTTATACAAATTCACATTGGGTTTGTCAAAAAATAAACGTCCTGTTCTTCTCATAAAAAAATCGGTTGGAGTACAAGCCATTTCATAATGAATAGTGAACCAAACTTCGGCTTTTAGTAATTTTTCAGTTTGATTTTCATCTATAAATTCGTCAAACTTTTTCAAGATGATGTCTGTTTGTTTTCCATAATTATGCACTAAATATTCGGCATCTTTTTGGGTAAAATCAACTTCATTAATACGATTGTAAATGGCATCAGTATAACTTTTTACCTCATTTGAGTTTTTAAAAGTTCCGCCTGAAAGCACAATTTTTTCAGTTTTTATTACATCAAATTTTTTATCAAAACGTCTTTCATATTTTTTTGCTACCAAATCAACAATGCGTTCAGCCATTTTTCTATAGCCTGTTAATTTTCCTCCAGCAATAGAAATTAATTCAGTTTCACTAACAAAAATTTCATCTTTTCTTGACAATTCCGAGGCTGATTTTCCTTCCTCATGAATCAAAGGACGCAAACCTGCCCAAGAAGATTGGATATCATCTAACGTAATATTTATTTCAGGAAACATATTGTTCACTGCTGAAATTAAGTAAGTTGCATCTACTAAATCCGTATTTACAGTATTTTTATTTTCTTGATAATTAGTATCTGTTGTTCCAAAATACGTTACTTTTCCTCTTGGAATGGCAAACATCATTCTTCCATCTGGAATGTCGAAATACACCGCTTGTTTTACAGGCAGTTTTTCGTGAGCAACCACCAAATGAACGCCTTTTGTCAAATGCAAACGTTTACCAATTTTTGAATGATTGATTTGACGCAATTCATCCACCCAAGGGCCAGCAGCGTTTACAACATATTTTGCTGAGATTTCAAAAGTTTCATTAGAAATTGTATCAATAACTTTAGCGCCAACGACTCTTTTTTCTTTGTATAAAAAGTCGGTTGCTTCTAGATAATTAAGAGCTTTCGCATGATAATTTAGCGAAGTTTTTAAAATTTCGATGGTTAAACGTGCGTCATCAGTTCTATATTCTGCATAAAATCCTGCACCATTTAAAATGCTTTTTGGCAGCAAAGGTTCTTTTTCTAAAGCCTCCTCCTTTGTGAGCATTTTTCGTTTGTCATCACCTTCAACAGAAGCTAAGATATCATATACTTTTAAACCGAAAGAAGTGAGCCATGAGCCATACGATCCGCCTTCAATTAAAGGCAAAATCATCTTTTCAGGAACCACTAAATGAGGAGCTAATTTGTGAACAATAGCGCGTTCTGTGCCAACTTCTTTCACCAACCAAAAATCGAATTGTTTCAAATAACGCAATCCACCATGAATCAATTTTGTTGATTTGCTTGACGTTCCAGAAGCAAAATCGTTTTTTTCAATCAAAGCCACTTTCATTCCGCGAGAAGCTGCATCTAAAGCAATTCCTGCACCTGTGATGCCACCACCAATAATCAAAATGTCAAACTCCACTGTTTGTAAAGCTATTTGAATGTTTTTTCTATTGAAATAGGAAAAGTTTATCATACAATTTTTAGGATAATTATTAATTATTCTTCCCAGTTTTTAGTTCGTTCAATGGCTTTCAACCAATTTTTGTACAAATGTTCTCTTTTTTCAGAAGTGAATTTTGGTATAAATTCAACATCAATTTCACGATGAATTGTCAACTCATTTTGATGCCACAAACCCACACAAATTCCAGCCAAATAGGCAGCACCCATAATTGTTGTTTCAATAATTTTTGGACGTTCAACAATCGTATTTAAAATATCAGCTTGAAACTGCATCAGTAAATTATTTGCACTTGCTCCACCATCAACTTTCAATGATTTTAGCGGAATTCCAGCATCTTCTTGCATGGCAATTAACACATCTTTCGTTTGATAAGCCAAAGATTGTAAAGTGGCTTTGATGAGGTGATTTTTGCCTGTATCCCTAGTCAACCCAAAAATAGCACCTCTGGCATACATATCCCAATAAGGCGCGCCCAAACCTGCAAATGCAGGCACCACAATCACAGGATTTTCGTCTCCTACATGTTGCGCGAAAAACTCACTTTCTTCGGCTGATTTTATGATTTCTAAACCATCTCTCAACCATTGAATGGCTGCTCCAGCCACAAAAACACTTCCTTCTAAAGCATAATAAACTTTATCGTTGATTCCCCAAGCAATGGTTGTTAACAAACCATTTTTTGAAAATTGTGGTTTTTTTCCAGTATTCATCAATAAAAAACAGCCAGTTCCATAGGTGTTTTTAGCATTTCCTTTTTTGAAACACGCTTGTCCAAACAAGGCTGCTTGTTGATCTCCAGCAATTCCAGCTATTGGAATTTTTGTTTCATTCAACATAAAATCACCAAAATGAAACGAAGAGGGTTTTACTTCTGGAAGCATTTTTTGATCAATATTCAATGCTTTTAAAAGCGTTTCATCCCAACACAATTTATTGATATCAAACAACATTGTTCTTGAAGCATTGCTATAATCGGTGGCATGCACTTTTTTATCAGTCAAATTCCATAAAACCCAAGAATCAACGGTTCCAAAAAGCAAATTTCCTTTTGCAGCTTCTTCTTTTGCATTAGGAATATTTTCTAAAATCCAATGAATTTTGGTAGCAGAAAAATAGGCATCAATCACTAAACCTGTAGTCTGTTTTACATGATTTTCTAAGCCTTTTTTCTTTAAATCTTCACAAATTTCAGCAGTTCTTTTGTCTTGCCAAACAATGGCGTTATAGATCGGTTTTCCAGTATTTTTATCCCAAATAACAGTAGTTTCTCGTTGATTGGTGATGCCAATTCCTACAATTTTATCTGAAGTAATATTTGCAATTTCAATTACTTTTTGTAAGGTTGAAAGTTGCGTTTCTAAAATCACAAAAGGGTCATGCTCAACCCAACCAGATGCAGGATAAATTTGTTCAAATTCCTCTTGAGCAATCGCAACAATCTTCCCTTTTTCGTCCACCAAAACCGAACGCGAACTGGTGGTTCCTTGATCTAATGCTAAAATATATTTTTGTGACATAAAAATGCAAATACAATTAGCAATTTACAAAATAACCTGAAATAATATGGATAAATTATTACCTTTCCGAAAATTAAAATCGTTTCTATGGATTATGGATTTCTGTCAGTAATACCTCCTGTTGTAGCAATTATTTTGGCTTTAAGAACCAAGCAAGTATATATTGCTTTGTTATTTGGAATTTGGTTTTCATGGCTAATTATCAAAGGTTGGAATCCACTTGATGGAACAATTGCGATGATTGAAAGTTTAGTGAATGTTTTTAAATCTGAAGGAAATACTAGAACAATTATGTTTAGTGCATTGGTTGGAGCGCTGTTAATTTTCATACAATATTCAAAAGGCGTACAAGGTTTTGTTAACATTATCAACAGAAGATTGGTGAAATTTGAAGAAAAAAAATCAGGTTTTGCACGAGTGATGGTTCAGGTTTTAGCCATGTTTACAGGGATTTTATTGTTTGTAGAAACAAGTATTAGTTCGCTGACTGTTGGCACTTTATATCGTCCAATTTTTGATAAATTAAGAATTCCTAGAGAAAAACTCGCTTATATTGCCGATTCAAGTTCTGCACCTTCCTCGATTTTGATTCCTTTTAATGCTTGGGGAGCATTTATCATGGGTTTATTGCTCACACAAGGAATTGACAAACCATTTTCTGTGATGATGGCATCTATCAAATATAATTTTTATCCGTTATTGGCAATTTTGATTGTTTTCATTGTTATTTTATCAAAAAAGGATTTTGGTCCAATGAAAAAGGCCGAAAAAAGAACTTTAGAAACAGGCGAATTGATGAATCCTAATGCAACTCCAATGGTTTCTGATGAGGTTACTTCTTTTCCGCCAAAAGAAGGAATCAAAGCAAAAGCATATAATATGATTGTGCCACTTTTGGTCATGGTTTTTATGATGCCTATTAATTTGATATATACTGGTTGGAATGCCGTAAAAGAATCTTCTTCATTTTTGAATCATGCATCACAAGCTATTGGTGAAGGTTCAGGTTCTTCTTCGGTTTTATATGCAGTAATTGCATCTATTTTAGTGGCAATAGGAATGTATATGATTCAAGGAATTTTAAATCCAAAAGAAGCAATAACCCTAACTCTCAAAGGAATTAGCGAATTAATGCCTTTAGCTTTATTGATGTTATTAGCGTTTGCCATTGGGGATGCTTGTAAAGAATTGGAAACTGGAGTTTATGTTGCGAATGTTACAAAAAGTTGGCTGTCAGTTGAATTATTGCCTGCAGTTGTTTTTCTAATTAGTTCGTTTATTGCTTTTTCTACAGGAACTTCTTGGGGAACTTTTGCGATTATGTTGGCAATTTCAATTCCGATGGCAACTATTCATGGTGCAGATGTCACTATTGTTGTTGCAGCAACTTTAGGAGGGGGAATTTTTGGAGATCATTCTTCACCAATTTCAGATACGTCTATTATTTCCTCAATGGCTTCAGCAAGTGATCATATTGACCATGTGAAAACCCAAATGCCTTATGCAATTATTGGAGGAATTATTACAACAATTTTATATTTGATTATTGGATTTTTTGGTTAAATAAAACCGCAGAGAAACAAAGGTTTCGCAAAGAACACAAAGTTAATCTTACCGAACTATGCGGAAAAAAGTTTGCGCTTTTTGCGTTTAATCGTATGCTAAAATCCCACGTTTTCCCATTTCAGGAATTATTCTTAATGCGCCTTCTTTAATAGTATTTTCTTTAAATAGAAAGGTTTTTTCAAATAAGGTATTTCCTTCAAAAAAACTCACTTGAAAACGATTGTTCAATTGAAATAATTCTGGTTGAATCAGTTCAATTTTTGCAAATGAATTTGCTGGCAAAACATCCAATTTTTTTCGAAATAAAGAAGTGGTTTTTGTTTCAGAAAAACCTTGTGAAACAATCACAACCAATTCTAAATCAACCGATTTTTTATTGATGATATATGCATTCCAATCATCGGTTTTGTAAATATCATTGTATTCAAAAACAATTGCAATTGCTACATCTGTAACTTCAGGAATGTGAATGTCTTTTTTCAAAAGTGCTTTAGATAATTGATTTAAATTGCTCTAAAAATCGCTTGTCATTTTCATAAAACATTCTGATATCAGGAATTTGATACAACAACATGGCAATGCGTTCTATGCCCATTCCAAAAGCATATCCTGAGTATTTTGTTGGGTCTATATTGCAGTTTTTCAACACATTAGGATCAACCATTCCACAACCCATAATTTCTAACCAACCAGTTCCTTTGGTAATTCTGTAGTCAATTTCAGTTTCTAAACCCCAATAAATATCCACTTCTGCACTGGGTTCTGTAAACGGAAAATAAGAAGGTCTCAGACGAATTTTTGATTTTCCAAACATCTCTTTTGTAAAATATAAAAGCGTTTGTTTTAAGTCTGCAAACGAAACATCAGTGTCAATATACAACCCCTCCACTTGATGAAAAATACAGTGAGCTCTTGCAGAAATATCCTCATTTCTAAACACTCTTCCTGGTGAAATGGTTCTGATTGGCGGTTGATTTTTTTCCATATATCGCACTTGAACAGATGAAGTGTGTGTTCGCAATAAAATATCTGGGTTTTGCTCAATAAAAAAAGTGTCTTGCATGTCTCTTGCAGGATGATATTCTGGCAAATTTAATGCGGTGAAATTATGCCAATCATCTTCAATTTCTGGTCCTTCAGAAACTGTAAAACCAATTCTATTAAAAACGTCAATAATTTGATTTTTTACGATAGCTATTGGATGTCGCGAACCCAATTCAATCGGTTCAGAAGGCCTTGTTAAATCTCTGTAAATATTTTTTTCTTCAACCGAATTTTCAAGAATTTCATTCAATTCAGTTACTTTCTCCTCAGCCGATTTTTTCAAAGTATTCAATGCTTGACCAAAATCTTTGCGCAAATCAGCATCTACATTTTTAAACGCAGCGAATAACTCTTTCAGTAAGCCTTTGGTTCCTAAAAATTTAATTCTAAAAGTTTCAATTTCTTCCTTTGTTGTTGCTTTAAAATCAGCTACTTCAATAATCAATTCTTTTACTTTATCTAACATTTTGTTTGAAAATTAGTTTGCAAATTTACATTATTTTAAAGAGTTTTTTTGATGATTTATTCGAGAATAAGTTTACATGGGCGAAATCGATTGAAATATAGGTTTAAGAAATGATTAATTTTAAGATTTTAAATTTGTGATATTGAAAATTATGTATCTTTGCTTTACTAAATTTTTATTAATATCATAAAAAAATATGGAAGAAAGTATGAAATCAAAAATAGATGGCTTCATGAAGTTGGTTGAAAAACGCAATGGTCATGAACCAGAATTTTTACAAGCTGTAAGAGAAGTTGCAGAAACGGTAATTCCTTACATTATTCAACACGATATTTATCATGGCAAAAACATTTTATTAAGGATGGTTGAGCCTGAAAGATTTATTTATTTTAGAGTTTCTTGGGTTGATGATAGTGGTGAAATTCAAGTGAATAGAGGCTACAGAATTCAAATGAATTCTGCAATTGGACCTTATAAAGGAGGTTTGCGTTTTCACCCTACTGTAAATGCCAGTATTTTAAAGTTTTTAGCTTTTGAACAAGTATTTAAAAACTCACTGACAACTTTGCCAATGGGAGGTGGAAAAGGGGGTTCTGACTTTGATCCAAAAGGAAAATCTGATAATGAAATCATGCGTTTTTGCCATGCTTTTATGTCAGAATTATTCAGACATATTGGCGCAAATACTGATGTTCCTGCTGGAGATATTGGTGTTGGCGCAAGAGAAATTGGGTATATGTTTGGAATGTATAAAAAACTAAATAACGAATTTACAGGAGTTTTAACAGGTAAAGGGCAATCTTGGGGTGGTTCATTAATCAGACCAGAAGCTACAGGTTATGGAACGGTGTATTTTGCTCAAAATATGTTGCAAAGAAAAGGAATTACTTTAGAAGGAAAAAAAGTAGTGATTTCTGGTTCCGGAAATGTGGCTCAATATGCAGCTGAAAAAGCAATTGAATTGGGTGCTAAAGTTTTAACACTTTCTGATTCAACAGGGTATATTCACGTTGAAAACGGATTTTCTACTAAGCAATTGCAACATGTTATGCACATTAAAAACGTAAAACGTGGAAGAATCAGTGAGTTTTTAGAAAAATATCCATCAGAAAAATTTGTTGCAAATCAAAGACCTTGGTCAGTAGTGTGTGATATTGCTTTGCCATGCGCTACTCAAAACGAATTGAATGGTGATGAAGCAAAACAATTGATTAAAAACGGTTGTATGTGTGTTACTGAAGGTGCAAATATGCCTTCGACTCCTGAAGCTATGCACGCTTTTCAAAATGCAAGTATTTTATTTGCGCCAGGAAAAGCATCAAATGCAGGTGGCGTTGCAACTTCTGGACTGGAAATGAGTCAAAACTCATTGCGTTTAAGTTGGTCCCGTAATGAAGTAGATGAGCGTTTGAAAGAAATTATGGAAAATATTCATAATTCTTGTGTAAAATATGGTCAAAACGAAGATGGTTCAATTGATTATGTAAGAGGTGCAAACATTGCAGGTTTCGTAAAAGTTGCAGATGCAATGTTGGCGCAAGGAGTTATTTAAAAAATAGTTTTTCAATTTAAACTGGGAAAGCACATCATTTTTGATGTGCTTTTTTTATTTTTATAGCATGAAAATAATAACTAATCAAATCGTAAACGGAAATTCGCAAAAACCAATTTTGGCAGATGTTTTTTTTTATGAAATACATCAACCAAAACCAATCGTTATTTTTTGTCATGGCTACAAAGGTTTCAAAGATTGGGGAGCTTGGAATTTGATGGCGAAAGCTTTTGCTGAAGCAGACTTTTTCTTTGTAAAATTTAATTTTTCTCACAATGGAGGAACTCCTCAAAACCCTATTGATTTTTCTGATTTAGAAGCCTTTGGAAATAACAATTATACCAAAGAAATGGATGATTTAGGAACAATTATAGATTGGATTTTTTCGAATCAAAACTTTAAAAATGAGATAAAAACTGATGAAATTTCTCTGATTGGTCACAGTAGAGCTGGTGGAATTGTTCTTTTAAAATCTAATGAAGATTCAAGGATTAAAAAAGTGATTACTTTAGCAGCTGTGTGTGATTATGAAACCCGATTTCGAAAAGGAGATGATTTTCAAAAATGGAAAGAAAATGGTGTTTATTTCGTAAAAAATGAACGAACGCTTCAAGAAATGCCTCATTTTTTCCAATTTTATGAAGACTTTGAAAAAAATAAAAATCGCTTAAACATTCAAAATGCAACTAAAAATATTCAAATTCCGCATTTAATTATTCATGGAAATCAAGACAATGCTGTTTCGATTGAAGATGCAAAAAACCTCCACAAATGGAATCCAAAAGCTGTTTTTAAAATCATTGAAAATGCTGATCATGTGTTTAATATTTTTCATCCTTGGACAAAAAAATCAGTTTCAAAAGAGTTTCAAGAAGTAATCGAAAATTCTATAAAATTTTTAAAATTCTAACTCAAATTCTAACGATTTCTGTACTTAAGAAATATGGAATTACAGCCTCCTTTTCGTAAAATAATTCATGTTGATATGGATGCTTTTTTTGCTTCTGTAGAGCAGTTGGACAATCCTGAATTAAGAGGAAGACCCATTGCTGTTGGTGGAGGAGAATCAAGAGGTGTTGTTGCAGCAGCAAGTTATGAAGCGCGAAAATTTGGAGTAAAATCTGCCATGAGTGGCGTTTTAGCGAGACAAAAATGTCCTGATTTAATTTTTGTAAAGCCGAATTTTTCGAGATATAAAGAAATTTCTCATCAAATTAGAGAAATTTTTTATGATTATACTGATTTGGTGGAGCCACTTTCTTTAGACGAAGCGTATTTGGATGTAACCGAAAATAAAGTTGGAAATCCGTCAGCAAGTTTGATTGCGCAAGAAATCAGAAATCGGATTTTTAATGAATTAAATTTGACAGCTTCTGCAGGAATTTCTATCAATAAATTTATTGCGAAAGTCGCTTCTGATATCAACAAACCAAATGGACAAAAAACCGTAAATCCTGAAGAAGTAATTACGTTTTTAGAAAATTTGCCCGTCAATAAATTTTATGGAGTTGGCAAAGTTACTACTTCAAAAATGTATAATTTAGGAGTTTTTACAGGGAATGATTTAAAACAAAAATCATTGGAAGATTTGGCAAATTTGTTCGGAAAATCAGGAGCGCATTATTACAATATTGTGCGAGGAATTCATCATAGTGAAGTAAAACCAGACAGAATTCGAAAATCTGTTGGCGCAGAAACCACCTTTTTTGAGAATATTTCTTCAGAAATTTTTATGATAGAAAAACTCGAAAAAATTGCAGATGAGCTCGAAAGAAGAATGAAAAAATCTGATACCAAAGGAAAAACCATCACCTTAAAAATAAAATATTCCGATTTTTCTCAACAAACAAGAAGCAAAACTATGGAGTATTTTATGCAAGAAAAGTTCGAGTTTTTTCCTATTGTAAAAGAGTTACTATTTCAAGAAAAATTAAAAAATTCGGTACGATTGTTAGGAATTTCTTTCGGAAATTTAAACACAGAAAAAGCAACGCCCATTTGGGTACAATTGAAATTTGATTTTTAAAACAAAAAAAGGGCTAAATTACAGACTGAAAAAAACTTATGAATCTAAGTTATTGGGAGTTAAAAGAATGGTTTTCCAACATCGATTTTACGATTGTTGGTAGTGGAATTGTAGGCTTAAATTGTGCCTTGCAATTGAAAACAATTCATCCAAAAGCAAAAATTATTATTTTAGAAAAAGGTATGTTGCCTCAAGGAGCAAGCACCAAAAATGCAGGATTTGCTTGTTTTGGGAGTTTGTCAGAAATTTTAGATGATTTACAATCTCACACTCAAGAAGAGGTTTTTGAATTGGTAAAAAAACGTTGGGAGGGATTGCAATTATTACGTTCAAATTTGGGTGATAAAAACATCGATTTTCAGCCAAATAAAGGTTTCGAATTGTTCAAAGAAGAGGAAATTTTTGAAGAATGTTTGCAGCAAAAAGAAGTAATTAATCAATTGTTGCATCCTATTTTTAATTCTGCTATTTTTACAATTTCTGACAATAAATTTGCTTTCCAAAAAGTGGTTCCAAAGTATATGGTAAACAATTTCGAAGGTCAAATTGATACTGGAAAAATGGCTGCAAAATTGTTGCAAAAAGTGCAGCAAAAAGGCATCAAAATTATCAATAATATTGTTGTTGAATCATTTATAGAAAAAGAGACTGAAATACATATAAAAACCAACATATTAGATTTTTATACTCAAAATTTATTGATTGCAACTAATGGTTTTGCCAGTCAATTAATCAATGAAAATGTGCAACCTGCAAGAGCACAAGTGTTGATTACGAAACCGATTAAAAATTTGCATATCAAAGGAACTTTTCATTTGGATAAAGGCTATTTTTACTTTAGAAATATTCATGATAGAATCTTATTTGGTGGAGGTAGAAATCTCGATTTTACCACCGAACAAACCTCGGAATTTGGACAAACTTTCATCATTCAAAATGAATTAGAAAAAATGCTTCAAGAAATTATTTTACCCAACATTCCTTTTGAAATTGAACACAGATGGAGTGGAATTATGGGTCTTGGAAATCAGAAAAATGCCATTGTAAAACAATTGTCAAATCATGTTTTTTGCGGAGTTCGTTTGGGAGGAATGGGTGTTGCCATTGGAAGTTTGGTAGGTAAAGAATTGGCTGATTTAACGAAAAAATGAAAACTCAAAACACACATTTCGATGTCATTATTGTTGGTGGTGGTTTGGCTGGTTTGTGCAATGCCATTCATTTGTCAAAATTCAATAAAAAAGTATTGCTGATTGAAAAAAATGAGTATCCAAAACACAAAGTTTGTGGCGAATATATTTCTAATGAAGTGTTGCCTTATTTGGCTTTTTTAGAATTCAATCCTTTTGATTTTGGAGCTGTTAAAATCGATAAATTTCAGTTGTCAACCACCAATAACCAATTGATTTCTGCAATATTACCTTTAGGTGGTTTTGGAATTTCTCGATTTAAATTAGATTTTGAATTGCTTCAAAAAGCCATTCAAAACGGCGTAATTTTGAGGCAAGATTTAGTCACAAATATTCAGTTTAAAAATGATCTATTTGAAGTTGAAACCAAAGAAAATCTAATAGTTACCTCAAAAATTGTGATTGGTGCTTTTGGCAAACGTTCTTTTTTGGATGTAGCTATGCAACGTGATTTTATCCAAAAAAAATCACCTTATTTGGGGGTGAAAATTCATGTGAAAGGCAATTTTTCAGATGATTTAGTGGCGCTTCACAATTTCAAAGGAGGTTATTGTGGCGTTTCAAAAGTGGAAAATAATGAGATTAATTTGTGTTATATCACCAATTTTTCATCTTTTAAAGAACATAAAAATATTGAGGATTTTCAAGAAAATGTGGTGTTTAAAAATCAATTTTTGAAAGAAATATTCCAAAACTCTGAATCAATTTTTCAGGAGCCATTGACCATCAGCCAAATTTCATTTGAATCAAAAACTTTGGTCGAAAATCATATCATTATGTGCGGTGATGCAGCAGGAATGATACATCCATTGTGCGGAAATGGCATGAGTATGGCAATCCAATCTGCACAAATCGCATCTAAACTCATTCTAAATTATTTAGAAGGTAAAATAACAAGAAGAAATACACTAGAAAACGAGTATCTTTCACGATGGAATTATCAGTTTAAATGGCGATTAAAAACAGGTCATTTTATTGCGATGTTGTTTAGACAAGATAAAATAGCTAACTTTTTATTGCTAATTTTGAGTAAATTTCCTTTTTTAGTTCCCATAATTATTAAGCAAACGCATGGAAAACCTATAAAAAACTAATGGACTTTTTTATCAACACAAAATTTAGAACAGACAAAGAAGAATTGATGGACGATTTTTCTATTGGAGGTGATTTGTTGAGAGATACTTTGGATAAATTAGAAAATATAAATCGTTGGTTAGGAGGAAATAAAGTAACGTTGAACGGATTGAAAAGCTTGTTGAAAAATCATCCAAAAGATAAAAAAATCACCATTATTGATATTGGTTGTGGTCATGGAGATATTTTGAGAGATGTTGCAAAATTCGGAAGAAAAGCCCAATTTCATTTGCAATTAATTGGTGTTGATGCAAATCCTGAAGCCATAAAATATGCACAAGAATTGTCTATTGATTTTCCTGAAATTAGTTTTCGAACAGAAGATATTTTTTCGGAAAATTTTAAAAATCAGCAATTTGATATTGTGTTAGCAACCTTGTTTTTGCATCATTTTAAAGAGGATTCGTTAATTTCATTTTTAAAAAACACCCTTCAAAACACGAAAATTGGAATTGTTGTCAACGATTTACACAGGCACAAATTGGCGTATTATTTATTTATGACGTTGTCAATTTTCATAAAAAATAACATGATTATTGAAGATGGTTTGACATCTGTTTTAAGAGGATTTAAACGAAAAGATTTAGAAAAAATAAGCATACAAATAAACAAATCGCCTCAAATATCTTGGAAGTGGGCTTTCAGATATTTGTGGATTTTAAAAAAATAAATGAAAGTAAAAATCACCTCCGTCGCAAAACAATTGCCTCAATATTCTAAAGAAACAAAAGACATTATTCCTTTTGTAGAACTTTGGATGCAAGATCAAGAACCACGATTTCAACGAAAAGTCATCAAACTTTTTGAAGGTGCTGGTGTTGACAAACGGTTTTCAATTATGAGTCCTGAAGAGGTTTTCACAGCCACTTCTTTTGAAGATAAAAACAACATTTACAAACGTGAAGTCATCAAATTGGGTGAGCAAGTTTTTATAAAATCTTTGCAAAAAGCCAACCTTCAACCTACAGATATTGATTATATTATTACGGTAAGTTGCACAGGAATTATGATTCCTTCTTTGGATGCGTATTTGATAAATTCATTGCAATTAAAACAAGATATTGTGCGTTTGCCAATCACAGAAATGGGATGTGCAGCTGGCGTTTCAGGAATAATTTATGCAAAGAATTTTTTGAAAGCTAATCCCAATAAAAGAGCCGTTGTGATTTCGGTTGAAGCACCAACAGCCACTTTTCAATTGGATGATTTTTCGATGGCAAATATTGTAAGTGCTGCTATTTTTGGAGATGGTGCAGCAAGCGTTATTTTGTCTTCTTATCCAGAAGATGAAGGTCCAGAAATTGTGGACGAAGCTATGTATCATTTTTATGATGCAATTCATATGATGGGTTTTAATTTGGTAAATTCAGGCTTACAAATGATTTTAGACAAAGAAGTTCCTCAAAAAATTTCAGATCATTTTCCTGCAATAATTCATCCGTTTTTAGAAAAAAATCAGTTGAAAATTCAAGATATTGATTTTTTGATTTTTCATCCAGGAGGAAAAAAGATCGTGCAAACTGTGGAAGATTTATTTGGTGTTTTGGGTAAAAATATTGATGACACAAAAGAAGTTTTGCGTTTATACGGAAATATGTCAAGCGCCACTGTGCTCTATGTTTTAGAACGATTTATGGATCAAAATCCTAAAAAAGGAGACACAGGATTGATGTTGAGTTTTGGTCCTGGATTTTCGGCACAACGAATTTTATTACAATGGTGACAAAATTTAGACCTGCATGGTTTTCAAAACCTTGTAGGTCTTTAATGAAGCATAAAAAATGAAAGATTTTCAAGGCAAAAATGAATGGGCAATTATTTTAGGAGGCTCAAGTGGTTTGGGTTTGGCAACTGCCAAAAAACTGGCTGAACAAGGCATGAATATTTGTGTGATTCACAGAAATTCACGTTCACAAATGCCTGAAATTGAAGCTCATTTTAAGGAAATCCAAACTCATAAAACTGAGTTTTTATCATTTAATTTTGATGCTTTACATCCTGAAAAAAGAAGTCAGATTATTTTTGAAATCAACCAAAAATTAGGCGCAATAGGACGAATTAAAACACTGGTACATTCGATTGCAAAAGGCAATTTAAAACCCATGATTTCTGTGGAAAAACCAATTTTACAAAATGATGATTTTCAACTAACCATCAATGCTATGGCAATTAGCTTGTATGATTGGTTTCAGGCAATTTTTCAACAAAAAATGTTTGCTGATGATGCAAGAATCATCAGTTTTACAAGTGAAGGAAATTCAAAACCTTGGGAAGATTATGGGGCTGTTTCTGCTGCAAAAGTCACTTTGGAAGCCATTACCAGAAACATCGCATTGGAATTTGCGAAATACGGAATTAGAGCCAATTGTATTCAAGCAGGAGTTACAAATACTCAGTCTTTACAAATGATTTCCAATAGTGATGAAATAAAAGCACATACTTTAAAAAGAAATCCTTTTGGACGATTAACAACACCTGAAGATGTTGCGAATGTGGTGTATTTGATGTGTAAAGAGGAATCAAAATGGATTAATGGAACCATTATCAAGGTTGATGGTGGAGAAAGTTTAAGATAGTATGGATTCACAAAAAATTATATCATTTTTACCTTACACAAAACCTTTTTTGTTTGTGGATGAAATCACGCAAATATCAGAAAATGGTGTTATAGGAAATTATACATTCAAAGAAAATGAGTATTTTTATAAAGGTCATTTTATCAATAAACCAATTACGCCAGGCGTTATTTTAACAGAAACCATGGCACAGATTGGCGTTGTTTGTTTGGGAATTTATTTGTTGAAAAATGAAATTTCATCAGATAAAAAACCTCAAATTGCCTTGACATCCAATGAAATAGATTTCTTTTTACCTGTTTATCCATCAGAAAAAGTAAGCATTGTTTCAGAAAAAATCTATTTTAGATTCAATAA
Source organism: Flavobacteriaceae bacterium CG2_30_31_66 (assembly GCA_001873065.1). Lineage (GTDB taxonomy): Bacteria > Bacteroidota > Bacteroidia > Flavobacteriales > Flavobacteriaceae > Polaribacter. Next base: position 17,144 of record MNYM01000015.1, read on the forward strand.
ATTAAAATGCAATGTGAAAATGTTCAATATGAAAAACGAATTGGTTTGCAGAGGAACCATTGCAGGAATGATAAGCCCATTTTTAACAAAGGAAATAAATCAGTGAAAATTCGTTAAATCCGTGTCTAGAAAATGAAAAATAGAGTCGTTATTACAGGTTTAGGAGTTGTTGCCCCAAATGGAGTTGGTTTAGAAAATTTTACAAAAGCAATTCAAACTGGAAAATCAGGAATTCAATTTCATCAGGAATTAAAAGACAAAGGATTTTCATGTTGCATTGGTGGAATTCCAACTATCTCTGACGAAAAAATTGCGGAATATTTAACGCCTTTGCAATTGAGAGGTTTTCAAAGTAGTTCTATTTTGTATGGTTGTATGGCCGGAATTGACGCTTGGAAAGATGCAGGATTTTTGGTGGATGAAAATTCAGAATTAGATTCAGATTCCGGAATTATTTTTGGAACAGGTAATTCAGGAATTGAAAAATTACGAGAAGCAATTTATAAAATTGACGAAAATCAAGTAAAAAAATTGGGCAGTACTTCAGTAGTTCAAACCATGTCAAGTGGCATTTCTGCGTATTTAGGTGGAATTTTAGGTCTTGGAAATCAAGTAACTACAAATTCTTCTGCATGTACCACAGGCGCTGAAGCCTTGTTAATGGGTTTTGAACGTATTCAAAATGGCAAAGCAAAACGAATGTTGGTGGGCAGTTCAAGTGACAGCAGTTTGTACACTTGGGGTGGATTTGACGCTATGAGAGTCATGACTTATAAACACAATGAAACTTCCGAAAAAGGCTCAAGACCTATGAGCGAAACTGCTTCTGGATTTGTGCCTGGAAGTGGAGCAGGAGCTTTGATTTTAGAGTCTTTGGAAAGTGCTCTTGAAAGAAAAGCAACAATTTATGCAGAAGTTTTAGGAGGAAATATCAATGCTGGAGGTCAAAGAAATGGAGGGTCATTAACTGCGCCAAATGCAAGTGCTGTTCAAAAATGCATTGTGGATGCTTTGAAAGATTCAGGAATTTCTTCTGAAGAAATTGATGCTATAAATGGACATTTAACAGCAACTTCAAAAGACGATTTAGAAATTGAAAATTGGACAAAAGCACTGCAAAGAAATGGCAAAAATTTTCCGTATATCAATTCTTTAAAATCAATGATTGGCCACTGTTTGGCAGCTTCTGGCGCCATTGAATGTGTGGCAACTGTTTTGCAAATAAAACACCAATTTCTGTTTCCAAATATCAATTGCGAAGATATTCATCCTGGAATTTCAGCGATGATTTCAACAGATAAAATTCCGACAAAAATGATTTCCAAAAACATCAATATTGTTGCAAAAGCAAGTTTTGGTTTTGGTGATGTAAATGCATGTGTTATCTTTAAAAAATATATTGACGAATTATGAAAAATGACGACTTAATTTCAAAATTAAAAACGATTGTAAAACCTTATATTCAGGATGAAATAGCGTTTGCAAACTTAACTGAAGACACTGATTTTATCAAAGATTTGAAAATCAATTCTGCAAATTTGGTAGATGTTATTTTAGACATCGAAGACGAATTTGACATCGAAATTGACAACGATTCTATGGAAAAAATGCTTTCTGTAAAAGCGGCAATTGACATTATTGAACATAAATTAGCCCAAAAATGATTGGTAATGATTTGATTGATTTGCAGCTGGCAAAAAGTCAAAGTAATTGGCAGCGCAAAGGTTTTTTAGAAAAGCAATTTACAGATATTGAAATCGCTGAAATTCTTTCATCAGAGAATCCTTTTTTGCAAGTTTGGCTTTTTTGGAGCATGAAAGAAGCTGCTTATAAATGTTATACACAAGTGTTTCAACAACGATTTTTTGCACCAAAAAAGTTTGTTTGTTCTATGATTTCAAAAACTTTAGGAATCATAAAAATGGAGGAACAAACCTATTTTTCTACAACAACAATTACTGAAAACTACATTCACACAGTTGTTTATAAAAAAAATACTGAAATTTTGACCTCAAAATTATTTTTGATGGATGAAAAATCATCACAATCTTCTCAAGTTTCAAACCAATTATTGTCAAGTGTTCCTTTCGCAACTGCTATTCAAAAAAATGAATTTGGCGTTCCATTTTTGTATAAAAATAAAAAGAAATTAGCACTTTCAATTTCCATTTCTCATCATGGGAAATTTGGTGCATTTGTAGTTTTATAAAATGAGGAACATCAAAAACGAATTATTAGAAACGTGCAGAAAATTTGTTGAAAATCGATTAAATACGGTTCAACAAACCTTACTTTCTTATGAAAATGATTTGCAATCAGAAACCAAAAGTTCAGCTGGTGATAAACACGAAACTGGACGCGCAATGCTGCAATTGGAAATGGAAAAAACAGGACTGCAATTGATAGGAATTAACCAAATGATCTCGGTTTTAGATAAAATAGACATCTCAAAAAAATCAAAAAAAGTGCATTTAGGAAGTTTGGTTTTTACAGAAAAAGACATTTATTTTTTGAGTATTTCTGCTGGAAAAATAATTGTTGAAAATGAAGTTTTTTATGCAATTTCAACGTCATCTCCTATTGGAAAATTGTTGTTAGGAAAACAAGAAAATGAACAATTTGTGTTTCTTGGAAATACCATCAAAATTCAAAAGATAGTTTAATTTCAAGTCCTTTTTCAAGTTCAAATGCGTGATTGAAAAACAGTTTTTGATCTTCAAATTCAGCTTCAATCAACCAAAAACTACCTTTGAAATAGCTGTGTAAAACAGTTGCTTTAAATTCAGAAATGGCCACTTTTTTTATTTGATGTGGAAAAAAAAGTGATTTTTTTTGATGGAAAGTAAGTTCATTTACATCATCAAATAACGCAGCAATATATTTATTTGAAGGATTTTTAAAGATTTCTTTTGGATTATTAAATGCTATAATCTCTTGATTTTGAATTACTAATAAAGAATCCGCAAAAGAAAGTGCGTCATTTTTATCATGAGTCGCTACAATGCAGGCAATGTTTTTTTCTTTCAAATAATGAAATAGTTTTCTTCGTAAACTATTTTTTTTGAAATTATCAATTTGCCCAAAAGGTTCATCCAACAACAATAATTCTGGTTCTTTTGCAAGTGCTCTAGCAATCGCAACTCGTTGTTTTTGACCTCCACTCAAATTTTTGACTTTGTTATTTTTGAAATCAGTCATTTCAATCACTTCAAGCAATTCATTGGTGCGTTTTTCACTTTCTTCAGGATGAAAGCGTGAGAGAAATTTGCTAATATTTTCAGCAACAGAAGTATAAGGCATCAAATCAAAATCTTGGGCCACATATTTAAAAAAATCCATTCCAGGAACCAAGTGAAAAGCAGGTCCTAAAACTTGTTTTTCATCCCAAAAAATGCTGCCTTTATTGACATCAAGCAAACCGTAAATGAGTTTTAATAAGGTAGATTTTCCACAACCACTTTCGCCCATTACACACAAATGTTCGCCTTTTTTTAGTGAGAAATTGAAGTTGTTTAACACCAAATTCTTTTCAGAATAACCAAAAGACAGCTTGTGAACTTGTAGCATAAAATTTACAAAAATCGATTGTACCAACTTTCTTCCATCGGAATTTCCCAATAATTTTCGAAGTCGAATTTGTTCGTAATTAAGTTGTCAAAAACGATTGTTTTTTCAGTAACAGCTTTGTTTTTCAGTAAGGTTTTTAAATCTTTCAGTTCTTTATATTGCACAAATTCACCTTGTTTAAAACACACGTTCATTTTGTCTAAAAGTGTTACTTCGTAGTCAGATTGAAGTTCTAAAATAAAAGAAACCATCACATCAATATCTAGATTTGAAACTGGTGAAAGTTTTTCATCAGCAAAAAAAATGATGAATCTTTTGTATAAAAATTGGTAAGAAACTTTGAAATTTTCGTACTCAGATTTCCAATTTTCCAAAAAAATTTTGATTTTATGTTCAATTTCTTCAATTTCAGTATCATAAAATTTTCGGCTTGAAGGATAAATCCAAACTTTAGCTTCTTCCGAAATTGAGTCATAATCTACAAACATATTTTTGTTCTTGAAATGCAAATATACACAAAGAAAAACCTCAAAAATGATTTCAAATTTGCGGTTTTTAGGATATTTTTTGAAAGAAAATTTTAATTTACAGCAGCGGTTTGCAACAATTGAATCAAATCATTTTGCAGATTTTCGCCTTTATTTTTATTATACCAAATTTGTAAATTTTGCTTAAAATCAGCATCTAAACTGCCGTTTTTTTCTTTGTATTCAATTGCCATTTTTGTAGCAATAGAAGGTCTTGGACCCCAAGTATTGATGATATTTAATTCAGAATCAAAGATGATTAATTTTGGAATTGAACGACTATTATTTGTCAAAAATAAATCCATCAATTCTAAATTTTCATCACGTAAAACCAATTTTAATTTGATTTTTTCATTTAATTCAGCCATTTTGTTAATGACAGGTAAATTTTGAGCTGCATCTCCACACCAACTTTCAGTGATGACTAACCAAGTTTGAGTTTCTTCTATTTTTTGAATTTCGCCAGTAATTTCGTCAGCAATTTTTATGGTTTTATCCAAACGTTTCATTCTGGTTTCGTTCAGCAAACTATAATTTGTCAATTCTTCAGATTGAATAGGTCCAGTAGATTTTCCTTCAGACAATAATTGCTGCATTAAAAGTCGATAGTCTTGATATGAATACGAATTTTCTAAACTTTTTACGATTATTTTTTTCATTATTTCTAATTTTACTCAAAGATAAGCCTTACAAAAACAGCTATAAGTAACTCATGTTACATGATTTTGAAAACAGGTATTTTGATAGACGAAATAAAATAAATTACTAACAAAAGAAAGATTTAAAGAGTGTTTTTTAAGCTTTCTAACATCTTAAAAGTCATTCTTTGCAAATCAAATTCATGCTTCCAATTCCAATCTTTTCTAGCTTCAGAATCGTCAATAGATGATGGCCAACTATCAGCAATTTGTTGTCTTGAATCAGGAACATAATCAAGGGTGAAATCGGGAATTCGCTTTTTAATTTCGTTTGCAATCTCTTTTGGAGTAACATCGATGGCTGATAAATTATAGCTTGTTCTTATTTTGATATTTTCAGGATTTGCTTCCATCAATTGAATGGTTGCGTTCACAGCATCTTCCATATACATCATTGGTAAACGAGTGTTTTCACTTAAAAAACACGTGAATTTTTTTTCTTCAACAGCTTTAAAATAGATGTCAACAGCATAATCTGTGGTGCCTCCTCCAGGTTTTGTTTTCCAAGAAATAATGCCTGGATAACGCAAACTTCGCACATCAACACCAAATTTTTCGTGGTAATAATTGCACCAAAATTCGCCAGCCAATTTGCTGATTCCGTAAACTGTAGAAGGTTCCATGATGGTTTTTTGGGGTGTATTATTTTTGGGTGTGGTTGGTCCAAAAACAGCAATTGAACTTGGCCAATAAATTTGCTGAATGTGTTTTTCTTTTGCCAATTCTAAGACTGCCAGCAAGGAATTCATGTTTAAATTCCAAGCTTTTTGTGGAAATTTTTCAGCAGTTGCAGATAACATTGCAGCTAATAAATACACTTGATTTATTTGGTATTTTTTGATAATTGACAAAATAGTTTCTTTGTCTGTTGCATCAACAATTTCGAAAGGACCAGCATCTATCATTTCAAAAGTACCCAATTTTATATCAGAAGCAACCACATTTGAATTGCCGTAGAGTTCTCGTAATTTTTGAGTGAGCTCTGTGCCTATTTGACCACTTGCTCCTAAAACCAATATTCGTTTATCCATTGAAATAAAATCAATAATTTATCAAAACAAAGGTACTTAATTTTGTTATTCTCAAATAAAGTGACGTAAAAATATTTAATATTTAATTGCGTTTGATTTTATGATTTTTCAAATGCCGTTGCAACGTTAAAATATGTATTTTTACATCATTAATTTTGCTATCTGTGAAATATATTATCATTATTATATTTTTTTCAATGGTTTCTTGCAACAAGGAAGTAGAAAAAACCGAAGTAAATCAGTCAGAAATTTCTGCTTTAAGAGCTGTTGTTGAACATTCAGTTTCAGAGGTTGTTTCAAATGATTTTCAGATGCAAATTGCCGATTGGAACGAATTAAATGTTTTAAAAAACTTTTTAGATCGATTTATAAAAGCTTCACCAAAAGAAGTTTTGAGCAATTCATTAGAGCTCAGAGACCTTATAAAATTATTAAAAGAAAGTAAAAAATCAATATTATTTCAGAATCCATCTTTTGAAACTAGAGTGAATATACTGTATAACGAATCTTTGCGTTTGGCTGACATGAATACGATTCCAGCAATTACAGCAAACGAGGTAAATACTCAGGTAGATAAAATTTTAGATGCTTTTTCGGCGGTCAATGCCAAGATAAATACAATATTCTCAAAGAAAAAATTTGAAGATGAGATTGATATTGATTTGCGACTGATTGGACTTGATTCTACTAAGATTGATACGATTTCAAGAATTAGTATTTTGAAAAGGAATCAAGAAAAAATTCTGAGAGAGAAAGAATTAAATAATTTGAAGAGAGAGAATTAATGAGAAAAATAAGTTCAATTTTACCATTTTTTTTCTTTTTAATTTCATGTGAAAAGCCACTTTCAGAAATTTCCAACTCAGAAAAACAACAATTAAAATTGACTCTGAATAGCTTTTTAGAGGATTGGCATTTAGCTGCTGCCGAGCCGAATTATGCAAATTATTTTGATAAAATGGATAGCACCTCTGTTTTTTTAGGAACTGATGCAACTGAAAATTGGACAAAAAAGCAGTTTGAAGCATATAGCAAACCACATTTTGACAAAGGCAAAGCTTGGAATTTTAAAGCTTTAGAGCGAAATATTTATGTAAATGATATTGGAAATTTTGCTTGGTTTGACGAACATTTACAAACTAATAGAGGCACTTTTAGAGGATCAGGAGTTTTAGAAAAAGTTGGTGCATCTTGGAAAATAAAACACTACGTCTTGTCAGTTCCAATTCCTAATAACGATATGAATAAAGTAGTAAAAATCACTCGAAAAAACGATTCCATTTTTCAGCGTAAGTTCAACTAATTTAAGACAAAACGTCATCAAGAACTTTTAAAATTAAATCCGTTTCAAAGCCTTTTCTAAGGAGAAAATCAATTAATTTTTTTTTGCGCTTATAAGGATTAGATTCCGAAATGATAGTATTTCTGTTTTCAGTGATGCTATAAATGGTTTTTAGATAGTCATCTTCATCAATTTCTTTTAATGCAGTTTTAATGTTGTAAGACGAAATATCTCTCATTTTCAATTCGTTCACAATGCGATTTTTTCCCCAATGTTTAATTCGGAATTTTCCTCGTGCGAAACTTTTGGCGAAGCGTTCTTCGTTCAGAAAATTGTCTTTCATCAAGCTTATTAAAATCATTTCTCGTGCTTCAGGAATCAAGTTAAAAGATTTTATTTTTTCTTCTACCTCTTTATGACAGCGATCTTGATACACACAATATTGTGCTATTTTTTGTTGGATTTCCTGAACTGTATAACTTTTTTTCGGATTCATATTTCAAAAGTACAAAAATGAAAAAAGGTTGCCTACAATTAATAAGCAACCTTTTTTGAATATTTAAAAATAGTTTTTTATTCTACAATTTTGATTTCTTCTTGTTGAAATTTTTGTTGCAACCACATTTTAAAACGTGTGATTAAATAGAATAAAATTGGCACCACAATTAGTGTTAAAAATGTTGCCACAAATAGTCCATATATTACCGTCCAAGCCAATGGTCCCCAAAAAATTACATTATCACCTCCCATATATATTTTGGCATCAAATTCACTAAACAAAGAGAAAAAATCAATATTTAAGCCAATTGCAAGCGGAATCAATCCTAAAATTGTGGTAATTGCGGTTAATAAAACAGGACGCAAACGTGCTTTTCCAGCTTTAATTACTGCCTCTAAAAGCAGTTCTTTAGGCAAATATTTTTGATTTTCTAAGCCAAATTCTTCTTTTTTACGATCAATCAATAATTGCATATAATCCAGCAAGACGACTCCGTTATTCACGACAATTCCTGCAAGTGCAATAATTCCCATCATGGTCATCATAATCACAAACGAACTTCCTGTGATGACAATTCCTCCAAAAACACCAATGAAACTCAAGAAAATAGCAACCATAATAATTGACGGTTTTGAAACCGAGTTAAATTGGAAAATCAATATAAAGAAAATTAATGCCAAACCTTTAAAAAAGGCACCCACCAAAAAAGCTTGTTGCTTGTTTTGTTCTTCTAACTGTCCGGTATAATCAATTTTTATAGCACTTGATAATTCAGAAAAACTTTTCATTTCTTCCTTAATCTGATTTACTACTGCGGCCGCATCCACATAACCAGGCGCCAATTGCGAATACACTGTTACCACACGTTTGGTGTCTCTATGTTTGATGGCACTAAAACCAGAACTATTTGTTTGTGTTGCAATTGAAGAAACTGGAATGGTTTTCACTTGACCAGAAGCCATGTCTCTAAAGGTAATTTTCTGCTCAAAAATGGCGCTTTTGTTATATCTGATGTCTTCATTAAAACGAACATTGATGTCATAATCATCACCATCCTCTTTATAAATTCCTGCTTTTGCCCCAAAAATAGCGTTACGTAATTGTTGCCCAACTTGACTTGAAGAAACGCCCAATTCTCCTGCTTTTTTTCTATCAACAAGCACTTTCATTGATGGTTTGTCTTTGTTTACATCAATCTTTATTTCATCAACTCCTGGTACATTTCGAGTATTGATAAAAGCACGCATTTTTTCGGCAGTTACAATTAATTCGTCATAATTATTTCCTTCCAATTCAATATTTATAGGTGCTCCAGCAGGAGGGCCATTGGCATCTTTTTCTACGGAAATTTGCACACCAGGATAAATTCCAGTTAATGCTTTTTGCACTTTTTGACGTAGTTCTTCACTATCCAATCCCCTTCTATATTTGTATTGACGCATAGAAGCTGTGATTTTTCCTCTGTGAGGCATTTCAGCGGTAGAACCTCCATCAGTTTGAGGATTTCCTGCACCTTCACCAACTTGCGAAACCGAACTTTCTACCATAAAATTGTAGCCATTGTCTAAATAAGTAGCTTCGTTTAAAACATTATAAACACGCTGTTCAATTTGCTTGGTAATTTTGTTGGTTTCATCAATATCTGTTCCTTGAGGATATTCAATATAAACAACAACTTGGTTAGGTTTGTTGTCGGGAAAAAACTCAATTTTTGTTCTTTGTGATGCTACAGATGCTCCAAAACCACCAAAAGCAATGAATAATAAAACAAATGTTCCAATAGTAATTGCCACTGGAAACCATCTTTTTAAAGATTTTTTCAAGGTTGTTTCATAAGCGTTTTCTAACCAAACTAGGGTGTTATCTTGAAAATAATTTGCCCATTTTCTTAAAAATAAACGATATACCCATAACATGATTGCTGTGAAAATCATTACAGAACCTAAACCTCTATAAGCACCTCCAAAAATCAAAATCACCAATCCAAAAGCACCAACAATTGATGTAATGGTGATGATTCTTTTTAGTGGCATATCCTTGTCTTCAGTGGTCATGAATTTTGAAACCAACACTGAATTGAAGAAAATAGCAACTACTAATGATGAACCCAAAACAACAGAAAGTGTAATTGGAAAATAAATCATAAATTGACCAAATAACCCAGGCCATAAACCCAGTGGAACAAATGCTGCAACTGTGGTTACTGTAGAAATGATAATCGGATAGGCAATTTCACCAATTCCTTTTTTAGCCGCTTCAACTCTTGACATGCCTTCTTCGTCCATTAAACGATATACGTTTTCGACGACTACAATTCCATTGTCAACAAGCATTCCCAATCCCATAATCAACCCAAAAAGAATCATGGTGTTGAGCGTATATCCCATTGCATTCAAAATCATGATAGACATAAACATGGACATTGGAATCGCAAATCCAACAAATAAAGCATTCTTGAATCCTAAAAAGAACATCAAAACGCCAACTACGAGGATAATTCCAAAAATAATATTGTTCACCAAATCATCCACTTGACTGATGGTTTTGTCAGATAAATCATTGGTAATACTTACATCTAAATTTTTTGGAAAGTAATTTTTAACAGCTTCATCAACAATGATTTTTACTTGTTCAGCAGCACCCACCATGTTTTTTCCAGCGCGTTTTTTAACGTCTAGCATAACAACAGGTTTTCCATCTTTTCTTGCAAAAGTCGTTTTATCTTTTTCTTTAAAACGAATTGTTGCAATGTCTTTTAAATAAATTGAGTTTCCTTTTTCAGTTTTAACAACAAAGTTTTCTAAATCCGAAGGTTTTTCAATTTCACCTAAAATTCTGATGGTTCTTCTTTGTCCACTTGCAATTAAATTCCCTGCAGATGAGGTAACATTTCCATTATTAATAGCTGTGATAACATCATTAAAACTTACTTGGGTTGCCATCATTTTATAAATATCTACTGCAACTTCGACCTCCTTTTTTTGAACTCCACGAATATCAGCTTGTTTTACTTCGATTAAATCTTCGATGTCATCTTGCAAATACTCTGCAAATTCTTTTAGTTTTTCTAAAGGATAATCTCCTGATATATTGATATTTAAAAACGGAACTTCTTCAGAAATACTCAAATCAAAAGCATTTGGGTCTACTTTTGCGCCATTGAAAGTTGGCCAATCTTCGGTTGCTTTTTCGGCGTCAATCTTGTCTTTTACACGTTGTTTTGCAACTTCAACATTCATGTTGTCATCAAATTCAACTACAATCATAGAATAATCTTCTTGTGAAGTTGAGGTGATTTCAACAACGCCACTCAAGCCTTTCAATTGGTCTTCAAGTGGATCAGTAATTAGTTTTTCAATATCTTCAGCAGTATTTCCTGGATATAAAGTGCTAATGTAAATTTTGGTTTCTTTGATTTCAGGAAAATCCTCTCTTGGCATGCTAAAATAGGCTGCGATTCCCAAAGCCAAAATCAGGAAAATAGCAACATACATTGTGGTGCTATTGGCAATTGCCCATGAAGAAGGTTTGTATTCTTTGTCGGTTTTTTTATTATTTGTAGTCATTAGACTTATTATTTTTGATAGTTTTTTTTGATTTTAAATTAAGAACAAAAGACTATTCACTAATCTTCACTTCTTGTCCATCTTTTACGCTTCTTGCACCAGCTTCAATCAAAATATCTCCTGCCGTTACACCTTCCAAAATTTCAATGACATCTCCTTGAGTTTTACCAGTTTTTACAATGGTTTGTTTTGCAAAACCTTTGTTGTCTTTTAAGTTTGAAATTATATATACATATTGCTGACCTTCAGCATTTTCAGAGATAATACTTTGTGAAATTAACAACGCATTTTTACTAGTATAATCGTTTATTTTAAGTTTTGCAGTTAAGTTTGGCTTGATGCTTTTATCTGAATTTGGAACTTCAATTTCAATGGTAAAAGTTCTATTTGCGGGATTGATAAAATTTCCAGTTTCTTTAACTTTTGTGTTCAACGTTTTATCCAACATTGGTAAAAAAACTTCCACACTTTTTCCTTTTGTTACATTACTGATATACTTTTCAGGAACAGCAGTTTCAATGAACATGTTGTTCAAATTCACAATTCTAAAAATTTCTGAGCCAGGTCCAGGTGCAACCACAGTTCCTTGATCTTTAATTACTTCATCAATAACTCCTGTAAATGGTGCTCTTATGGTTGATTTTCCTAGTTGTTTTTTAAATTGTGCCAAACTATTTTTTTGAGCTTCATAGTTTGTTTTCGTTTGTAAAAACTGAATTTCTGAACCAATTTTTTGATCCCACAAACTTTTTTGACGTTCAAAAGTTGTTTTTGCCAATGCTGTTGTTGCCTCTAATTGTGCTACTTGTTGCGACATTCCACCATCGTCAATGCTTGCCAAAACTTGACCTTTTACCACATTTTGTCCTCTTGAAACATACACTTTTTCTAATGTTCCAGGCATTTCAGGAAAAATCAACACATTTTGTTTGGTTTTTACATCACCTTGCAATTCTAAATAATGCATAAAAATCTCTTCTTTGAGTTCAATGGCTGTCACCAAAGGAATTTTTTTCAAAGTGTCTAATTCGTCAATTTCTGAAATTAATAATTTTATCTTTTCAGAAATTTCTTGACTTTGTTTGTCCAATTCTGTTTTTTTAGCACGAATTTGTTTCAAATCTTTGGTGGCAATCACTTGCTCTAAAGTGGGTTGTTTTTTTTCTCCACAAGAGATAAAGAAAAATGTTAATATTAATAATGTGTATACAGTTTTCATATTTAGTTAATTATTTTATTGGAATGTTTAGTGCGTTTTCTAAAGTTGCTTTTTTAGCAATTACATCAAGCATTGACTGAATGTAATTTTGTTGTTGTGCGTATAATTGGTTTTGTGCTTGTAACAAATCAAAACTTGAGGATATTCCTTCAAAAAATTTGATGCGTTGTTTGTTTTCAATTCTTTCTGCCAAACCAACATTTCTTTTGGCTGTTTGATAATTTTCGATGCTAAATTGATAATCACTTCTGGCTTTTTCTGCTTGCAAACTGAGTCTTTGTTTTGTTTCTTCTAGTCTCAAATCAGCAGTTTCTAGTGCAATTTTGGCTTGAGCAGTAGTGGCATTTTTACCAAAACTACTAAATATAGGAACATTCAATCCTACTCCGAAAATTGATGATTGAAACCAAGTTTGGCTGTTTTTAAAAAATGAAAAAGAATCAGAAAAAGCTTGTGCACCATAGTTTACAAAAGCGCCTAAACTTGGTAAATACTTGCTTTTTTCAAGTTTAACCATCAACCTTTTGGTTTCGCGATCATTTTCTGCGATTTTAAAATCAATGTGATTATCAACATTGAATGTTTCTGAAATCAAACTTAAATTGATATTTGAAGTTGCTAATCCATCCAAAGTATCTGTCAAAATTAATTTTGTATTGATAGGATTTCCAAGAGAAAGATTTAACATTTGATAAGCAATTTCTTGCATTCTTTGCACGCTATTTAATTGATTTTTCAAATTTCCCAAAGTGATTTCAAGTTGCTCAACATCTTCTTCTTCATTGAGTCCATTTTCAAATATTTTTTTAGCATCTTGATAATTCTTCTCCAAAATTTCAATATTCTTTTTCAGAATTGCTACACTGTTTTCGGTTACTAAAACAGTTCCATAAGCATTTATAACAGCTTCTCTTGTAATGAGTTCCGTTTTTTCTTCTGCTTGATTTGAGATTTTTAAGAAAGTTTTCGCTGCTTGCAATCCAACCAAATAAGAACCATCAAACAATAACTGGGTTAAAGTAACTGATGCGTTCATATTTTGTTTGGTGCCAAAAACCACAGGAATAAAGCCTTCAGCGGGAGTGGGTCTTGTGTTCGCTTGTAAATTAAAATATTCTTCAACAGTTTCTACAGTAGAAGTTGTATTGTCAAAAGCGGCTGCTGGTAGCAAAGAAACAGGTTGTTTTAAAAAGTTTTGGTAATCAACTTTAGCATTGATTTGAGGCAAGCCAATAGTGGTTGTTTCCCAAACTTTTTCTTTGGCAGAACGGATTTCATTTCTAGCAGCTTTGGTATTATAGCTATTTTCTATTGCAAATTTGATAGCTTCCTCAAGTGAAAACGACATGGTTTTTTCTTGCGCTTTTACGGTTGATAGAAAAGTGATGGTTAATGCAAGTAAAATTCTTTTCATTTTAATATTCGTTTAATTGTTTTTCAAGTTGAAGGATGCCTTTAGGAGTACAAATTGCTCTCAAATGATACTCTAAATATTGAGTCATTAATGTTTTCATGACATAATTTTTTATAGGAAACATGTCATTGTCTTTGATGCCTGTAACTCCAATAAAATAGATTCTTGACATAAAATCAATATTGATATCTTTTCTATAAAGCTTCATCTCAATTCCTTTTTCAAGATTTTCCACAACACATTTTTGCATTAGTTGGAATTGTTTCTGTTTTAAAGAGTGAAATAATCTTGGATAATATTTTTGTAGTTGATGTTGAGGAGAAGATTTTTCGTCTTTCAAATGATCTAAAACCAATTTTTTGATAGCGAAAATTTCATCAATAGGATTCATGTTATCACCACAGACATGATCAATTCCGCAAGAAATTTTTTCAAACATGGTATTCGTAACCGCAGTGACCAAATCTGTTTTGTTGCTAAAATATTTGTAAATGGTTTTTTTAGAAACCCCAATTGCATTGGCAATCTCATCCATAGTAACACTCTTAAAACCAAGGGTTAAGAATAGTTCACACGATTTATCAATGATTGTTTCTTTCATAATTTCGGCGCAAAATTACAACAGGAAACTTTAGAAACAAAAAAAGTTTCCAAAGTTTTAATGATTTTTTAACATTCAGAATTTTAAGAAGGATTTCTTTACCTTATTTTTACAGAAAAATTTAAATTTTGGATATTTTAAATTATCAAAAAGCATTTTTAGCGTATTTGGATTCAAAAAAATGGGTTCAAGAACCAAAAAATTTATACGAACCCATAGATTATATTTTAAAATTAGGAGGCAAGCGAATGCGTCCAATTTTAACGTTGATGTCTGCAGATATTTTTTCACAAGATTTTAAGAAAGCGTTGCCTGCAGCTTTGGCTGTGGAGGTTTTTCATAATTTTACCTTAGTTCATGATGATATTATGGATGAAGCTCCTCTGCGAAGAGGCGAAAAGACGGTGCATGAAAAATGGAATGTAAACACAGGAATTCTTTCAGGAGATGCCATGTTGATTTTGGCGTATCAATTTTTTGAGAATTATGAACCAGTAATTTTCCAAGAGTTGGCAAAGTTGTTTAGCAAAACAGCTTTAGAAGTTTGTGATGGACAACAATTAGACGTTGATTTTGAAACCAGAAATGACGTAACCATTGAAGAATATATTGAAATGATTCGTTTAAAAACTTCGGTTTTGGTGGCTGCTGCTTTAAAAATGGGTGCAATCGTTTCTGAAACTCATTCAAAAAACGCTGATTTAATTTATAATTTTGGATTGAATTTAGGATTGGCTTTTCAATTGCAAGATGATTATTTAGACACTTTTGGAGATCCAGAAACCTTTGGAAAACAGATTGCTGGCGATATTATTGAAAATAAAAAAACGTATTTATATTTGAAAGCATCGAAATTGGCAGACAAAAGAGACCAACAAAAGCTGAACTTTTTTTACAATCAAAAATTAGAAGACAATTCAATAAAAATTACTGAGGTAACAAGAATTTTTGAATTGTATGACATTCCGTTATTGATTAAAAATGAAATTGAATCCTACACAGAAAAAGCGTTTGAAACATTGCAAGAAATGACCATTTCTGAGTTAGACAAAAAGAAATTGAAAAATTTTGGTTTGTGGTTAATGAATAGAACAGTTTAATTATTCTTCAGAATTTATTTGTAAATAATTTAAAATAAATAGTACATTTGCACACCAATTCTTGGTCCTATAGCTCAGTTGGTTAGAGCACCTGACTCATAATCAGGTGGTCCCTGGTTCGAGCCCAGGTGGGACCACAAGACAAAAATAAAGGTTTTATGAAAACTCATAAAACCTTTTTTTATGGTAAAAAAACCAAGTAACCATAGAGTACTATAATTTTATTAAAAATTGATAAGTATTCTATTGTTGCCTTTCATATTAATCTATTAAACCCTTCTTTTCTTCTTAATAGATGTTATAAATTTCCATAAAAACATAAAATATTACCAAATAAAATACTTTTTTATATTCATAAAAAAATAAAATCTAACCAGATGTTACCAAATGCAATACACTTGTCTTGATAAAAAATCAACTGCTAAGTGGATTCTGTTTTCTTTTACGATTACCTGCAAATCTTTTAATTTTACAGTGTAATTAAGTTGAATATTTAAATCCCTAATCATGAAAACAATTGAAATTAAACAAGTAGCCATAATATTAATTTCTTCAATAGGTTTATACACTTCAGGAAATTACATGTTAAAGATGTCTTATATAGAAACCTTATTAGACGCTTTGAATGTTTTCATTTTTTTCATCTCTTTTTTCCCATTCATGTTTGTGACTTTTGCTTTGTTGCTTAAAATTTTTAAAACAGTTTACAAATTTGCACATTAACAATTCATAGAAAGTTCATATTTGTATTTTTAATCTTAGGAAAAAATTAGAAAAAACTTTAATGAAGCCTGTCAATGATTTTCAAAAATGTAAAGAACTTCTTCAATTCCTTCATTGAAAATTGATTTCACACGTTTAAACCCATTTCTAGAGTAAAAAGAACCCAAATGTAAAACTTCAATAGTGAGCCAAAATTGTTCTTTCGGCAGTGTTTTTTTAAGATTTTCTAACCAAAAACTTCCTAAATATTTACCTCTTTTTTCTTCCAAAACAAAAATAAATCCAAGGTATAAATAGCCATTTTTCAACCAAAAATTAGCTTCATTTTTAGCATATTTCATATCTGGAGGACATGTGGAAAAAACCAAACCTCCTGCAATTATTGTATCATTTTCAGAAATGATATAACAATCAGTTGTTGATTTAAATGAATCCCAAAAAGGCAAAATGCCTTCTTTCCAATCATCTGGAAGTATATTGAAAAAAGCGTTAACATCCGTAGTTTTTTTAAAAATCATTTTTTTATTATTTTACAACAATTCCCAAGACCATAATTTATCAGAATCTTCTGCCCAGCGATCTCCAATATCTGTTCTGTAATAGCCATTATTGATAATCACATTATTGATTCTATTGTACATCATTTTTTGTGCATCTTTCATGGTATTTCCAAATCCTGAAACCAACACAGCAATTCCTGTATTTCCAGTAATCAACCATTCATCATTTATTTTTTTTAAATGCATAGGATGAACGCCATCTTTTCCGTTCTTTTTGAAAACAACAACTGCATCTTTTGAAAATAAATCAAAGGTTTTTTTATCATCATAAGGAAAAGGAGGCACAACTATAAAAGCCCCAACTTGAAAACCTTTTTTGGTGTTTATTTTAAAATTTTTACCTGATGCAATTTTGTATAAAAAATCACCAATTGGTTCGTTAATTCCAGCTCTTTGTATAAAAATTTGAGGATATCCAAATCTTGATGTAAATTCTAACGGATAAATCCCATTGCCATTTACAATGCAATTGATATCTATATGACCAATAAATTGATGTTTGGCAAGTGTATTTTGAAACTTCAACAATGTAGCATTGAAAATTGGAGAATCTTTTGTCCAAAACATGCTTGTTCCCATTTCGCCAGTAGAAACGCCCAATTCTTTTGGGAATAATTTTTTATGTTCGAACGTAATATTGATGGGATATAGAAACTCTTTTCCGTTAAAAAAAGCTGCAACCGAAATTTCTACCCCTTTTACTTTTCGCTGCAATTGAAAATTTCCGAAATCATTTCCCCATGATTTTTCATAAGCTTTCAACACACGAATCACGTCTAAACCCTCATCATCACTACCAACAAACAATAATTGTTTCAATTCTTGCGTTTCTCCACAAGGTTTTAATACATACGAATTTGGATTTAGTTCAATATAATTAACAGCATCTTTAAATGAGGTAAATTCCTTTGAAGGAATCACTTTTATTTTATGTTTTTGAAGTTCTGCTTGTCCAAAATTTCTGTCGCTTTCTAACAAATCTGTATATTCAGATCCGCCAAAAACAATTTTTCCTGATTTTCTTAAATCTGCTGCAATTTTTCCATATCCAGTGTAATCAAAAACAATAATATCTGCCCAATCAATATGTTTTTCCCAACGAGTAACTTTGTCAACAAAACCAAAACCTATTTCTTTTGAAGATTTGTCTTCAATAAAAAATTTTATTTCATGTCCTTCTTGTTTTATGGTGTTTACAATATCTAAAGTTTCGCCCCAACGTGAAATAAAAAGGAATTTTTTTTTCGTTTGAATATCTGATTTCAATGTTAAAAATGGATTTATTTTTGATACAAATGTATATAAATATATGTGTGTTTTTGTAGAATTCCAATCCAAAATAAAACAGAAAAACTCACAAAAATTATCAGTTTTTATGAGTTTTACTATTAAAAAATTTTATTAAAAATTTCCCTTTTATCTTCATTTTTGGTGGATTTGGCAATTC
The DNA here is from genome assembly GCA_001873065.1 of Flavobacteriaceae bacterium CG2_30_31_66. Taxonomy (GTDB): domain Bacteria; phylum Bacteroidota; class Bacteroidia; order Flavobacteriales; family Flavobacteriaceae; genus Polaribacter. The sequence continues at coordinate 35,378 of MNYM01000015.1, forward strand.
ATCAAAACCCATATTAAAGAGCGTAAATCCAAAAACATCTGCATTTTCCTCAATAATTTTCGAAACAGGTTTTCCTGCTCCATGTCCTGCATTGGTTTCAATTCTAATCAAAGTCGGGTTATTTCCTGTTTGTTTTTCTTGCAATTCAGCAGTAAATTTAAAACTATGTGCAGGCACTACTCTGTCATCATGATCACCAGTTGTGATAAGCGTTGCAGGATATTTTACACCTTTTTTTACATTGTGAACTGGCGAATATCCTTTCAAATAATCCAACATTTCTTTGCTGTCTTCAGCAGTTCCATAATCATAAGCCCAACCTGCACCTGCAGTAAAAGTGTGATAACGCAACATGTCTAAAACACCCACAGCTGGCAATGCAACTTTCATTAAATCAGGTCTTTGTGTCATTGTTGCACCTACTAATAATCCACCATTTGAACCACCACTAATCGCTAAATAATCAGAGGAAGTGTAGTTGTTTTTAATCAAATATTCTGCAGCTGCAATAAAATCATCAAATACATTTTGCTTTTTCATTTGTGTTCCTGTATCATGCCATTTTTTGCCATATTCACCTCCACCACGTAAATTTGGAACCGCATAAACGCCACCTTGTTCCACCCAAACTACATTTGAAATACTAAAACTTGGTGTAAGACTTATGTTAAATCCACCATAACCATATAACATAGTTGGGTTTTTTCCATTAAGTTCAATTCCTTTTTTGTGAGTAATCATCATCGGAATTTTTGTTTCGTCTTTTGAAGTATAAAAAACTTGTTTGCTCTCGTAATCGTCTGAATTAAAATTAATTGAAGGTTTCCAATAAGATTTATATTCGCCATTTGTTGGATTAAATTTGAAAGATGAACTTGGTGTATTGTAATTTGTAAATGAAAAATAAAGCTCTTTTGCATCTTTTTTGCCACTAAAACCTCCTGCAGAACCCAAACCTGGCAATTTCACTTCTCGAATCATTTTTCCATTAAAATCATATTGTAACATTTTGGTAACAGCATCTACCATATAGTCTGCGAATAAAAACCCAGCACCAGAAGTACAATTCAATACATTTTCAGTTTGTGGAATAAAATCTTTCCAGTTTTCTGGGGTTGGATTTGAGACATCAACTGTCACAACTTTTTGATTTGGTGCATTCAGATTGGTTTGTAAATATAAATTTGTTCTATGATTATCAAGCACATGAGTGTCACTATTTGTGTTGTTTAAAATCGTAATTAATTCACTTTTAGGATTTGATAAATCTTTGATAAACAATTTATTACCTGAAGTTGAAACAGCAGCAGTAATCACTAAATACGCATTATCTTCGGTAACAGATCCTCCAACATATCTGTGTTTTTCTGATGGTTTTTCACCAAAAATTACAACATCATCTTTTTGAGAAGTTCCTAATTTGTGATAATATAATTTGTGTTGATCTGTTTTTGCAGACAATTCACTGCCTTTTGGTTTGTCATAACTTGAGTAGTAAAATCCTTCATTCTTATAAAAAGAAACTCCCGAAAATTTCACATCAACCAAGGTGTCTTCTTTTACGTTTTTTGATTCAACATCGATAATTATAACTTTTCTCCAATCAGATCCACTCTCAGAAATGGAATATGCAGCCGTTTTTCCATCTTCAGAAAAACTCAAACCTCCTAAAGAAGTAGAACCATCTTCAGAAAAAGTATTTGGATCTAAAAAAACTTCAGGTTCTCCATTGTCTTTTTGCCTGTAAACCACAGACTGATTTTGCAATCCATTATTTTTATAAAAATACGTGTAAACTCCTTCTTTAAATGGTGTTCCCACTTTTTCATAATTCCATAATTCTGACAAGCGATTTTTAAGTGCCTCTCTGTATGGAATATTCTTTAAATAATCGAAAGTAACTTCATTTTGAGCCTTTACCCAATTTTCAGTTTCTGCACTTTTATCATCCTCTAACCAACGATAATTGTCGATAATTTCTGTTCCAAAAAGCGTATCAACCACTGTTTTTTTAGTAGTTTCTGGATAATTCACGATGCTATTTTTTTGATACAAGCTACTAAAATAATGCTTGCAATGAAATGGATGAAAATAAATTTTTTGTTCATGATAAGTTTGTTTGAAGATTGTATTAAAATTAATTGTTTTTAGACGGGATAAGTTACATAAAACCAATGATTTAAAAGTTTTTAACAAATATAAAATTCTCATTTTTATTGATATAATTTTATAAAACCATTACATTTAGTGAAAATTTCATCATGACAACACATTTAACCAAAGAAACATTTTTAGAAAAAGTATTTAATTTTGAGAAATACGAAGAATGGAAATTTGAAGGTGACAAACCCGCAATTATTGATTTTTATGCAGATTGGTGTGGGCCTTGCAAAATGATTGCACCAATTTTAGAGCAACTTTCGGATGAATATAAAGGCAAAATAGACATTTATAAAATCGACACTGAAGTTGAGCAAGAATTATCAGCAGCATTTGCAATCAGAAGCATTCCTACCATGCTTTTTTGTCCAATGGATGAAGCCCCACAAATGGCAAGTGGCGCTTTGCCAAAAGCTGAGTTGGAACGCATAATTGCAGATGTTTTGAAAGTTGTAAAATAATTTTTACAAAACTTAATCTTGTGAAAAATTATATACATAAGAATTTTATGTATAGGAAAATTATGTATATATTTGCCTTCGAAAATGTATTCAAAAATGGGAAATCAAAAATTATTCAAAGGCTCTTTACAAACTATTATTTTGCAATTATTGGCAAGTAATGAAAAAATGTATGGTTATGAAATTACACAAAAAGTAAAAGAATTGACCAAAGGCGAATTGAATATTACAGAAGGTGCTTTGTATCCTGCATTGCATAAATTAGAAGCGGATGGTTTGCTAGATGTTGAGGTTGCAAATGTTGGAAACAGACTCAGAAAATACTATAAACTTACTGAAAATGGCAGCAAAGAAACCGCTAATAAAGTTTCGGAAATGCAAGAATTTTTGAGAACAATGCAACAGTTAGTAAATCCTAAATTTAGTTTGGAATAAAATTGACAACTATGGAATTGACAAAAGAGCAAATAGAAATTGTAGAGAGTTATTTACAAAACAGAAAAGTTGAATATTTAGATTTAAAAGTCGAAATTTTAGATCACATGATTTTGGATATTGAACAATTGATGAGCAAAAATCATTCGTTTGAAAATGCACTAAAAATGACAACTATCAAATGGGAACGTCATTTTACACAACGCTCTAGTTTTTATTTTGGAATGTTGTATTCTGAATCAAAAATTGTGGTTGATAAAGCTGTTAAAGAATTTAGGTCATATTATTTTTTGTATTTAGCAGCTTATTTATTGCCCATGTTTTTTTTAAAAAACAGTTCTATTCCTTTTCAGGAACAAGAAGCAAATTTGATAAATAACCTATTACTTTCAGTTACTTTTTTAGCTTTGATTTACATGATTTACATCATTATTAAAACACAGCTTTCTAAACAAAAAAGTACCTATCGTTTTATTTTAAAAACACAATATATAGCTGTTGTTTTTTTAATAATTCCTCTGTTATTAGGAGGTTTTTTAGACCATAAAGGACAACTTAGTTCAATTTTTATGTCGTTCATGAGTGGAGGAGTTATGGTGACATATATCTGTCATCATTTTTATAAAAAGCATCAAGCGGTTGTTGGTAAATATAAAATTTCATAGCGATGGAAATCACCAAAGAACAACTTACACAAATTGATAATTATTTAACAATTTGTAATATAAAATTTGAAGATGTAAAAAAGGAGTTGGTTGATCATTTTGCAAGTATTTTAGAAATAAAATTGCAAGAAAATCCAAAGTTAGATTTTCATCAAGAACTTGAAAATATTCATAAAAATTTTGGTGAAAATGGATTTAAAGATTTGTTAGATGAAAAAACAAAATCAGTTACGAAGCAGTTTTACAAACAATCCTTTTTAGAATTACAAAGTTTTTTTAGCATTCCAAAAATCATTCTTTCATTAGCTCTTTTTTTTGGTTTGTGGCAATTGATGCAATGGGTTGTTGATAAGAAAACTTTTTTTGAAACCTTAAGCTTTATTTTAATTTTTCTTGGATTTAGATTGCTGTTTTTAGTAAATATCAGAAACTCTAAAAAAGTTAGTTTTTTAGCACTTGATATTACCATGAATTTTTTCAATACATTTTATGTTTGTGTAATGATTTTCAATTTTTTTGTAAGATTTGACAAAGAATCCTTTTTAAATCCGGTTTTTATTCACACCTTATTAATTGCTTTTTTTCTACTTGCTTTATTCTATTGGTGTGGAGAATACGTTTTTTATCAAAAGAAAAAATACGTTGAAAAAATATATCAAATGAAAAATTTGTAAACATGGAAATTACCAAAGAGCAAATACAATCCATAGAAAATCGTTTAGAAAAAAACGGATTAAATTACTGGGACATCAGAATTGAAATTCTTGATCATTTAGTTTCGGACATTGAAAATCGAATGGAAAAAGGTGAATCTTATAAAAGTGCTCTTGAATCTAGCTTTTTCAACATGAATCTTACAGGAAATTTAGAGGCTTTGAACCGAAGTAAACTTTTCGCAATTAATAAAATAGTTAGAAAACAATATTTTAAAAGAACTCTGCAAATGGTAACAAATCCCATTGATTTATTTGTGATTTGTTTGTCTTTTTTTTGTTATTTTTTGTTGTGTAAATTTTCTAGCCTTCTTGTCTTTCAAACCACTACAATGATAATTTTACTTACTCCTTTAATTATTGGTTTGGTTTTGTATTTCAAAGAATTTTTACAAAAGAAAAAATCTGGATATTTAATTTATAGTAGCTTTTATATCTTTTTCTCTTTTTTGATGTTAAACTTATTTTTACAATTTATAAAACCTGATGGAATCATTCCTGTTTCCAAAGAAACTCAGTTATTTATCTGGTTTTTAATTACTTGTGTAAATAGTATTTTTGCTACTGCAGGAATTTTAATTCACCTAAAAACCTTAAAAAAGCTAAAAATGATAGAGAGAAAATTATTGCTAGAATGAAAATAACAAATAATCAAATAGAAGATTTATACCAATTCACGCGCAAACATTTTGTATATCATTATGATGTGCAAACAGAATTGGTAGATCATTTAGCCAATGATATTGAAGAAATTTGGCTCGAAAATCCACAGTTGACTTTTGAACAAGCGAGAGATCAATCTTTCAAAAAATTCGGAATTTTCGGTTTTATGGATGTGATTGAAGCCAAACAAAAACAGATGAATAAACGCTATCAAAAAATTATGTGGCGTTTTGTAAAAGAGTGGTTTACGATCCCAAAAGTGATCACAACAACACTTATTTTTCTGAGTATTTTTAGTGTTTTAAAAATTCGACATTCAGAATATGTGTTGCTTGGAACGTTGTTTATTTTGGCAATTTTTGATTTGATTAACCTCTCCAAGTTAAGGAAAAACCAAAAAAAGAAAGAAGAAAAACTAGAGAAAGTATTTTTATTAGAAGCCATGATTGAACAAACAAGAAATGGGTTTACAGGACTAACTTTCATCAATCTCTTTAATTTTGTAAACCTCACAAAAGCTTCTTTTAGTGATTTAGAAAATTATTGGTTGGTATTGATTTCTTTTTCAGCAACCCTGATTTTTATTTTGTTTTATGTAACTGGTTATGTAATTCCCCAAAAAGCTGAAGAACTTCTCCAAGAAACCTATCCTGAATATAAATTGGTGAAAAATCTGTAACAATTTCATTAACAAAACTACTTATTAACCAACAACTAAACTTTTTACAATGACTGCACACTTTTTAAAGTTGGAATGGAAACAATATTTTCGTTCTTCCTATTGGCAAAAAAGTATTTTTCTCAACATATTGTTGGGATTTTTTGCACTTTATTTTATGGCATCTTTTCTGATTATTGGCATTGGAGGTTATTATATTTTAAAAGACCAATTTCCAAACCAAGATCCATTAGTTGTTGTGAATAGTTTTTTAATGTATGTGATTATTGGCGATTTAATTTTCAGATATATCATGCAAAAATTGCCTGTCATGAATATCAAACCTTTGCTAACATTGCCTGTAAATAAAAATAAGATTGTTCATTTTATTTTGATGAAATCTGCCATTTCAATTTTCAACCTGTTTAGTTTGTTTTTTTACATTCCATTTGCAGTTGTTTTGATTTTAAATGGCTACGATTCAACAGGTGTTTTGGCTTGGTTGTTCAGCATGATTTTACTCACGCAAAGTGCTAATTTTTTCAATTTTTTAATCAACAAAAACAGCCGAGTTTTCGCAGGTTTAATTGCTATTTTGATTATTGGTTACGTCATCCATAAATTTGATATTTTCAATCTTGCAGGATTTATTGGTGAAGGTTTTGATGCGGTTTATAATAATCCAGTTTATGCACTTATATTTCTTGTTTTGTTGATTTTTTTATACAATTTTAACTACAGACAATTGCGAAATGAAGTGTATTTAGATGCATTAATTTCTCAAGAAGTAAAATTTGCAAAATCAGCTGATTTGTCTTTTACAGATAGATTTGGTGATATTGCGCCTTTTGTAAAAAATGATTTGCGATTAATGATGAGAAATAAACGCACAAAATCATCACTTTGGATGTTGTTAATGGGTTTATTATATGAGGTTTTTTATACGCAACCAATTTATGCTGATATGGAAGTGATATTTGTTTTGGTGGGCATTTTTTCTACAGGAATTTTCTTGATGAATTTTGGACAATTTATTCCTGCTTGGGACAGCAGTTATTATAAAATGTTGATGAGTCAAAATATCAAATATGAACGCTATTTAACCTCGAAATTTATGTTAATGACCATTAGTATTGTAGTACTTTTTATACTCGGAATTCCTTATGTGTATTTTGGATGGAAAATTTTAGCAGTTCATTTTGCAGCCATGATTTATAATATTGGTGTTAATACACATGTGATTTTATTTGGAGGATCTTTCAACCGAAAAAAAATAAATTTAGATGAAAAAGCCGCTTTCAATTATCAAGGAACAGGAGCTGTGCAATGGTTGATTGGAATTCCATTAATGCTTTTTCCAATGGGACTTTTTTGGTTGATAAGTTGGTTGATCAACTTTGAATCTGCAGTAATTACCTTACTAATTTTAGGTTTTGCAGGCATTGCTTTACACAAAAATTTAATGACAATTATTACCAAAAAATACCAAGATTCAAAATACAAAATGATTCATGCTTTTAATCAAGAAAACTAAAAAACGATGATACAAATTACTCAATTATCAAAAAAATACGGAACAACAGAAGTGTTAAATATCAATTCTTTAGATATTCCAACAGGACAAAGTTTTGGTTTAGTGGGCAATAACGGCGCAGGAAAAACTACTTTTTTCAATATTTTGTTAGATTTGGTAAGACCAACAACAGGGTCAATTATCAGTCACGATTTTCAGGTAAACACCACTGAAGAATGGAAAACATTTACAGGCTCTTTTATTGATGAATCTTTTTTAATCGGCTATTTAACACCTGAAGAATATTTCGAATTTATTGGCGATTTACGGGGAATGAACAAAGCAGATGTGGATGCGTTTGTGGCAAAATTTGAAGAATTTTTCAATGGAGAAATTGTTGGGAAAAAAAAATATTTACGTGATTTAAGCAAAGGAAATCAAAAAAAAGTAGGCATCATTGCTGCAATGATGGGAAATCCAAAGTTGATTATTTTGGATGAACCTTTTGCAAATTTAGATCCCACAACGCAAATTCGATTGAAAAAAATCATCAAAGAATTGACTGAAAATAGAGAAATTACAGTCTTAATTTCGTCTCATGATTTGACGCACGTTACTGAAGTTTGTGAACGAATTGTGGTTTTAGAAAAAGGAAAAATCGTCAAAGACATTCAAACTTCTGCTGAAACTTTGCAAGAGTTGGAAAGCTATTTTGCAGTTTAGGTAAAGATTTCTCAATTTATTACTATTTTTACGCTCTTATTTATACTATTTTCACTGAAAATTAGTTGTAAATAAGAGTTTTTGATTTCAAAAAATAAATAGTTAACGTAGATTCATCTGTGTGAAAAACACCAAAAAAATAATTGTTTTAGGATTCTTTATCACTGTTGCAATTTCTTGTGGCACTAAAAAAAACACGTTTGTTAGTAGAAATTATCAAGCATTAACTACAAAATACAATGTGTTATTTAACGGACAAGAAGCCTTAAAAAGTGGCGTTGATGAAATCAATGCAAACTATAAAGACGATTGGTTTCAGAGGTTGCCAATTGAACCTATTGAATTTGAAGAAAAAAGAGCAGATATTACCAGTTTTGGTTTAGGAGCAGGTTTTGATTCCAATGAAAATGATACAAAAAAAACATTGACAACTTTTGACAAAGCAGAGGAAAAAGCTGTAAAAGCCATTCAAAAACACGGAATGAATATTGATGGTTTAGAGCGAAATAAACAAATTGATGATGCTTATTTTTTATTAGGAAAATCAAGATATTACCAACAACGTTTTATTCCTGCAATTGAAGCATTTAATTATGTAATTGCTAATTATCCTGATGCAAATTTGATTGCTGACACAAAAATTTGGCGAGCAAAAACACATATTCGAATTGACAATGAAGAAAATGCCATTGAAACAATGAAATTATTGTTGATTGTCAGAGATACTTTGGAAGCCAATTTGCCAGATGAAACAAAAGAACGAGGTTACACAGCCCTAGCAATGGCTTACATAAAAACTGATAGTTTAGAAAAGGCAAAACAGCAATTATTATTGGCTACTAGAACCTTAAAAGACAAAGATCAAGCTGCAAGAAATCTATTTATTCTAGGACAATTATTTGAGGAAGAAAACAAAAAAGATTCAGCTGCAACACAATTTAAAAAGCTCATCGATTTTAGCAACGCCCCTGAAAAATATAAAATTCATGCAGAAATTGAATTGGCAAAAAACTCAATAAACGATTCTATGATGGCTGTTTCTTTAGAAAGATTGAAAAAACTGATTAAAAATAGAGATAACAGACCATATTTAGATGCATTGTATTATCAAACTGCTGTTTTGAATGAAAATCAAGACAGTATTCTATTAGCCATTTCGGATTATAACAATTCTTTACGCGCACCAAATGGAGGAGAAAAACAACGAACTTTCACCTACGAAAAATTAGGAAATTTGTACTTTAAAAATTCAGAATATCAATATGCGAGTGCTTATTATGACAGCGTTTTGCAAATTTCAAAAGACAGTTTAGATTTAAGAATAAGACGCATCAAAAGGAAGCAAAAAAGTTTAGTTTCTTTGATTAAATTTGAAAATTTAGTCCAAGAAAATGATAGTATTTTAAAACTAGTTGGCTTGTCAAAAGAAGAACAAAAAACCTATTTTGAAAACTATATCACAAAACTTAAAAAAACGGATGAAGATGCTGCACAATTGCGTTTAAATCAATTAGCTTTTGGAAACAACACTACTTCTTTGGCTTCAGCAGACAAAGGAAAATGGTATTTTTACAATACACAATCAACCAGTTTTGGAGCTACTGAATTTAAGAAAATTTGGGGAAATAGAAAGTTAGAAGACAATTGGAGATGGGCAGAAAAAGCAAAAAATGCGTTCAAAGAAAACGAAATTACTGAAGTAAATCAAAAAAATGAACGCTATGATTTAGAGTCATATATCAGTAAAATTCCAACAAAAAAAGAAACAATCGATAGCTTATATTTTGATAGAAATCAAGCACTTTATGAATTAGGGTTGATTTATAAAGAGCAATTTAATAATCCCAAATTAGCAAAAGAACGATTGGAAAGCGTTGCTTCTTTACAACCAAATGAGGAACTAATTTTACCAATAAATTGGCATTTATATCAAATTGAAACCAAATTAGGAAATGCTGAAAAAGCAGCATTTCACAAAAATTTAATTTTGACCAAATTTCCAGACACGAAATTTGCTCAAATTCTTTTAAATCCTGAGGCAGAAATTAAAGATGAAGTTGTTGAAAGTGAGATAGAAAAGCAATACAAAGAATTGTATTATTTGTATAAAGATAGCAAATATGAGGAGTTGATTCCTAAAATTGATGCTATTTTACCAAGCATTTCAAATTCAGAATTTTTACCAAAATTCGAACTTTTGAAAGCTTTTGCCATTGGAAAATCGAAAGACAAAGAAAGCTATAAAAAAGCATTGGAATTTGTTGCGGTAAATTATGGCACTTCCGAAGAAGGAAAAAAAGCAAAAGAAATTGTAAATCAACTAGATAAAAAGGCAATAGACTAAAATAACCAACGAAAAATTTGTGAATAATCGTATGGAAAGAAATGTTATTTCAAAAAATACTACTATAATTGGAGATATCAAAGCCGAAGGTGATTTTAGAATAGATGGCGTTTTAGAAGGCTCTTTAAAAACAAAAGGAAAAGTCATTTTGGGTGCTGATGCAATCATAAAAGGAAATGTTGACGCTTTAAGTGCTGATATTGAAGGTTTTTTTTCCGGACAATTAAAAGTCGAAAAAACATTGACCGTAAAAACAATTGCAACCATTTCAGGTGAAGTTACTGTTGGAAAATTATCTATCGAGCCTGGAGCCAATTTCAACGCATCTTGTTTGATGATTGAGCCAGGAAATGCCACAAAGAAACAAAATGAAAAATCAAAACAGCCCAAAAAAACCTTTAAATAAAGCCATTCAACTTTCAGGGGCTGGTCTTCAAATGGGCTTGACGATTTATCTTGGTTTTTTATTGGGTAAATGGCTGGACACTAAGTTGCAACTTCGTTTTTTAACAGAAATCATTACTTTACTGGCTATTTTTTTGGCAATGTATTCTTTAATTAAACAAGCAAATAAAATTAATGAGTAAGTTGTTTTTTATTTATTTCTTGTTGTTTTTTGCGTTGTATTTTTTAGGTTTTAATCTACACCAATTCATTCTTCAAAAATATGCATTGAATACTTCATTTTCATTGCAAAAAGTATATCTCTTTCACTTTGGATTTTCGTTGTTGATTTGCATAAATTTCAATTACTTTTCATCTGTTGATAAAATTTTTCAACAATTAGGATTTATCTATTTAATAACTATTTTTCTGAAAATTATTTTATTTTCGGCAATCTTTTATAAATCAGTGTTTAACGAAGAAAATTTACCATTTTTTTCAAGAGTTTCATTGTTCATTCCTGCAATTATATTTTTATTAACAGAAGCCATTTTCATCACAAAAATTTTAAATAAAAAACAATGATCAATTATTCAGAAAAAAAGATTTGTTTTTTTGAATTATTGCATACCTTTGCGCCAAATTTAGAAAGCGTATTTTTACAATGAAGATTGCACAAAAAACCATCAAATTTTTCATTTCAATTGCTATAGCTCTTTTTACACTTGTAAATTTTGCAGCTGTTTCCGAAAAAAATCACGACGATCAAAATGATGGTGGACGTGTCAATTCCAAAGAAGAAGTAGAAGCTTATATATTGCATCACATCAAAGATTCGCACGATTTTTCTTTGTTTTCTTATACAAATGATGCAGGTGAAAGAAAACATATTGGTTTTCCTTTGCCAATTATTTTATGGACAAGTGAAGGTTTAATAACATTCATGTCTTCGGAATTTCACCACAATGATGATGGTCATGTAATCGTTGAAAAAAATGGTTTAAAATTCGTGAAAATTCACTCAAAAATATATGAATTAGACAAAGCTGTTTCAGAGGTAACTTTTAACGAAACGCATCATGCAACAAATGCTCACAAAGTATTGGATTTTTCGATTACGAAAAGTGTAGTTGGTGTTTTATTGATTGGTTTCTTATTGTTGTTTTGGTTTTCACGTTTGGCGAGACAATACAAAACACAAAAAATCCCAACAGGTTTTGCAAGAGTTTTAGAGCCATTAGTAATTTATGTTCGCGATGAAATTGCCAGACCAAACATTGGTGAAAAACATTACAGAAGATTTACAGGGTATTTATTAACCGTTTTCTTTTTTATCTGGGTTTTAAATTTATCTGGTTTAACACCTTTAGGTTTTAACGTTACAGGACAATTAGCAGTGACTGCTTGTTTAGCAATTTTTACATTGATTATTTATTCTGTTAGCGGCACTAAAAGCTACTGGATGCACATGATTTGGATGCCAGGAGTGCCTAAGTTAATCCGTCCAGTGTTAGCAATCATAGAATTGGCAGGTGCATTGCTTATCAAACCATTTTCATTATTAGTGCGTTTGTTCGCAAATATTTCAGCAGGTCACATTGTGGTAATGAGTTTAATCGCAATCATGTTTACATTAAAACAATCTTTAGGGGTTGTTGGTGCAACAGGTTTGTCATTGGTATTATCATTTTTTATAACATTAATTGAAGTTTTAGTTGCTTTTTTACAAGCGTATATCTTTACAATGCTTTCAGCATTATTTATTGGTATGGCTGTAGAAGATCATGCTGAGCATCATTAATACAAGTTTGTTTAATTTCATATAAATACATTTATTATGTACAATTTAATTGGAGCAGGATTAATCGTAATCGGAGCGGGTATTGGTTTAGGTCAAATTGGTGGTAAAGCAATGGAAGGTATTGCTCGTCAACCAGAAGCAACAGGAAAAATCCAAACCGCAATGATTATTATCGCTGCATTATTAGAAGGTTTAGCATTTGGTGCATTATTCTTAGGAAAATAATCCAAAACAAAACAAAAAATAGCGTTCTGTAACGGTTGGTTACAGAACCTATTTTTAAAAATTAAACACAAAAAAATAAAATAATTCATTCATAAAAATGGAAACTTTATTAAACGATTTTTCACCAGGATTATTTGTAGTAACAACTATTTTGTTAGTGGCATTAATCGCTTTGATGGTAAAATTTGCATGGAAACCAATTTTGAATTCTTTGGAAGAAAGAGAATCTGGAATTGAAAATGCCCTAGCAGCTGCAGAAAATGCACGAAAAGAAATGCAAAATTTGCAAGCTGATAATGAAAAACTCATTAAAGAAGCAAGAGCCGAAAGAGATGCCATGATGAAAGAAGCAAGAGTTATTAGAGATAAAATGATTGCTGAAGCGAAAGAAGATGCCAAAGAAGTTACTGCTGGTTTAATTGAAAAAGCGCAAGCTTCAATTCAACACGAAAAACAAGCAGCCTTGGCTGAAATCAAAAAGAATGTCGCTGAATTGTCTATAGGAATTGCAGAATCTGTGCTCAAAAAAGAATTGTCTTCTAAAAAAGATCAATTAGAATTGGTTGAAGAATTGTTAAAAGACGTTACTTTAAATTAATTCGATTATGAGAGATTCAAGAGCAGCATTGCGTTACGCAAAAGCAATTTTAGATTTGGCTAAAGATTCAAACATTGAATCTAAAGTCAATGAAGATATGTTATTGGTTTCTTCAACGATTTCTGAAAATCACGATTTAGATGTCATGTTAAGAAGTCCAATTATCAAAGCAAAAGTGAAACAAAATGTGTTGAATTCTTTGTTTGAAAATAAAGTAAATGACCTTACTTTGGGCGTTTTCCAATTGTTACTTGAAAACAAACGTTTGGATATTTTATACCCTGTTGCTAAACAATACACCATTATTTACGATTATTTAAAAAGTATTGAAATTGCTACAGTAATTACAGCAGTTTCAATCACTAAAGAATTAGAAGACCAAGTGTTGGTTAAGATTTTGAAACTTACAGGACATAAAGCTACTATTGAGAACATTGTAAATCCAGCAATTTTAGGTGGATTTATATTACGTGTTGGAGATTTGCAATATGATGCAAGTATTTCCAATCATTTAAATAAATTGAAAAAAGAATTTGACAATAGTCATTTCATTCCAAAAATATAGTCAGCTATTGGCTCTTGGCTTCTAGTCATTAGTAATAGCGAAAATTAAATTAAGTTAAAAGTAAATAGCCGAAAGCTAGAAGTCGAAAGCTAAAAACTAGAATAATATGGCAAGTATTAAACCAGCTGAAGTATCAGCAATTTTAAAAGAACAACTAACTAATTTTAAAGTGCAAGCCTCTTTAAATGAAGTTGGGTCAGTTTTACAGGTAGGTGATGGAATTGCACGTGTTTACGGGCTTTCAAACGTTCAATATGGAGAACTTGTTGAGTTCGAAAACGGATTGGAAGGAATCGTTTTGAACCTCGAAGAAGACAATGCAGGGGTGGTTTTATTAGGGGCTTCAACAGCAATTAAAGAGGGTTCTATCGTTAAAAGAACTGAAAGAATTGCAGCTTTAAAAGTAGGAGAAGGTATTGTTGGAAGAGTTGTAGATACTTTAGGGAATCCTATTGATGGAAAAGGACCTATTGAAGGAAAAACCTATGAAATGCCTTTAGAGCGCAGAGCTCCAGGAGTTATTTTTAGAGAACCTGTAACTGAGCCATTGCAAACGGGTATTAAATCAATTGATGCAATGATTCCTGTTGGAAGAGGTCAACGTGAGTTGATAATTGGCGACCGTCAAACTGGAAAATCAACGGTAGCTATTGATACTATTTTAAATCAAAAAGAATTTTTTGATGCTGGGAAACCGGTATATTGTATTTATATTGCTATTGGTCAAAAAGCGTCAACTGTTGCTGCAATAGCAAATATGTTAGAAGAAAAAGGAGCTTTACAATACACTACCATTGTTGCTGCAAACGCCTCTGATCCTGCAGCAATGCAAGTATATGCGCCTTTTGCAGGAGCTTCAATTGGGGAATATTTTAGAGATTCGGGAAGACCAGCTTTGATTATTTATGATGATTTATCAAAACAAGCTGTTGCTTACCGTGAAATTTCATTATTGTTGAGAAGACCACCAGGACGTGAAGCATATCCAGGAGATGTATTTTACTTACACTCAAGATTATTAGAGCGTGCTGCAAAAATTATCAATGATGATAAAATTGCAAGCGAAATGAATGATTTACCAGATTCTTTGAAAGAAATCGTAAAAGGTGGAGGTTCATTAACTGCATTGCCAATTATTGAAACTCAAGCAGGTGACGTTTCTGCATACATCCCAACAAATGTAATTTCGATTACAGATGGACAGATTTTCTTAGATGGAGATTTATTCAACTCAGGAGTTCGTCCTGCAATTAACGTAGGTATTTCTGTATCGCGTGTTGGAGGAAATGCTCAAATTAAATCCATGAAAAAAGTTGCTGGAACTTTAAAACTAGATCAAGCTCAATACCGTGAATTAGAAGCGTTTGCAAAGTTTGGTTCTGATTTAGATGCTGCAACAATGAGTGTGATTTCAAAAGGTCAACGTAATGTTGAAATTTTAAAACAAGCTCAAAACGATCCGTATGCAGTAGAAGATCAAATTGCAATTATCTATGCAGGTTCAAAAAACTTGTTGAAAGATGTGCCTGTGAATAAAGTAAAACAGTTTGAAAGAGATTATATCGATTATTTGAATGCAAAACACAGAGATGTGTTAGACGTTTTAAAATCTGGTAATTTAACCAATGAAGCAATTGCGACTTTAGAAGCTGCAGCAAAAGAAATTTCAACACATTTTGCTTGATAGTTAAATGTAAGGATATTGTAATGAATTTTTAAAACAATAAAATAAAATTAAAAGGTATTTACGGAATTAAAAAATAAAAAATTACAATATGAAAAATAATAAATGTTAAAGGTGGACTTGGTTCCTCATCAGAAGATTTGATAAATGTACTAATGAGAAAAACAACTAGAAGAATTCCATATACCGAATAAAAATTAGCATTTTTTATAATAGTTTGAAGAGTTATTTAAGTTTAGATTTAAATCAACTGAAAACCAATAACTAACAATTTAGAAATGGCAAATTTAAAAGAAATACGTAACAGAATTACCTCAATCAAATCTACCATGCAGATTACTTCTGCCATGAAGATGGTTTCTGCTGCGAAGTTAAAAAAAGCGCAGGATGCAATTGTTGCGATGAGACCATATTCATCGAAATTAACAGAATTATTGCAAAATCTAAGCGCAACCTTAGATGGAGATTCAGGAGGTGCTTTTGCTAATCAAAGAGAAGTTTCTAAAGTGCTGTTAGTAGTAGTTACTTCAAACAGAGGATTGTGTGGAGGTTTTAATTCATCAATCACTAAAGAAACCGTTAAAACAATCAAAGAAAAATATAAAAATGTTTCTGTTGATTTGTTAACAATCGGAAAAAAAGGGGGAGATGTTTTAGGAAAATCATACAACATTATTGAAAAAAGAAATGATATTTTTGATGATTTAACGTTCAACAACGTTGCAATCATTGCCGAAAAATTGATGGAAATGTATGTTGATGGTAGCTATGATAAAGTTGAATTGGTGTACAATCAATTTAAAAATGCAGCTACTCAGATTCCTCAAGTTGAACAATATTTGCCAATTAAACCAGTAGAAGTTTCAGCAACATCAACGACCAATTCTGATTATATTTTTGAACCCTCAAAAAAGGAAATCGTTGAAGCGTTGATTCCAAAAGCACTAAAAACTCAATTATACAAAGCATTAAGAGATAGTTTCGCTTCTGAACACGGAGCAAGAATGACGGCTATGCACAAAGCAACTGACAACGCAAAAGACTTGCGTGATGAGTTGTTATTAACGTATAATAAAGCGAGACAAGCTGCCATTACAAATGAAATTTTAGAGATTGTTGGAGGTGCAGAAGCATTGAAAAATTAAATTTTTTTTAATATTTATTAAAAGCGAATCAATTTGGTTCGCTTTTTTTTGGCACGTATTTTGAAAGTTTCCTGAAATAACTAAAATTTTGGGATTATGAAAACACTAAAATTTCTTTTCGTCCTTATTACTACAGGTGCATTTTTTAGCTCCTGTTCAACATTTTATCAAGATTCTTTTGATGATTATCAACCAACATTAGAGGAAGTTGTTTCTAATTATGATTTGTGGTATGTTGACATTCACAGCACCTCAGGAAATGGAACTATTCCTTTTGTTTCACGTGCATTTACATTATCGTTTTTAAATGGAAATTTATATGCAAATAACAATATTGTTGATATTGGAAGAACAGGAAATGGTTTGGGAATCAAAGTTGGAAGATACAATACATTTAATGGAGTTTTAGAAACTTTTCATACAATTGATGGTTACCACGATTTTGAAGTGTATGTAATTTCAAATAACGAAATAGAATTGTATAATCGAAGACAAAACGTTACCTATTTCTTGATTGGTTACAACACAAATACTTTTGATTATGACAAGTTGTTTTACGAAAACATTGAATATTTTTTACAAGAATATGTTGCTTGGGAAAAAATAGCAACCAATGGTGGAATACCAAATACTTTTGATGATGAAAATTATTTACAATTTACGCCTGAAAATATAACAACATTTTATAGTTCTCATGATTTTTTTGGCACAAATATTGACAATATAATTTGGAATTATGTAGGTGATTACAAGGTATTTGATGTCTCAGGAAATCAAAATATTAAAATTTTAACATTGAATTATGATCTTGGAGATATTGAGGAATTTGAATTGAGCGTTATTAATGATAAAACGATTCGTCTATTTCATATAAACTCAAAAACAACATACGATTTCAGCGGAAGAGGTTTTACTCAGTATTTAAAAAGTGAAAAAACTGTTAAAGGTGCAAAAGAAACCGTAAGAAACTCTGATAGATTTCGAACAAAGATTCAAAGAGAAATAAAGGAAAGAAGACACTTAAAATAAAGTTTGGTTAGTTGATTTTTTGGTTGGTTATCTCTCAATAACCAACTGAAAGAGGAACCGCTCTTCAAAGAGCGGTTTTTTCTTTGTTGATAATCGATGATAAATTCACATATTTAAAGTGCTTCAAAAACATAAATTTTCCTACTTTTAGGAGTGTAAAAAAAGAACAATTATAATGAAAACAGCATTGATAACAGGAGCCACATCTGGCATTGGAAAAGCAACAGCGCAAGAGTTTGCAAAACATAAAATTCGTTTAATTCTTTGCGGTAGAAGAGAAGACCGCTTAGAATCACTCAAAGAAGAACTTTCAAAAATCACAGAAGTAACCACTTTACAATTTGATGTTTCTAAAAAAGAAGAAGTTGCATTCGCAATAAAATCACTTCCAGAAAATTTTAAAAAAATTGATATTTTAATTAATAATGCTGGAAATGCCCACGGTTTATCAACAATTCAAGATGGAAATATTGATGATTGGGATGCAATGTTGGATATCAATGTGAAAGGATTGTTATACGTTTCAAAATCAATTATTCCACAGATGATTGCTCAAAACGAGGGTTTTATTGTGAATATTGGTTCAATAGCTGCCAAAGAAGTTTATAAAAATGGAAACGTTTATTGCGCTTCAAAAGTTGCTGTTGATGCGTTGAATAAGTCTATGAGATTGGATTTGAATGAGTATAACATTCGCGTTTCTGCAATCCACCCAGGAATGGTTGAAACCGAGTTTTCAGAAGTGCGTTTTAAAGGTGATAAAGAAAGAGCAAAATCAGTGTATAAGGGCTTTAAACCTCTGCAAGCAGCTGATGTTGCTGATATTATTTACTTTGTGGTATCAAGACCTTATCATGTAAATATTGAAGATTTAGTGGTGTATCCAACAGCGCAAGCAAGTGCAGGAGTTGTTAACAAAAATTAAATGATTAATAAACGTTTACTTATCAAAAATCTTATAGCCCACAATGATGAAAATAGTTTTTATGATAAAAAACGAAAAATTGAAATTGGTGAAAAAGAAGGAAAGGCGAAATTTTTAAAACATATTTGCGCACTCTCTAACAGCAATCCTAAAAATAATTCCTACATTGTTATTGGTGTTGAAGATGAAGATAATTCAATTGTTGGTGTCGATTTTTTTGATGATAGCAAAATCCAAAATCTTATCAATGCTTATTTGAACAATCCGCCAATTGTTCAGTATGAAAACATTCCTTTTCCGCATTTGAATGAAGATAAAGTAGTAGGTTTGGTTACCATTAGACCTAATGAAGGATTGACATCGCTCAAAAAAAACATTTGGAAATATTATGGAGGATCTGTTTTTTTTAGAGATGGAAGCATCAGCATGCCCAAGGTTTTTGATATTAAAATTAAAGATGTCAACTCAAAAATAGTAACTGCTATTGAAAACAATTCTCAAAACAATATTCAACTTACTTTGGATGGAGTTTTTGATTTTATGAAAAAAAGAAAAGACTATAATCCTCAATATAAGGTTTTTAAAGAATATTTTGTCTTGTGCTGGTCTGGGCAAAAAAAAGTAGTAAAGCAAGAAACTTTTTATTCAAGAGTAGATATCGAGTTGATCAATGAACAAGTTCGATTGTTTTTTTCAAAACTTGATGAGGTTTCCATTGAGGTAGACGAACATCAATTCAAAATTATAGAATACGTACATTTAGGATTTCAAAACTCCTATAAATACTATCATTTAGAACAAACAATTATTGATTTTAGCAACAACACTAATTACACAATAGATTCTAAATTGTTATTTGAACCACCACAATTTGACAAAAAAGTATTGCATCACATTTACAATACGAACAACACGATTTTAGAAAAACTAAAAAAAGGATTGACGCTTACAAAAAGCGAAGAAATTGATTTAAAAAACCTTCCTGCAACTTATTTAATTTGCTATCTCAATTTGTTTCATGAAGCAATTGACAAACTCAATGAAGCTAAAATGTATTTAAAAAATCATAGTGAAGAAATTTATGAAATTTATAAAGACACTATGCGAATTTTACGTAAAGTGAAGTATAGTTGAGTTATATAAATGATAATGGCGAAAATTTTTGCTGTAAAATTTGTTCATCATTTACAGCTAACCAATTTTGTAAAATGCTGGCATAAATAGTCCTAAAATCAACAGTATATTTCAAATCTCCATTAGAATCTAAATCAGATAAACTTGCCAATTCATTGTAAAAGCCTTGTTTTTTTAGTTGATTTCCAATGATAAAAACGTTGCTTGCAGCTCCATGATCAGTGCCATTTCCAGCATTTTCTTTAACACGTCTTCCAAATTCTGAGAAAGTAACAATCAAGGTATCATTGAAAGTTCCTTGCTTTTTCAAGTCATTCACAAAAGCTTCTATACTTGAAGCATAAATTTCCAACAATCTTTTTTGCGAATTCATTTGATTTGCGTGCGTATCAAATCCGCCCAAAGAAGAGAAAAATACGCGAGTTTCCAAGCCAGAATTGATCAATTTTGCAGTCGTTTTTAATTGATTTGCGAATTGATTATTTGGGTATTCTGCGTTGTTTGAGGCAATTTTATTTTTCTCAAAAATGTATTTTGAGGATGATTTCGCATCAATCATTGTTTTGTATAAATACCCTAAATTATGCTCACTCAAATGCTCATCATTATAGTGATTTAAGACATTTTTAAAATATGGATCTTGTGATAATTTGAATAAATTCGTCGGATTTTGAGTGGCAATTCCGTTATTATTTTCGCCTTTCATCAACAAAGATAAACTATCATCAATTTCAATAGCATTATAAGCATTTGAACCATAAGCATCTAAATACCTCCCAACCCAACCAGTTTGCCAATATTGATTGGAATTACTGGCAGTTTGCCAAATATCTGTAGCTCTAAAATGCGAACGATCAGGATTTGGATAGCCAACATTGTTGATGACAGTTAAGTTTCCTTGATCATATAAATTTTTCAATGGCAATAAACTCGAATGAAATCCTAAAGAATCAGAAACAGGAATCAAATCGTTTTTTTGCAAGGCTATTTTTGGTCTATTTCTATAATAATCGTCATTTGTAAATGGAACAACAGTATTTAATCCATCATTTCCTCCAGCTAATTGAATCATTACCAAGCGCTTATAACCAAAATTATTTGGATGGGAATTTTCAAAAGCTTTCAAAAATCCTGGAATAAAAAATAAGCTACTAGCTAAGGCAGATTGTTTTAAAAAATATCTTCTTTCCATATTAACAAATTTGATATTCTGGGAGTGACATTAATTGTATGCAAAATTCTTTTTTAGAACTTTTTATAAGATGACTCAAATAGGTTTCAGTTCCTTCATTGGGAGCTGTGATTAAAAAGAGAGATTTCATTTCATCAAAAGAAATGTTTTTAAAACTTTTTTCAAAAAAATCCCAATCAACAGTTACTTTCGCAAAGTCTTTTTGATTTTTGTTGGATGCGTGATATTTTTCAAATGAATCCTCAAACTCTCCTTTTTCTTTGATTGAAATTTCGGCATTCGAGAGTAAAATAGAAGGTAATTTCAATCGTAAAATGATGGTATTGCTGTCAATCCAATTTTTGCCACCTTTCCAACCTGCAACATTGGGAGGATCTAAAAGCACTTGACCTAACAAACGTTGAATTTTTAAAACATCTTTTGTGTTCTGAAACGAAAATGGAACCATTTTTTGCATTCCTACCAAAAGTTCAATGGGCGATTTAATTTTAGTTCCAATATTCTCAGCATCATAAAACCAATCTTTTAAAAACAAAAATTTCATCAGTTTTTCGATGTTATAATCTTTGTAAAAAACACTGGTTAATTCATCCAAATGCTTTTCATTCACTATGTCATTTACGAAATAGCGATATATTTTTTCGCAAACAAAACGCGCACATTGTGGTTGTTTTAAAATAATATCAATAATATCATCACCTGAAAAATTACCAGTTTTGTCAAAAAAAGTTTTTAAATCATCATCATGATGATATTTTGTTATTATAAATTCACCGCTAAATTTATAATTATACCCTGTAAAAGCTCTTGCGCTTTCTTTGACATCTTTTTCAGAATAATTTCCAACACCCAAAGTAAAAAGTTCCATAAGTTCTCTTGCGAAATTTTCATTAGGTTGTTTTTTTCTATTTTGTCTAGAGTTTAGGTAGTTCAACATGGCAGGCTCTTTAGAAATTTCTTTTACAAAATCACCAAAATTGCCAAGGGCATTTTTTCTAAGTGTGTTGTTATATCGCTGTACAAAAAAGATATTTTGATTTTTACATACAAAATGATTTGCCCAAAACAAGGTCATTTTTTCTGTTAAAAGCACCTCAGAATTTGCCAACCGTTCCATCCAAAGTTTGTTGAAATCTCTAATTTTTTCGTTGCTTTTTCGCTGAAATTCCATTAAATTAGCTCTATCTTTCATGTATTCTTGAGTGTAAATTGAAAGATCAGAAAGGTCCATTTCCAATGGAAGAAAACTGTTTGTAGTAAATAAGAATTCAACAACTTTTTTTTTATTTTTTTTTGACAAATCATTGGTAAGTTGAGGAGTAATTCCAAACCCTGTTCGTAAAAATAAATGTTGAAGTTGTTTTGTTTTCATAAACATTAGACTGTGAAAGGTGTAAAACGTTTAAATCATCCATAAAAGTATGGATGATTTAAATTTTTACAAAAAGAAAAGAAATTATAAATCAAATTTAATTCCCTGTGCTAAAGGCAATTCAGTAGTATAATTGATGGTATTTGTTTGTCTTCGCATGTACACTTTCCAGGCATCTGAGCCAGATTCACGACCTCCACCAGTTTCTTTTTCCCCTCCAAAAGCGCCTCCAATTTCAGCGCCAGAAGTGCCAATATTTACATTTGCAATGCCACAATCTGAACCATTTACGGATAAAAAGGCTTCAGCTTCACGCAAATTATTTGTCATAATTGCAGATGATAAACCTTGTGCAACGCCATTTTGAATATCAATTGCATTCATGATATCTCCTGAATATTTTATCAAATACAAAATTGGTGCAAATGTTTCGTGCTGCACAATCGCAAAAGAATTATTAGCGATTGCAATGGCAGGTTTTACATAACAACCACTTTCATATCCTTTTCCTGATAATACACCACCTCCAACAACCAATTTTCCTCCTTCATCTACAACTTTTTGAAGCGCATTTTCATACATTTTTACAGCTTGAACATCAATCAAAGGACCTATATGAATTTTTTCATCCAACGGATTTCCAATACGCAATTGTTGATACGCTTTTGTCAACGCTTCTGTTACTTTCTCAAAAATGGATTCATGAATTATCAATCTTCTAGTTGATGTACAACGTTGTCCTGCAGTGCCAACTGCACCAAAAACTGCTCCAATAACTGTCATTTTGATATCAGCATCTGGCGTTACAATGATGGCGTTGTTTCCTCCTAATTCTAACAAAGATTTTCCCAAACGTCCTGCAACTTCTTTAGCAACAATTTTTCCCATTCTAGTACTTCCTGTTGCAGAAATCAATGGGATTCGAGTGTCTTTTGCCATGAATTCACCTACTTTATAATCGCCATTTATCAAGCAAGAAATTCCTTCTGGTAAATTATTTTCAGCCAGCACTTCTGCAATAATTCGTTGACAAGCAATGCCACACAAGGGGGTTTTTTCACTCGGTTTCCAAACGCAAACATCTCCACAAATCCACGCCAATGCTGTGTTCCAAGCCCAAACAGCCACAGGAAAATTGAAAGCAGAAATGATTCCAACAATTCCCAAAGGATGATATTGTTCATACATTCTATGTCCTGGACGTTCAGAATGCATAGTAAGTCCATGCAATTGACGTGATAAACCCACTGCAAAATCACAGATATCAATCATTTCTTGTACTTCTCCCAAATCTTCTTGATACGATTTTCCCATTTCGTAAGAAACTAATTTGCCTAAAGCTTCTTTTTTTAAACGTAATTTTTGTCCAAATTGACGTACAATTTCTCCTCTAAATGGTGCAGGTTTATTTCTCCAAAATGTAAAAGCATTAGAAGCTGTCATCATTACTTTTTCATAATTTTCTTTGGTAGTAATGGTTATTTTTCCAATCAATAAACCATCAACTGGCGAATAACTATCAATAGTTTCATTCCCAGAGAAAGATTTTTTACCTGTTGAAGTTCCATCATTGATTGCTTTTAAACCAAGTTCTAGTAGCATTTCTGTCATGTCAAAATCAGTCATTTTGTGTTTCAGTTTAAGTTGATTACTTTTAAGTCCGAAAGTACGAAATCTTTTAGAGATAAATAAATTAAACAAAAACAATAACTATTGTTTAAAATCAAACATAAAAATGAAAAATTCAATTATTTTAGCTTTTTGTAGTCTTTTTTTAATGAGTTGTGAATCTACTTCAAAAGAAGAAAAAATCAACGATTTTGCAATTATCATTCATGGTGGAGCAGGCACAATTCTGAAAAAAAATATGACTGATGAAAAAGAAGCTGCTTATAAAGCTAAGTTGGAAGAAGCTATAAAAGTAGGCTATATTATTTTAAAAACCGGAGGAACATCTACGGAAGCTGTGCTAAAAACGATACAAGTGATGGAAGAATCGCCATTATTTAATGCAGGAAAAGGGGCTGTTTTTACGAATGCTGGAACCAATGAATTGGATGCTTCTTTTATGGATGGAAAAACCTTAAATGCAGGAGCTGTTGCTGGCGTAAAAGATGTAAAAAGTCCGATTGAATTGGCAATCAAAATCATGACAGATTCTGAACATGTCATGCTTTCAGGAGAAGGAGCGTCTGCTTTTGCTAAAGAAAAAGGATTGGAAATGGTGGATCCAAGTTATTTTTATACAGAAAATCGTTTTCAATCATTGCAAAAAATTCTCAATCAAGAAAAAACGGAATTAGACCATGATGCAAAAAAAGCATCGTTTTATGATCCAAATATTAACGACAGTAAATTTGGAACTGTAGGTTGTGTCGCTCTGGATAAATTTGGAAATATAGCTGCAGGAACTTCCACTGGAGGAATGACTAACAAACGTTGGGGAAGAATTGGAGATGCACCAATTATTGGTTCAGGAACCTACGCAAATAACAATACTTGTGGAGTTTCTTCAACTGGTTGGGGTGAATATTTTATCCGAAGTCAAGTTGCGTATGATATTTCTGCACAAATGGAATATCAGAAAAAATCGTTGAAAGAAGCTACCAAAGATGTAATTCAAAATAAACTCACCAAATTGGGAGGCACTGGAGGTGTTGTAGCTTTGGACAAAAATGGAAAAATGTCTTTTGAATTTAATACAGCAGGAATGTATAGGGCTTCAATGGATCAAAAAGGTGAATTGATTGTAAAGATTTATAAAGAGTAATCATTTAATTTACAGGTACTTCTATTTCTTCAAAAATGTTTTCGCCATTCGCATCTTTGCCTTTATAAAATTTGAAAATATAATTTTCTTCTTGTAAAACTTGAATAGGAATTTTGATTTCTTGTTCGATAGTTGCTTGTGTGCAAATGCTCTCTAAATCATGAATTGCATTGATAGCGACAATTCTTTTGTTAGTATCGTATTCATAATAAATGCTCCAAAATTGATAACAATTATTAGGCAATTCATATTTTACTGAAATTGTATCTATACTTCCAAATTCAAAAAAATCGGGAGTTTTGGCCTCTTTCACAGGTAAAATTTTAAGTTCAAAAATGGGGTCATTGTTGCTACAAGAAAAAAGTAACCATGTTAAAACGAGTAATAAAGTAATTTTTTTCATAAAATTAATTGCGTCAATTTATTACCTAAAATTACAAAAATTTTGGATTGATAAATTTTATTTTTACGATTTTATAACAATAGGAAATTATTTAAAACCAATCTCATATTGTTGGAATCAAAGTCGTTTTAAAAAAAATCATAAAATTTCTTTTAAGTTTAAAATAACATAATTAAATAGAGATTTTAGGGAAGAAAAAAGCGTTTTAATGACTAAAATTTACATTGAATAATCAAGCCATTTTTCAGGTAATGGCTTTAATTCAATTTCAATCTTTTCCTCAGTAAGTTTCTTATAAATTCCGATTTTTGAAATCGATGAAACCGATAAATTAGTATTATTTTTTTTATTGAGATGTGCTAAAACCACATGAATTGATCTTTTTCCACACAAAACCAAACTATTCATCATTGAATTAGATTCGATTGATAAATCATAAATATCAACATAATATTTAGGAATGTCATTTTCAAAAATAATCCATTGAGAGGATTTTCGACTAGGAATTTCAATCACTTCCTTTTTTCCACTAAAAGTTAAATACGTTGTTTTGATTAATTCCATTGTAAAATTTAAAACATTTTTATTTTAAAAAATTATCACAAAGTTAACATTTAGATTTATGATATTTTTTAAAAATTCGTTAAAATGTAATATATGATAGTTTAAAATATCAAAATACTAGTTAATGATATAAAAAATTAATTAAAATCTATTTTTAAAAAATCAAAGCTTATTTTTAAAGAAAAAAACAAACCATATTTAAACATTAAAATAATTGATTATTAATTATTTTTGCAATGAATATGAAAACAGCAATTTTTGAAATTCAAAGTGAATCAATTTTCACAAAAACAGCTTTAAAAGTTTTTAAACATCAGTTTGAAAACAATAAAACCTATCGATCTTTTTGCGATTTGTTGTGCATTCATCCTAGTGATGTTTCAAAAATCGAAAAAATTCCGTTTTTACCAATTCAGTTTTTTAAGAGCAGAAAAGTACTTTCTTCTAAAGACGAAGTACAAGAAATTTTCACAAGTTCTGGGACCACAGGAAGTACTATAAGTCAGCATTTTATTACTGATATTCAGCTTTACAAAGAAAGTTATTCAAAGGGATTTGCCCAATTTTATGGAGAAATCAAAGACTTTGTTGTGTTGGCATTATTGCCAAATTATCTAGAAAAAAATGGATCGTCTCTGGTTTTTATGGTGGACGATTTGATTAGAAAATCGAATAACCCCGAAAGCGGATTTTATCTTCACAATCTGGATGAATTGGCTGAGAAACTCACCGAATTTGATAAAAAAGGACAAAAAATTTTATTGATTGGCGTTTCTTTTGCCTTATTAGATTTGATTGAAAAACACCAATTTTCGTTAAAAAATATCATCGTGATGGAAACGGGAGGCATGAAAGGCAGAAGAAAAGAATTGATTAGAGAAGAACTTCATACGATTTTAAAAGCTGGTTTTGGCGTTTCAGAAATTCATTCAGAATATGGAATGACTGAGCTGTTAAGTCAAGCATATTCAAAAGGAAATGGCGTTTTTAAAACCCCACCTTGGATGAAAATTTTAGTAAGAGATACTGATGATGCGTTAACGATTTTACCTCCAAATAAAGCTGGAGGAATTAATGTGATTGATTTGGCAAATTATAATTCTTGTTCTTTTATTGCCACACAAGATTTGGGTAAAATTCATGAAAATGGGACATTTGAAATTATCGGGCGTTTTGATAATTCAGATATTAGAGGTTGTAATTTGATGGTTTTGTAACCAGAAAATATATTATTTTTCGAATTCAGTTTTCATCAATTTGTCCCAAAAAGTAAAATACAAACCGAAATTGTAATTGAATTTTCGATGGTGAAAATCATGATGTGTGGCGCCAATAAACCATTTTCGAAACCACAATCCCAATTTTCCTGAAGGATAAATTTCTACGCCTGCATGATTTATTGTTGCAGAAAATGTCATAATCAAAATTGCGCCAATCAAAGCATAAACATGTAATGGCAAAAGCACAATAATTATTGGCAAAAAAGCTGCTTGAAAAATGGTTTCTAAAGGATGAAACGCAAACGAAGTCAACACAGAAGTATGTATGCTTTTATGATGTATTAAATGCAAATATTTATACACTTTTGGCAGGTGCATCCATCTGTGTAACCAATAATAATAAGTGTCTTGAATAAGTAAAAAAATTAAAATACTTATTGGAATATATGCAATTGAATACTCAGAAATATTGAGATAAATGGCTGAAAATCCTTTGACATAAAAAAAATAAATTAACAATCCTGTTGCCGCAAAAATGAGTCCACTCAAAAAAGACCAATAAATTTCCTTGAACAATTGAGTTCTTTTTAGTGGTTTTTTTCTAAGAAAGCGTTCTCTAAATGTTTTCTTTAAAAACTCAAAAAAAATCAAATAATACAATCCAGAAACAACTAAATAACGCACAAAAATAATTGCCGAAAGTAACAAAAAGAGATAACCAATGGTATAAAAGTCAGTAAAATCAGTAGTTGTTAATTGGGTTTCCATCAATCAAAACGTATCAAAAAATAACTTTTTTTACCTCTTTGCAATAACACATATTTTTCAGCAATCAAATCGGATTTTGTTATAACAAAATCTTCAGTTACTTTTTCTTTATTGACAGCAATTCCATTTTCTTTCAAAGCTCTTTTTGCCTCTCCATTCGAACTTAAAAAATTTGTTTTTCCTGCCAAAGCATCAACCATTGTAATGCCGTCTTTTAACAATTCTGATGAAATTACAGCTTGTGGAATTCCGTCAAAAACATCTAAAAAGGTTTGCTCGTCCAATGATTTTAATACGTTAGCAGTTGAGTTTCCAAATAAAATTTCGGAAGCTGCAAGGGCATTTTCATACGCTTCTTTTCCATGTACTAAAAGGGTAACTTCTTCTCCTAAACGTTTTTGTAAAATTCGATTATGAGGTGCTTTTGCGTGTTCGATTACCAAATTTTGAATGGTTTCTTGGTCTAAAAACGTAAAAATTTTGATGTATTTTTCAGCATCTTCATCAGAAGTATTCAACCAATATTGGTAAAACTTATAAGCAGAAGTTCTTTTTGCATCCAACCAAACATTGCCTCCTTCCGATTTTCCGAATTTTGAACCATCAGATTTTGTGATTAATGGACAAGTAATTGCATATCCTTTTCCACCACCAATTCTACGAATTAATTCAGTTCCTGTGGTGATATTTCCCCATTGATCAGAACCTCCCATTTGCAAAGTGGTTTGGTTTTTTTGATACAAATGCAAGAAATCATAACCTTGCACAAGTTGATAAGTAAATTCGGTAAATGACATGCCTTCTTTTGATTCTGAGCTAATTCTATTTTTTACAGAATCTTTGGACATCATATAATTTACGGTAATATGTTTGCCAACATCGCGAATAAAATCTAAGAACGAAAATTCTTTCATCCAATCGTAATTATTTACCAAAATTGCCGCATTTTTTGCATCACTAGTAAAATCTAAGAAATGAGATAATTGTGCTTTTACGCAATCTTGATTGTGTCTCAATGTTTTTTCATCCAACAAGTTTCGTTCCGAAGATTTTCCAGAAGGATCTCCAATCATACCTGTTGCACCACCAACCAAAGCAATAGGTCTGTGTCCACAGCGTTGATAATGAGCTAGTAACATGATTGGAACCAAATTTCCAATGTGCAAAGAGTCTGCAGTTGGGTCAAAACCCACATAAGCACTCCTCATTTCTTCTAACAAATGTTCTTCAGTTCCTGGCATGCTATCATGCATCATTCCTCTCCATTGCAATTCCTCAATAAAATTCTTCATTGTATTCAATTTATCATGTTGCAAATATACTTTTATCAGCTAAAATATGCTAAATTCGTTTCATGATTTTAGTTACAGGAGGAACAGGTTTGGTTGGATCGCATTTGTTGGTTCATTTGAGTTTTCAAAACGAACCCATAAGAGCGATTTATAGATCAACTTCTTCATTAGAAAAAGTGAAAAAAGTGTTTTTATCATATACGAATGATGCAACTTTTTTTGAAAAAATTGAGTGGTTTCTGGCGGATATTACAGATGTTCCCTCTATGATTCCTGCTTTTTTTGGTGTAAAACAGGTGTATCATTGTGCTGCTTTTATTTCTTTTAATCCAAAAGATTATAGAGAAATGCGCAAAATAAATATTCATGGAACTGCCATTGTTGTGAACCTTGCCATTGATGCAAAAGTTGAAAAATTTTGCTATGTAAGTTCGATTGCAGCAGTAGGAGAATCGTTGACGAACGATATGATTACCGAGGAAAATGAATGGAATAAAGAGTTGGATAACAGTGGGTATTCAATCACAAAATTTGGTGCTGAAATGGAAGTTTGGCGTGCAAGTCAAGAGGGAATTCCAGTGATTGTTGTAAATCCAGGAGTGATTTTAGGAAGCGGTTTTTGGGATTCAGGTTCAGGAAAATTATTCAGTCAAATTTATAATGGTTTTCAATTTTATACAGACGGAATCACAGGCTTTGTATCTGTAAAAGATGTTGTAAAAGCGATGATTTTATTGATGAAGTCCGAGTTGAAAAACGAACGATTTATTTTAGTTTCAGAAAATAAAAGTTTCAAAGAAGTGTTCTTTTCAATTGCAGATGCTTTTGGATTAAAAAGACCCGCAAGAAAAATTATTTATTGGCAAACAGAAGTTTTTTGGAGAATTGCATGGCTTATTTCAAAAATCACCCAAAAAGATCCTTTAATAAGTAAATATTCAGCAAGATCTGCACATCATATTTCATATTATTCCTCAGATAAAATCAAAAAAATATTGAATTTTGAATTCGAAAACATCGAAAATATTGTTCAAGAAATGGTATCAAAATACCCTAAAAATAAGGAATTATTGAATATTTTCTAATTCTAATTTTTTAATGCTATCAAGTATTTTTGGAGTCGTTTTTATTTTTTTGATTGAATCTTTTCTCAAAGAATCTAACTTTGTTTTTTTAGAAGCATATATTTCTTTTTTTGCTTCTAAATTTTTTGTTGCTTGTTCTAAAATTTTCTGATAAATGTCTACTTTAGACATATAATAAAGATTACTTGTTTGAAAACGGCTGCTATCAATTTTAAAGCGCTCGTATAACAAGGTCATATAATTGATTTCCGTTTCTTGAAACTTATTTTTGATGAATTTTGAAGAAGATGCAATCATCATTTCTTCAATTAAAAGAGTCATAGAATCTTTTGGTATCAGGTCTTTTGGTTTTTCTAAAATAGTATTACTGGTACAAGAAAGAAAAAAAATGATACTAAAAAAATAAAAAATTTTTTTCATTTTATCGATTAAAATTGAGACGTTTTCCACGAATATTTTCATTGAATTTTCCGTTTTCATACACCAAATTTCCATTGACAAATGTATGTGAAATGGAGCTTGAAAAAGTAGTTCCTTCAAAAGGCGACCAACCACATTTGTATAAAATATTCTCTTTTGAAACTGTATGGGGTTTGTTGGTATCAATCAAAACCAAATCGGCAAAAAAACCTTCTCTGATAAATCCTCGTTTTTCAATTTGAAACAATTTTGCAGGGTTGTGACTCATTTTTTCAACCGCTTTTTCAATAGAAATGAGTCCTTCTTTTACTTTTTCTAAAATGGCAATCACAGCATGTTGCACTAAAGGACCTCCACTTGGCGCATTTTTATAGTTTTTGCTTTTTTCGTCCAAAGTATGAGGTGCGTGGTCAGTTGCCAAAACATCAATTCTGTCATCCAAAAGCGCTTTCCACAAACCCAATCTGTCTTTTTCGGTTTTTACTGAAGGATTCCATTTAATATGTGAACCTTTTGTTTCGTAGTCAGCGTCATTAAACCATAAATGATGAATACAAACTTCAGCCGTAATTTGCTTTTTTTCTAGAGGAATATCGTTGCGGAAAAGTTCGGTTTCTTTTGCTGTTGAAAGATGAAAAACATGCAATCTTGCCCCTGTTTTTTTTGCCAATTCGATTGCCTTTGAAGAAGAAATATAACAAGCTTCTTCACTTCTAATGGCTGCATGAAATTTCATTGGAATGTCATCCCCATATTTTTCGGTGAATTCTGCAGTATTTTTTCTGATAGTAGCCTCATCTTCACAATGCACAGAAACAATCATGTTGGTTGATGAAAATATTTTTTCCAAAACAGCTTCATCATCAATCAACATATTTCCGGTCGAAGACCCTAAAAACAATTTGATTCCGGCTACTTTTTTTGGATTAGTTTTCAATAATTCCTCTAAGTTATCATTCGTTCCGCCAAACATAAATGAATAATTTGCGTACGAATCTTTGGCTGCAAGTACGAATTTTTCCTCTAATAATTCTTGCGAAGTTGCTTGAGGAATCGTGTTAGGCATTTCAATAAAAGTAGTAATTCCGCCAGCAACTGCAGCCCTACTTTCGGTTTTGATGGTGGCTTTGTGCGTTAATCCAGGTTCTCTAAAATGTACTTGATCATCAATAAAACCAGGAATTAAATATTTTCCTTTTGCATCAATTATTTGACAATTCTCAGGAGCAATGATGTTTGATGAAATTTTTTTTATAATTTCTTCTTCTATCAAAACATCCCCATTAAATGTCTTATTTTCGTTGACGATTTTTGCGTTTTTTATTAGAATAACTTTCATTTTTTTATTTTGGTAATCCGTAAATTCTCATTTTCAATACACCAAAAAGTGCCTCATAAACAATATTTCCACTCATTTTTGAAGTTCCTAAAGTTCTATCAGTAAAAATAACCGAAACTTCTTTGATGTTAAAATGATGTTTCCAAGCTTTGAATTTCATTTCAATTTGAAAAGCGTATCCAATAAATTTTATTTTATCCAATTGAATGGTTTCTAGCACTTTTCTTCTCCAACAAACAAATCCTGCTGTGGTGTCATTCACAGGAATTCCCGTAATAAAGCGCACATATTTTGAGGCTAAATAAGACAATAAAACACGCCTCATTGGCCAATTTACAACGTTCACACCAATAGAATATCTTGATCCCACAGCAACATCAGCACCTTCTTGAGAACAAGCACAATGCAACCTAATCAGGTCTTTTGGATCGTGAGAAAAATCAGCATCCATTTCAATAATAAACTCATAATTTCTAGCTAAAGCCCATTTGAATCCATGAATATAAGCAGTTCCAAGACCATTTTTTTTCAATCTTTTTTCTAAAAAAAGTTTGTCAGGAAATTCATGTATCAATTGTAAAACAATTTCTGAAGTTCCATCAGGAGAATTATCATCAACAACCAAAATATCAAAAACTTTTTTTTGATTAAAAACAGCTTTGATAATCGCTTCAATATTTTCCTTCTCGTTATAAGTTGGGATGATTACAATAGCATCTGACATAAATTAATTTTCAGGTAAAAAGCGAACAAATATACATTATTTAATTACTAATTTTGTCTTAAAAATACTTAAATCAAATACAGTTGCAAGCAATAGAAAGATTACCATTTTCAAATGATTGGATGACTCTGGTGTTGTTGCTTTTATTGGTTGTTTTATTTTTAATAAACGTTATGAATGCTGTGAAATTTAAAGAAATTATCTTTTCAGTTTTTAAAGTTCGTTTTATTGAAAGTCAAAATGATGAAAATTCTTCTCTTTTAAGTGGTTTTCAAATGTTTTTTTTCATGTTTTCAGTGATTGTGTTTTCGTTGTTATTTTTTTATATTAAAATAATTTACTTCGGAACGCAACCTACAGATATTCAGGAGTTTTTAAAAGTTTGTTCTTTATTATTTTTTTATTTTGTATTAAAAAATATCTTTGAAAATATGTTGTCTTTTTTGTTTTTATTTAAAAGAAAAACTGCTCGTTTTTTATCATCTAAAGCTAATTATTTTTTTGCTATTTCTGTTTACTCATATTGTTTAATTTTATTAAAACAATATGCAAATTTGAATCAAAGTTTGCTGAATTTTTCTGCTTTATTTTTATTTACGGTGTGTTTTATCTTTTATATTTTGAATAACAAAAACCTGATATTAAATCACTTGTTTTATTTTATTTTGTACATTTGCGCGTTCGAAATAGCACCGCTATTAATCGTGATTAAATTGATGTTTTAAAGATAAACCAGACTTATATGAAAGTGAAATCGATTTTAGTATCGCAACCTGATCCAAAAAACGAAACATCCCCTTATTTCGATCTTACAGACAAGCATAAAGTAAAAGTAGATTTCAGACCCTTTATTCATGTAGAAGGAATATCCGTAAAAGAAGTAAGAGCTCAAAAAATTGATTTAAAAAATTTTACTGCAATTATTTTAACTAGTAGAAATGCGGTTGATCATTTGTTTAGAATTTCTGAAGAAATGCGTTTTAAAATGCCTGATGACATGAAATATTTTTGTCAATCAGAGGCTGTTGCTTATTATTTACAAAAATATGTTGTGTATCGAAAACGTAAGATTTATGTTGGGAGTAGAAATTTTCCAGAATTAATTAAGTTAATCAAAAAACATAAAAATGAGAAGTTTTTATTGCCTTCGTCGGACAAATTACACCCAAGTATTCCTGAAGATTTGAATAATTCTGGCGTGAATTGGGTGAGAGCAGATTTGTATAGAACAATGACAAGTGATTTAACAGATTTAGAAAATGTTTTTTATGATATTTTGGTGTTTTTTAGTCCTTCAGGAATTGAATCGTTGTTTCATAATTTTCCTAATTTTAAACAAAATAACACACGAATTGCAGCCTTTGGACAATCAACTATTGATGCCGTAAAAGAAGCTGGTTTGGTATGTAATATTGAAGCGCCAACGAAAGAAACTCCTTCAATGACAATGGCTTTAGAGAAATATATCAGAGAAGCAAACAAAAAATAAATAATTACAATAGCTAGCGAAAACCGAACAGCAATGTTCGGTTTTTTTATTCGTGTATATTTTATTTCATTGTAATTCATACATTTGATTTATGAATGAAGAACAAAGATTGCTTTTATTAGAAAAGGCGAAAGATTTTTTTAGAACCGAAATTGTAGAAGCACATATTTCGACTGCTTGTAAAAAAGCAGGAAAATTGGTTAACTATAATGTAAATCCTTTTCTTTTTAAATATTTAGCAAATTTTCTCAAAGGAAATGACGATCCAAGAAGTATTGCAGAAGCATTGGTTTTGCCAAGAGTTTTGGGTTCTTCAATCAACACTTCTTTTGGAATGAGAATTCAAAAATTAATTAGTGAGCTTTTTGAGAGTTTTGGTTCAACGACACCTGGAATTGATATTGAATTTATTGATGCAACTGATGGAAGAAAAAAATATTGCCAACTAAAATCAGGGCCAAATACAATAAATCATGATGATGTTGAGACAATTTTTGGACATTTTAAAGCAACAATTAATTTGGCTAGGACAAATAATTTAAATATTGGTATAAACGATATGATTGTTGGTGTAATTTATGGAGAGCAAAATGAATTAAGTTCTCATTACAAGCGGATTTCCGAAAATTTTCCAGTTATTATCGGCAAAGATTTCTGGTATAAACTAACGGGAAAAGAAGATTTTTACTTTCAACTTATTGATGTTGTTGGAGAAGTTGCTTTAGAAGTAGATGGTACTAAAATTTTAGATCAAACCATCACAGCTTTATCCAAAGAAATAGCAGCAAAGTTTTCTTGATTTAAATTATAATACTTGTTCAAAAAATCAACAACTGAATATCCAATTTCTTTGCCTAAATTTACAGGAACAGCATTTCCAATTTGCTTGTATTGTTGAGAAATGGAACCTTCAAAAATCCAATTATCTGGAAAAGTCTGGATTCTTGCATATTCTCTAATTGTAAAAGGTCTTGTTTCTTCAGGATGGCATCTTTCTGTTTGTTTTTGAGCAGGACTACAAGTTAAAGTTAAACATGGTTCATCCCAGCCAATTCTTCTAGCAATTCCTGTTTTTCCACCACCCAAATAGAAACTTTTTTGCATGTATTCTTTTTGTAAATTTATTGGTAAATCTCTCCAATATCCTTTTTGAGGAACTAAATCTAAAATTTTCTTTTTATTTTTCGGATATTTTGTTCCCTCGGATTTAGGCACATCTGAACCATACAAATCGCTTTTTTTCAAAGCATCTTGAAGCGTGTAAACTTTTTTAAATGGCAATGGATAATTATATTCTAAATTAATATCTTTTCTTACGCCCACTAGAATCAAGCGTTCACGTTTTTGAGGTACATTATAATTGATTGCTTTTAAAACTTGTACGGGAGTTACAACATTATAGCCAATTTCGTCAAGTATAGAAATCATTCCTTCCAAAGTTTTTCCTTTTTCATGACTTAACAATCCTTTTACATTTTCGCCAATACAAATTGGAGGTTTTACCTCATTGACAACTCTTGCAAATTCATAAAAAAGCGTTCCTCTTGCATCATTTAAACCTAATTTTTTTCCTGCATAACTAAATGCTTGACAAGGAAAACCACCTGTTACAACATCAATCTTGTTTTTGAATTCTGAAAAATCGTAATTTTTTATGTCGCCTTCAAGGACATTCCAATTTGGTCTGTTTTTTTTCAGTGTTTGACAAGCCCACTTGTCAATTTCATTTAATGCAATACATTCTAATCCTGCTTTTTCTAAACCAATTGCAAGACCTCCTGCTCCTGCGAAAAGCTCTAAAACAGCATATTTTTGATTTGGTTTTGTGAAATTACCTTCTGAAGATTTTCTAGTAATAAAATCCTGAAATTCTGGAAAAAGTTGTAGCTGATCTTTTTTGTAGAGTCTATAATTGCTCATAGGTTCTCTAACAGCAGTTAATTTTCCATCCCTATCCCATCTTCTTAGCGTTTCAGTACTTTTTCCTAAAATTTCTGCTAATTCTGAAATCGAATAATAGTTTTTCATAACCAAATTATACAACATTATACATGGTTACAAATATAAAAATGTATTTAGATTAAAAAACTAATTTTTAAAATTAATTTAACTTGATTTTTATCAAGCAAACAAAGTCGCAAAAGCTTCTTCAATTTTGCCTACCAAAATCAATTTGATTCCATGGTTTTTAGAAGTGATTTTGTTGTATTTTGAGGCAACAAAGGTTTTGTATCCTAATTTTTCAGCTTCTGAAATTCGTTGGTCAATTTTTGAAACAGGACGAATTTCTCCGGCCAAACCAACTTCGGCCGCAAAACATACATTTGGGTTGATGGCAATATCTTGATTTGAAGACAAAATTGCAGCAACCACAGCCAAATCAATAGCAGGATCATCCACATTGATGCCTCCAGTGATGTTTAAAAAAACGTCTTTTGCACCCAATTTAAATCCAGCTCTTTTTTCTAAAACCGCCAAAATCATGTGCAATCTTTTCAAATTATAACCTGTTGTTGAACGCTGTGGAGTTCCATAAACGGCTGTTGAAACCAACGCCTGAATTTCAATCATCAAAGGTCTAATTCCTTCCAAAGTCGAGGCAATTGCAGTGCCACTCAAATCAGCATCTTTCTTTGAAATTAAGATTTCTGATGGATTTGAAATTTCTCTTAATCCGCTTGAAAGCATTTCGTAAATTCCCAATTCTGAAGTTGAGCCAAACCTATTTTTTTGAGAACGTAAAATTCTGTATGTATGATTTCTGTCACCTTCAAATTGCAACACAACATCAACCATGTGTTCTAAAATTTTAGGACCTGCAATGCTTCCTTCTTTGTTGATATGCCCAATTAACAATACAGGAGTTGCAGTTTCTTTGGCATATTTTATGAGTTCAGCAGCAGTTTCTCTGATTTGAGAAATGCTTCCTGGAGAAGCTTCAATCGAGTTTGTGTGCAGTGTTTGAATTGAATCTATCACTAAAACTTCAGGTTCAGTTTCTTCGATGTTTTTGAAAATTTGTTGGGTATTTGTTTCTGTCAGAATAAGACAATTTGAGTTTTTTGAGTCCAATCTTTCAGCTCTCATTTTTATTTGAGATTGACTTTCTTCTCCAGAAACATACAGCACTTTTTGTGAGATATTCAATGCCACCTGCAATAACAAAGTCGATTTTCCAATGCCGGGCTCACCACCCAAAAGTGTTACAGAACCTCTCACCAAACCACCACCCAAAACGGAGTCCAATTCATTGTTATTTGTGGCAATTCTTTCTTCAGGATTTAAAACAATATCAGCAATTTTAAGTGGTTTATTGATAAATTGTTTTGCAGTTGTTGATTGTTTCCAAATTCGTTTTTCTTCTTTTTGAATCACTTCTTCAACAATAGTATTCCATTCTTTGCAAGCGCCACATTGTCCAACCCATTTTGCATGTTGCGTTCCACAATTTTGACAGAAAAAAGTTGTTTTTAATTTTGACATGAAAATTAAAGAATTTGAAAGTTAAAAAGTTGTAAATTTTGTGGAGATCAAATTTACGAGATTTTAGGTATTTTTATTATAAATTGGCAGTAATAAAAAAGACAATCCTCCAAAAACAATCACCATAGCTGTTTGCGAGGTCCACATAATCCATCCAAAAGCATTTCCAGTGACGCTATCAATTCCGAAAAGAGAAAGAGCGCTTGCTACCGCAATTGGATACAAACCAACGCCACCATTTGTTGCAGCTATTGAAAATCCGCCAGCAATAAATCCAATTAAAATGCCACCAAAAGGAACTTCTAAACCTTCAATAGCTGGGATAATTGCCCAAAACATTGCCACATACATCACCCAAATAAAAACGGTATGAAATAAAAATGCCCATTTGTTTTTCATTCTAAGAATACTGGTTACACCATCTTTTAATCCAGAGAAAAATTTCTTCAATTTCCTTGCAAATTTTGATTTTCCTTTTTTGATAAATCTAATAAAAATAATAAAAAGCAGGATTCCTCCAATGATCGTTCCAATAATTTTTGATGGATTAAAATCTTTAGCAACAAGATTTAAAATAAAATCAAATTGAACAAAAAGTGCAATACTAACAACAATCAACATCATCAATAAATCCGCCAATCTTTCAGCAACTATGGTTCCAAAACCTTTTTCAAAAGGGATATCTTCATAGTTTGCCATCACTGCTGCTCTAGTAACTTCGCCAGCTCTTGGTAAAAAAATATTCATCAAATAAGCAACTAAAACTGCTAAAATTGAGTTTAGAAATTTTGGTTGATAACCCAAAGGTTGTAACAAAAATTTCCAACGATAAGCGCGTGACAAATGACTCAAAATTCCGAAAACCAAACCCATTGAAATCCACCAGTAATTGGCATTTTTAAAATATAAAACCAATTCGCTTGGTGAGACGATTGTTAATGAATACCAAACTAAAAAACCTCCCAAAATGAGAGGAATTAATATTTTTAAAATTTTTTTAAACGTCAAAATTAGGAAAGTGTGTTGTCTTTTTCGTTTGGAAAAACCAAAGCAGGTTTGAATGTTTTTGCTTCCTCCAATTCCATAAAAGCATATACAATTAAAATAAGGATATCTCCTACAGAGACCAATCTTGAAGCAGCACCATTTAGCGTAATTTCGCCACTCCCTCTTGGGCCAGGAATAGCATAGGTTTCTAAACGGTTTCCGTTGTTATTATTCACAACTTGAACACGTTCACCTTCAATAATGTTGGCAGCATCCATCAAATCTTCATCAATAGTGATGCTTCCTATGTAATTTAAATCTGCACCTGTAACTTTTACACGATGGATTTTAGATTTTACTACTTGTACTAACATGCCACAAAAATAGTATTTTTTTGCTTATGAATTTCTTAATTGAAGGTTATCAATCAAACGAATATTTCCTGCGAAAACTGCAATAAAAGCTCGATATTTTTTATTAAATTCTTTTATTTTTATGGTTTCTAATGTTTTTTCTTCAGCGATTGTAAAATATTCCAATTTCAATAAAGGATGGTTTTCGAACTGATTTTCAACCCAGTTCGTCACAAAGTCATGATTTTCAGTCAAGAACATTTTTTTCGCTTTTTTTAAAACTTTATAGATGAAAGGAGCAGCCTTTCTTTGTTCAATATTTAAACGAGCATTTCTTGAACTCATTGCCAAACCGTCTTTTTCTCTGAAAATTGCACATCCTTTTATTGAAATAGCGAATGTGTATTTTTTGACCAATTTTTTGACAATTTGCAATTGTTGAAAATCTTTTTCACCGAAATAAGCATTATTTGGAGCCACAATTTCAAAAAGAGTTTTCACAATTGTGCCAACGCCATCAAAATGACCTTCTCTAAATTTCCCCTCCATTTGATGTTCTAAACCATCAAAATCAAATTTTTCAGAGACGATGTTTTCATGATAAATTTCTTCAACTGATGGAACAAAAAGCACATCACAATGAATATTTTTTAACATTTCAACGTCACTTTCTAGTGTTTTTGGATAATTTTCTAAATCTTCTTTGCTGTTAAATTGAGTTGGATTTACGAAAATACTTACCACAACAATGTCGTTTTTTTTCTTAGCTTGTTCAATTAAAAAAAGGTGTCCATGATGCAAAGCGCCCATTGTTGGTACAAAACCAATCGTTTTATTCTTTTGTTTATTCGCTTCTAAAAACGATTTCAAAAGGTTTTTGTCACTAAATATTTTCATGCTAAAATGATGCTAATTGCGTGCAAACTTAGCATTTTAACACGATATTTGAAGATAAATTCGTAATTTTGCAAATCTCAACAAAAGAGTTTGATTTAATGAAGGACAAGAGAATATTATTTGTATCATCAGAAGTTGTTCCGTATTTGCCTGAAACCGAACTTTCTTCGACCTCATTTAACGCCGCAAAAAATGCTCATTCTAAAGGAGTTCAAACAAGAATATTTATGCCAAGATTTGGCGTAATCAATGAAAGAAGACACCAACTACATGAAGTAATTCGCTTATCAGGAATGAATCTTGTGGTGAATGATATTGATATGCCTTTGATTATTAAAGTTGCTTCGATTCCGAAAGAAAGAATGCAGGTTTATTTCATTGACAATGAAGAATATTTTAAACGAAAAGCCGTTTTTACGGACGAAGATGACCACCTTTTTAATGACAATGACGAAAGAGCCATTTTTTTTGCAAAAGGTGTTGTAGAAACCGTAAAAAAACTAAATTGGGCTCCAGATATTATTCATGTTCATGGTTGGATGGCTTCTATGTTACCCATTTATTTAAAAGAATTTTATAAAGAAGAACCTCTTTTTACTGAAAGTAAAATTGTTACTTCGTTATATAATGGCGGGTTTGAAGGCAATTTGAATGAGGATTTTGTAAATAAAGTGATATTTGATTTGAAGGAGCCAAAAAAAGTAGCACATTTACAAACGCCGAGCTACGTGAATATTTTAAAGTGTGCAATTGAAAATTCGGATGCAGTAGTTTATGGAAGTGAAACGATTCCTTTGGAATTGTCAAAATTTTTAGAGTTGCAGAAAATCCCTGTTTTGGGATATGGGTTGGAAAACCAAAAAGAAGCGTATTTAAAATTTTATACTGATTTATTGTCAGTCTAGTTAATTTGTTTTAAAGTGATAAAGTATATAAAAAAAGTTGGTTACGTTGCGGTTTTTGCTGGATTTATTAGTTTGATTATTTCATGTGAGAATGATTTTACAGATATTGGTTCGAATGTAATTACCAACACAAAGTTTGATACGGATGCTGTTTTTGTAGATGTTACTATTGAAAATAGTCCTTTAGAAAAAGTTCAATCCGATAATATTTCAAGACAATTAAGTCAATATTTATTGGGGGTTTATTCTAATTCTAATTACGAAAAGTTAGAAGCATCAATTGTTTCTCAATTAACAATTGCATCTAATTTAAAGGTATTTAAGGACACTTTAACCATTAAACCCAATCAATCATTAATCACCACTATTGATACCGTTTTTATCAAAATTCCATATCAAGTTCGATTGGCAAATGCAACCGATAAGAGCTATGAATTAGACTCTGTTTTTGGCGATGTTTCCAAAGCATTTAATTTAAATATTTACAGATCAAATACTTATATTAATAATTTTAATCCAATTGATCCAACAAAAATCAATAGTTATTTTTCAAATGACAATTTTGAAAAATCAGGAAGCGCATTGAATGCCGAATTCAATTTTCAGCTAAAACCTTCTAAAGCTGATACGCTTATGGTGATTCAAAGAAGATCATCTGACAATACGATTTTTAGGACTGATAATTTGCGTTTTACCACTTCCTCTGCAAGTCAAATTCCAGTTCCATTTGCTAGAATTCCATTAAAAAAAGATGTTATCAAAGCACTTTTTTTAGACAAATATGGTTCAGGAGAATTTGCATCTCAACAAGCATTTAATGACTATTTTAGAGGAATTATTTTAGAAGCTTCTGGGGATGAAGGCGCTTTATTATCATTAAACTTTGACAACACGAATACTGTTTTAAGACCCACTTTAGAGGTTTATTATACCAATACGTTAATTCAAACAGCTACCGCTGTTATTGATTCTGTATTTCCTAGCAATGATAGTTTTTCAATGAATGGTTTTAAAATAAACAAGTTCAAAATGGGGAATAAAATTTATCCAATGAACAACGAAATAAAAGTTCAAGGAACAGCAGGTAGTGAAGCAACAATTAATATTTTTGGTGCTGATTTAAACAATAATGGCATTGCTGACAAGATCGAAGAGCTTCGTGAAAAAAACTGGTTGATCAATGACGCAACATTAACTTTTTACATCAATCAAGCTAATGATACTACTTTTGCGCCAGACAGATTGTATTTATATAAGAGTGATGATTCTTCAGGTTCACAAGTAACTAGTCAAATTAAAGATGCAATTAGTGAAGCTACTTTTGGCGGAATTAGCGGATTTTTGGTAAGAGATTCTAATGGAAGAAAAGAAAAATATACCTTTAAAATAACTGATTACGTCTCTGATTTATTAAACGGAAAT
Source organism: Flavobacteriaceae bacterium CG2_30_31_66 (assembly GCA_001873065.1). Lineage (GTDB taxonomy): Bacteria > Bacteroidota > Bacteroidia > Flavobacteriales > Flavobacteriaceae > Polaribacter. The sequence goes on from MNYM01000015.1 coordinate 77,888, forward strand.
ACAAATTATCTTCCAAAGTTAAAATTAAAAACGTATAACATTTCAGATTCGCCAAGCACAGCAACTGATACAATATTTAGAAATTATAGTTGGAATCCGAAAGCAGTAACATTATTTAATCAATCATCAGTAAATGGTGATAAAAAAGCAACATTGAAAATTTCCTATTCAGAAAGAAAAAATTAATCAAAAAAAAATAACTATGTGTGGAATATCGGCATATATTGGCTTTAGAGAGGCATATCCAATCGTTATCAACGGTTTGAAAAGACTAGAATACAGAGGTTATGATAGTACTGGAGTCATGATTTATGATGGTGAAAAAACGCACATAACCAAAACAAAAGGAAAAGTTACTGATTTAGAATCTCTCATAAACAAAAATCCTGATAGAAAAATTGGAAAGATTGGAATGGGACACACACGTTGGGCAACTCACGGAGTTCCCAATGATGTAAATTCTCATCCTCACGCATCACAATCTGGAGAATTAGTCATTGTTCATAACGGAATCATTGAAAATTATGACACCATAAAAAAAGAACTCATACGAAGAGGATACACTTTTAAAAGCGAAACAGATACTGAAGTATTGGTGAATCTTATTGAAGAAGTAAAGAAAAACGAAGATTGTAAACTAGGAAAAGCAGTGCAATTGGCTTTAACAAGTGTTGTTGGAGCTTATGCGATTGCCGTTTTTGATAAAACAAAACCAGACGAAATTATTGTTGCCAGATTAGGAAGTCCAATAGCAATTGGAGTTGGAGAAGATAATACTGAATTTTTTGTTGCTTCTGATGCGTCACCATTTTTAGAATATACTAAAAATGCAATTTATTTGGAAGATGAAGAAATGGCCATCATAAAATTGGGAAGATTCACAAAAGTTTACAAGATTAATGATGATTCAAACGTGGATCCTATGATTCAGAAGTTGCAAATGAGTTTAGAGCAAATCGAAAAAGGAGGATATGACCACTTTATGCTTAAAGAAATCCATGAGCAACCAAAAGCAATTACTGACACTTTTAGAGGAAGAATGTTGGCAGAACAAAACATCATCAAAATGTCAAGTGTTCAAGAGAATCTTGACAAGTTTTTAAATGCAAATAGAATCATTATTGTGGGCTGTGGTACCTCTTGGCACGCAGGTTTAGTGGGTGAATATCTTTTTGAAGACTTAGCTAGAATTCCTGTTGAGGTTGAATATGCATCCGAATTTAGATACAGAAATCCAATTATCACCAATAAAGATGTTGTGATTGCCATTTCACAGTCAGGAGAAACTGCTGACACATTAGCAGCTATAAAATTGGCAAAATCTAAAGGTGCATTTGTTTACGGAGTTTGCAACGTTGTAGGTTCCTCAATCGCAAGAGAAACTCACGCTGGTGCTTATACCCATGCTGGACCAGAGATTGGGGTTGCATCAACCAAAGCTTTTACAACTCAAATCACAGTCTTAACATTGATTGCTTTAAAATTGGGACAAGCAAATAAATCGCTTTCAGAAGAAAGATTTAAAAACTATATCCAAAAAATGCACTTTATCCCTGAACAAATAGAAGGTTTATTGAGTACGGAACACAAAATAAAAGAAATTGCTGCAATTTATAAAGATTCTAAAAACTGTTTATATCTTGGCAGAGGTTTTAATTTTCCAGTGGCTTTAGAAGGTGCATTAAAATTGAAAGAGATCTCTTACATTCATGCAGAAGGGTATCCTGCAGCGGAAATGAAACACGGTCCTATTGCACTGATAGATGAGAATATGCCAATTTTTGTGATTGCCACTAATAAAGGACATTATGATAAAGTGGTTAGTAACATCCAAGAAATTAAATCAAGAGCTGGAAAAATTATCGCAGTTGTTACTGAAGGAGATGTTACAGTAAGAGAAATTGCAGACCACGTAATTGAAATTCCAGAAACGGAAGAAGCTTTAACTCCTTTATTAACCACAATTCCTTTCCAATTACTGTCTTATTATATAGCAGTAATGTTGGGAAAAAATGTAGATCAGCCAAGAAATTTAGCAAAATCAGTTACTGTAGAATAACCACAACTAAAATTATTAATCATAAAAAAAATCCAGCTTTATACTGGATTTTTTTTTATAATTATTCTTCAACCATGATTGTAATTGGTAAACTATAGGTTACAGTCACAGGCATTCCTCTTTGTCTTCCAGGTTTCATATCAGGCAAAGAGCCTATAATTCTTACAACTTCTTTTTCTAAGAGAGGGTGAGGAGCTCTTGCATTAATTGTGGCTATTTTTCCTTTATTATTTATTTTAAAAACCACATAAATTTTCTTTTTTCCAGGAGATAATCCTAATTCTTGAGTTAAGCTAGGATTAAAATTCTTTCCAAAAAACTCAGTAACTTTATCAGAAAAACATTTTTTTAGAGCTGCATTATTTCCCTTGCAACCTGGAAAAACAGGCACATCTTCAATCAACACAAATGGTATATCCTCCACTATTTCTTCAACTTCTCTAACTTCTACAATTTCCTTATTTGAAACAACAACAGCCTTTGTTTCATCAGTTTCAGTAGATTCAATAATTGATTCTTCAATTTTTACATCATCCTCAACCACCTTAATTTGTTCCATTAATACTGGTGCTGACTGGGGTGGTGGTGGCAATTCTTGACTCATCACTATTGGAATATCTTCTTTTAATTCTTCGGTCATAGTAACAGCTCCCAAATTACTTGATACATCTGTATCAAAAGATTTGTATTCTACTGAAATATAAATGATAAATAATACCAATGCCAATCCTATTTGAAAAAATATTTTGCTATAATTTTCAAGCTGTAATTTTGGGTTTTTTTTAATATTCAACATAACTTTTATAATTAAAATAATCATTGTTACTGAAAATTTTCAATATTGATTAACACAATGTTTCAATATTATTTTAAAATAATAAGTCTTGTGTTAAGCACGTATAAAGTTAGATTGATTAAGGCATTTAAAATATGATTTTAGTCATATTTTATCATGAATTTGGGTGTGATTTCCACGATTCCAAAGGGTAAGAATATCAGTGGCTACAATAGCTCCACTACCAGCAGAAATGGCAAATTGACTGCGACAACCTGAAATGGTTCCACAACAATACAAACCCTTTTTGATTAAATGATTTTCGTTTTTTAATTGAATTCTATCTTTTTCAGGATTTGATTTTTCATGTGGAATTAAAAATTCGTCCAAACCATCAATTGTAAAAGGCTTTGCATAGTTTAGTGAAATAATTACAATTGAGGATTTATAAGTGTTTTTTGCAGTTTTCAGCATAAATATTTCGTTACTACTTTCGATAGAAAAAACTTTTTCATTTTCAATTTGAACAACATGAGGGGATACATTTTTTAAATGTTTCTTTCCTTGTATTAAAATATCTTTTCCAAGACTTTTTGGCGACAATCCCAAAACATTATTGAAAAGGGCGCTTTCTAAATGTGATGATTTTTGATGTAAAATAATTCCGATTTTCTTATCTTTTGCAAAAAGCTTGTTCTTTGCAGAGCCTAAAATTAACGCACATTGCATCCCAGCAACTCCACCTCCAATAATCAATACATCGAAAATCATGTTATATAAAAAGTGCTTTTATATTATGTGCAAACAATTTTACTGCAATTGCCAGAAGTATCACTCCAAAAACTTTTCGGATAATTTGAATTCCAGCAGGACCAATCAGACGTTCAATTTTTGAAGAGGTTTTTAAAACAATATAAATAACAATCACATTAAAAAAAACTGCAACAATGATATTTTCAAGCTCAAATTCAGCTCTCAAAGAAAGTAATGTTGTCAAACTTCCAGGACCTGCTATCAATGGGAAAGCTAACGGAAATACTGTGGCTGTTAAGTTTTGAGAACTGCTATCATCCTTGTATAAAGTGATTCCTAAAATCATTTCAAGTGCAATAAAAAATAATATAAATGAACCTGCAACCGCAAAAGAATTCACATCAATTCCTATCAATTTTAATAAACTTTGTCCTAAAAACAAGAAAAATATCATAATGAACGCTGCAATTACTGAAGCTTTCTCAGATTGAATATGTCCTGCTTTTTTTCGCAAATCAATGATAATTGGAATGTTTCCAATAATATCAATCACAGCAAATAAAACCATAAAGGCTGTAAAAATTTCTTTTAAGTTAAAATTCATGAGAAAGTAATTTAACGAGCGACAAAATTAGACAACTAAGTTTATCAAAGTGTAAAAAATAGAAAAAAATAACACTATTTTTGCGGTATGTTTCAATTAGGAAAGACTATCATTTCTGAGGAGATTCTTGAAAAAGATTTCGTTTGTAATTTGTCAGCTTGCAAAGGTGCTTGTTGCATTGACGGAGATGCAGGCGCACCTTTAGAAAAAGAGGAAACTGAAATTTTACAAGAAATTTATCCAAAAGTAAAACCTTTTTTACGGAAAAAAGGAATACAAGCTATTGAAAAACAAGGTACATTTGTGACTAATGAATGGGGAGAATTTGAAACACCTTTGATTAATGGAGCAGATTGTGCGTATGTTTTTTTTGATAAACATAAAACTGCCCTTTGCGCCATTGAAGAAGCTTATAACCAAGGTGAGATTACTTGGAAAAAACCTGTTTCTTGTCATTTATATCCCATAAGAGTGAAAGATTATAGCGAATTTGCAGCAGTAAATTATCACAAATGGGAAATTTGCGATGATGCTTGTTCGTTAGGAAAAGAATTGCAAGTGCCTGTTTATAAATTTGTTAAGCAAGCTTTGGTTCGTAAATTTGGACAAAATTGGTACGATGAATTGGAAAAAGTGGCTGAAAACTATAAAAAGTAATTTATTTTTTTAAAGTACTTTTAATACACTTAAAAATAAAATCCAATCTAAACAGATTGGATTTTTTGTACTTTTGATGTTATGAAAATCAATCAATATCTTGACGCAACCTATTTAAAAACAGCAATTCAAGCAGGAATTTCTGAAGAAGAAAACCTACAAAATGTAACCAAACTTTTAGAAGAAGCTATTTTGTACGATTATAAATTGGTGATGATTAGAGCGAAGTATATCACTTTTGCAAAACAATTTTTAAAAGAGAAAAATGGCAATTCCTTGACTGGTACTGTCATTGGTTTTCACGAAGGAAGTTATTCTTTAGAAACAAAATTAGAAGAAGCTAAAATTGCGATAGATTTAGGCACAGACGAATTGGATTTTGTAATTAATTTCGATGAATTTAAAAAAGGAAACATCATTCTCATTAAAAATGAAGTTTTTGAAGGGACAAAATTGTGCTTAGAAAACAGCAAAGTTGTGAAATGGATTATTGAAGTTGCAGCATTGTCATCAAAAGAAATCATTGAAATTTCGAGATTAATAAAAGAAGTAGTTTTAGAAAATTTTGGAATGAAAGCCGCACAAAAAGTTTTTGTAAAATCATCTACAGGATTTTATAAAACCGAAAATAATTTGCCAAATGGAGCTACTTTTGAAACCATGAAACTGATTGTTGAAAATGCAAAACCTTTGCAAATAAAAGCAGCAGGTGGTGTTCGAGATTATGAAACTGCTGTGAAAATGATTGAAATTGGTGTTGATAGAATTGGCACTTCGTCCTCTAAAGAAATTTGCTCAAACGCAACATCTTCAAAAAATTCAAACTATTAATATGGATTATTTTGCTCACGAAACTGCTGTGATTGATGCAGATTGTATCATTGGAAAAGGCACAAAAATTTGGCATTTTAGCCATATTATGTCACATTCAACAATTGGTGAAAATTGTAATATTGGTCAAAATGTGGTGATTTCATCTGAAGTGATTTTGGGAAATAATGTAAAAGTGCAAAACAACGTTTCCATTTACACAGGTGTAATTTGTGAAGATGATGTTTTTTTGGGGCCTTCTATGGTTTTTACGAATGTTATCAACCCAAGAAGTGCTATCAACAGAAAAAATGACTATCAAAAAACATTGGTAAAAAATGGCGCAACCATTGGCGCAAATGCAACCATAGTTTGCGGAAATAACATTGGCGAATTTGCTTTTATTGGAGCAGGTGCAGTCGTAACTAAAGAAGTGTTGCCTTATGCATTGGTTGTTGGAAATCCATCAAAACAAATTGGTTGGGTTAGTGAATTTGGTCATACATTGAAATTTAATGAAGACGGATTTGCTATTTGCAAAGAAAGTGGTGAAAAATATCAGTTGAAAAACGGACGTGTTTTTAAAAAATAAAAGCCGAGAATTTCTCGGCTTTTATTTTTATAATTATTATGGTGCAGGATTTGGAATCAACGTATGAACTGCATTTATTTCTTCCAAAATCTCATCAGATAAATCAATATGTATAGAGTTGATATTTTCCTTTAATTGATTCATTTTTGTTGCGCCAATAATATTACTTGTCACAAAAGGCAATTGATTGATAAATGCCAAAGACAATTCAGAAAGTGTTAGTCCATGTTTTTTTGCGATTTCTAAATACAAAGCAACCGCTTTTTCTGAACCTTCATTTCTGTATCTAGCAATAAATCTTGGAAATAAAGTGCCTCTTGCGCCTTCTGGTAAATTTCCATACAAATATTTTCCTGATAAAACGCCTTGAGCCAAAGGAGAATATGCCAATAAACCAACATTTTCTCTCATAGAAACTTCACTCAAACCAACTTCAAATCCTCTGTGAATCAGCGAATAAGAATTCTGAATAGTTACGGGTCTTGGCAAATTGTGTTGCTCAGCTGTTTGCACATATTTCATGGTGCCCCAAGGAGTTTCATTGGACAAACCAAACTGTCTGATTTTTCCTTGTTTGATGAAATCATGCAACGTTTCTATGATTTCCAAATGATTTTCAGCTTCTTTTGTAGATGTTTTATATGGATAATCTCTTACTCCAAAACAGTTCACACCTCTTGAAGGCCAATGCAATTGATACAAATTAATATACTCTGTTTGCAAACGTTGTAAACTTTTTTCAATGGCATCAGCAATGTTTTTTTTGATAAAACCACCATTTCTAATGTGTGCAGTATAATCTCCACCACCTGCAATTTTACTTGCCAAAACCACCTTCTCTCTGTTTCCTGTTTTTTGAAACCAAGAACCAATAATTTTTTCTGTATGACCATAGGTTTGCGCATTTGCAGGAACAGGATACAATTCAGCTGCATCAAAAAAATTCACCCCTTTTTCGAGTGCATAATCCATTTGTTCATGAGCTTCAGCTTCCGTGTTTTGGTTTCCCCAAGTCATGGTTCCTAAACATATTTTTGAAACTTTGATATCCGTATTTGGTAAGGTTGTGTATTTCATTTTTTTGATGATTTTTAGAAAGGTGCAAAAATAAGGCTTATTTCACAGCAATTGTAGCCACAAAAAAAAGTTCCCTAGAAAGAGAACTTTTTTAACAATTATTTTAAGAAATCTTAGTTGAGAATTGCATCAATTCCAGGTAAAGATTTTCCTTCTAACATTTCTAACATGGCACCACCACCAGTAGAAACGTAACTTACTTTGTCTTCAAAACCAAATTGTTTTACAGCTGCCACAGAATCTCCACCACCAACTAATGAAAAGGCGCCGTTTTTAGTCGCCTTTTCAATAGAATGTCCTAAAGCGATTGTGCCAGCAGCGAATTTTTCCATTTCAAAAACTCCCAAAGGCCCGTTCCATAAAATGGTTTTACATTTATTTACAATATCATCAAAAAGTAAAATCGATTTTGGGCCAGCATCAACGCCTTCCCAACCATCAGGAATTTGAGTGATGTCACAAATTTGGGTATTCGCATCATTGCTAAATTTGTCAGCAGCCACAACATCCACAGGAATGTGCACAGTAACGCCTTTTTCTTTGGCTTGTTTTAAAATATCCAAAGCCAATTCCATTTTATCATCTTCGCAAATCGAATTTCCGATTTTTCCTCCATGAGCTTTGATGAATGTAAAACTCATTCCACCACCCAAAATCAAATGATCAACTTTGTCTAAAATATTTTCAATAACCGTAATTTTTGAAGAAACTTTTGCGCCTCCTAAAATGGCTAAAACAGGTTTTTCTGAATTGTTTAAAACCTTATCAATACTTTCAATTTCTCTTGCCAATAAATTTCCAAAACATTTTTTACCTTCAAAAAATTGAGCAATAATTGTAGTTGAAGCGTGCGCTCTGTGAGCTGTTCCAAAAGCATCATTCACATAAATATCGCCTAATTTTGATAATTTTTCTGCAAAAGCAACATCGCCCTTTTCTTCTTCAGCATAAAAACGAAGATTTTCTAACAATAAAATTTCGCCATTTTTCAAATCAGCAACTGCTTTTTCAGCTTTTTCACCAATACAATCTTCAACAAATTGTACGTTGCAACCCATAATTTCTGAAATATCTTTTACGATATGACGCAAAGAAAATTCATCTTGAAAACCTTTGGGTCTTCCTAAATGCGACATCAAAACGCAGCTTCCACCATCGTTTAAAATTTTTACGAGGGTTGATTTTGCAGCTTCAATTCTAGTAGCATCAGTTACTTCGAATTTGTCGTTCAAAGGCACATTGAAATCGACACGAATAATTGCTTTTTTATCTTTAAAATTAAAATCTTGTAATGTTTTCATTCTGAATGTATTTTCAACAAAAATAACTTTTTATTTGCGTTTTATGAAATGGATTTACTAAAAATTAAGATAACGTTTGCGTAAATTATCTCTTATATTTGTGCATGCTTTTCAATCAGATTATAGGTCAAGACCACATCAAAAAACATTTACAAGTTTCTGCGGAACAAGGCAGAATTCCGCATGCACAACTTTTTATTGGAAAAGAAGGTTCAGGAACATTGCCAATGGCGATTGCGTATGCACAGTTTTTATTGTCTCATTTTTCTGAAAATCCAGAAATTAGTGGTATAAAATGTGAAAAATTACAGCATCCTGATTTGCATTTTGCATTTCCAATAACGACAACCGAAAATGTAAAAAGTCATCCAGTAAGTGATTTATTTTTAGATGATTGGCGTCAATTTATGGCAACACAACCGTATGGAAGTTTGTTTAATTGGTTGCAACATATCGGCGTTGAAAATAAGCAAGGATTTATAAATGTTGACGAGGCTGAAGAAATTGTAAAAAAATTACAATTAAAATCTTACGAAGGTGGATTTAAAGTAATGATTATTTGGATGGCAGAAAAAATGAACGCATCAGCAGCAAATAAGTTGCTAAAATTGATAGAAGAACCGCCCCCAAAAACCGTTTTTTTATTGATTGTTGCTGACGAAGAACAGCTTTTAAGCACTATAAAATCGCGCTGTCAGGCGTTGCATTTTCCTGTTTTGAGTGCGCAAGATATTGCCAAATTTTTAGTAATAAATTATGAATTATCGGAAAATGAGGCTTCAAAAATTGCACATAACGCTGAAGGAAATTTTAACAAAGCGTTAGAATTATTGAATAATGACAATAGTGATTTGGTTTTTGAAGAATGGTTTGTTGAATGGGTTCGAACTGCTTTTCGTGCCAAAGGAAATATGGCAGTTGTGCAACAACTAATTGCCTGGTCGGAGAAGATTTCAAAAACTGGGCGCGAAACTCAAAAACGCTTTTTAGAATATTGTTTGCAGTTTTTTAGGCAAGCACTTTTATTGAGTTATAAGTCTGATCATTTGGTTTATATGGAAACAAAAACCAATTTTAAGTTGGAAAAATTTGCTTCTTTTGTGCATTCAAACAATATTTTGGATATTGAAAAAGAGCTTAATGACGCAATGTATCATATCGAAAGAAATGGAAATCCAAAAATTATTCTGTTGGATTTATCAATAAAATTAACCCGTTTTTTACACAAAAAAGAAGCAAAAGTTTAGTTTGCAAAAGCCGTTAATCTAGCAACATATTTTCCAATTACATCAAATTCTAAATTCACAACATCGTTTAATTGTAGCGTTTTAAAAGTTGTATGTTCTTTGGTATAAGGAATAATGGCAACTGTAAATTCGTTTTCTTTTGAATTAATGACTGTCAAACTAACACCGTTTACAGTAATTGAACCTTTTTCAATCGTAAGGTTATTTTTATTGCGATCGTATTGAAAAGTAAACCACGTACTTCCATCTTCATCCGTAATTTTTGTGCAAATTCCAGTTCCATCAACATGACCTTGAACAATATGTCCATCCAATCGATCACCCAGTTTCATGGCGCGTTCAAGATTTACAAGAGTATCAATTTTTAGACGACTAGTGTTCGTTTTATCTAACGTTTCTTTGATGGCAGTGACTGTATATTCATCATTTTTAATGTCAACAACAGTTAAGCAAACACCATTATGAGACACACTTTGATCCACTTTTAGCTCATGAGTGATGTCACTTTTTATTGTTAAATGAAGATTTCCGTGCTCTTTTACACAGTTTGTGACAACGCCAATCGTTTCAATAATTCCTGTAAACATATCCGTAAATTTTGGTTACTTTTGTACCTGCAAAAATAGCAATATTACAAGAGTTACTATGGATAAATCTGATAAAATAATTGTAGGAATTTCAATAGGAGATTTAAACGGGATTGGCATTGAAGTGATTTTGAAGACGTTCGAAGACAAGCGAATGTTAGAATTTTGTACTCCAGTAATTTTTGGTTCGACCAAAGTAATTTCATTTCATAAAAAAGGATTGATTGATGAAATTCAAGTACAAGGAATTAGTGATTTCAATCAATTGAATCACACCAAAATCAATGTGTTGAATATTTGGAAAGAAGATGTGGGGATTGAATACGGAAAACCCACAAAAATTTCAGGAGAATATGCGTTAAAATCTTTGGAAAGTGCTGTAAATCATTTGAAAGAAAACAAGATTGATGTTTTGATAACAGCACCTATTAATAAAGAAAATATACAATCTGACGATTTTCATTTTCCAGGTCATACAGAGTTTTTAGAGGAAAAATTAGAAGGGAAAAGTTTGATGATTTTAATGACGGATGCATTAAGAATTGGATTAATTACAGGACATATTCCAATTTCAAAAGTTGCCGAAACCATCACTCCTGAACTGATAAAATCGAAAGTTGAAATAATGCACACTTCCTTGATTCAAGATTTTGGCATAAGCAAGCCTAAAATTGCAGTTTTGGCTTTAAATCCACATTGTGGCGATAAAGGAGTTATTGGGAGAGAAGATGACGAAATTATTAGACCCACAATTGAGGCAATTCAAGAAAATGGAAAGCTTGTTTTTGGGCCCTATGCAGCAGATGGATTTTTCGGAAACGAAACTTATAAACAATTTGACGGCGTTTTAGCCACGTATCATGACCAAGGTTTGGCACCATTCAAAGCACTTTCTTTTGGAAAAGGCGTGAATTTTACTGCGGGATTAAGCCATGTAAGAACGTCTCCAGATCACGGAACAGGTTATGATATTGCCGGAAAAAATAGGGCAAGCGCAACCTCATTTCAAGAGGCTTTGTTTAGTGGAATTCAGATTTTTAAAAAGAGAGAAGAATATAAAGAACTCACTAAAAAACAACTACTGATAAAATAATTAACAAATAGTTACTTTTTTTTAGATAAAACCTTGCAGAATTACATTTTTATGTATCTTTGCACGCTAAATTGATGTTTGAAAATGAAAGACTTGAAACAATTCAACATTCCGTTTGTAGGATTAAGCGAAGGAAATCATGATTTTAAATATATTATTGAGAACGAGTTCTTTAAATATTTTAATTTTGACGAGTTTGAAACTGCTAATGTTGAAGTTTTATTGAGCTTCTTTAAAAAAAGCAACATGTTAGAGTTGGTTTTTAAAGCAAAAGGCACTGTTGAAGTTCCTTGCGACGTAACAACCGAATTGTATCATCAAAAAATAAAAGCAAAGTTGCCACTAGTAGTAAAATTTGGTCATGAGTATAATGACGATAATGAAGAAATTTTAATACTCTCACATGATACATATCAATTAAATGTAGCACAATACATTTATGAAATGATTATACTGGCAGTTCCAATTAAAAGAGTTCATCCAAAAGTTTTGGACGGAACAATGGAATCGGAAACGTTAAAAAAATTAAAAGAATTAGAAATAAAAGAAGAAATCACGGCTGAAGAAGCAGACCCAAGGTGGGATAAATTAAAGAATTTACTAACAGAAAAAAAGAGATAACAATGGCACATCCTAAAAGAAAAATTTCTAAAACCAGAAGAGATAAAAGGAGAACACATTATAAAGCAGCAGCTATGCAAATTGCAACTGATCCAACAACTGGTGAAGCACATTTGTATCACAGAGCTCATTGGCACGAAGGAAAATTATACTACAGAGGTCAAGTTGTTTTAGAATCTGCAACTGCAGAGGTATAAAAAGCGTTTCAAAATACATCCAAAAACCCTCAACTTTGAGGGTTTTTTTACGTTTTTTTATTAAAAACACCTCAAAATTGGTTCATTTTACCTCAAAAGTGTGATATTTTTCATTACTTTTGATTTTCGTAATTTTAGTTTAATAAACATTTAACTATGAGTAAAATCACTGCGGCAATTACAGCAGTAGGAAAATACGTTCCTGATTATATATTAACAAATAAAGAATTAGAAACTTTAGTTGATACTAATGACGAATGGATTACTTCAAGAACAGGAATTAAAGAACGAAGAATTCTCAAAGGTGAAGGTTTAGGAACTTCATATATGGCTATCAAAGCTGCTCAAGAATTACTTGAAAAGTCAAAAATAGATCCCAAAGAAATAGATTTAGTGATTGTTGCAACTGCAACTCCAGATTTGTTAGTAGCATCAACAGCGGTTTATACAGCAACAGAAATAGGTGCTACAAATGCTTTTGCTTATGATTTGCAAGCAGCTTGTTCAAGTTTTTTATACGGAATGTCAGCAGCTGCAAGTTATATAGAATCAGGAAGATATAAAAAAATATTATTGATTGGGGCAGATAAAATGTCATCAATTATTGATTATACTGATAGAGCAACTTGTATTATTTTTGGAGATGGAGCAGGAGCAGTTTTATTTGAACCAAGCACAAATGGTTTCGGTTTGAAAGATGAGTATTTAAGAAGTGATGGAATAGGAAGGGAATTTTTAAAAATGGATGCAGGAGGTTCAATCTTACCAGCTTCATCAGAAACTGTAAAAAACAAGCAACATTTTGTGTATCAAGAAGGAAAAACAGTTTTTAAATTTGCGGTTTCTAACATGGCTGATGTTTCTGAAAAAATGTTGGTTCGAAATAATCTTAAAAACGACGATATTCAGTGGTTAGTGCCACATCAAGCAAATAATAGAATTATTGAAGCAACTGCAAATAGAGTTGGTGTAGATGCAGCAAGAGTGATGGTAAACATTCACAAATATGGAAACACAACTTCGGCAACATTGCCTTTATTATTAGCAGATTACGAAGATCAATTAAAAGAAGGAGACAATTTAATTTTTGCTGCATTTGGCGGTGGGTTCACTTGGGGAGCTATTTACTTAACTTGGGCATATAATTCATAAATAAAACAACTTAACAATCATTCATATGGATATTAAAGACATTCAAAATTTGATAAAATTTGTAGCGAAATCTGGTGCAAGCGAGGTAAAGTTAGAAATGGAAGATATAAAAATTACTATTAAAACTGGAACAGGTTTTACTGAAACAACTTATGTACAAGCACCTATTCAACAAAATGCTCCTCAAATGACAGCTGCTGTTGCACAACAACCAGTTGCAGAAACTCCAACTCCTGTTGTTGTAAGCACAGACAATTCAGCAAATTATATCACTGTAAAATCACCAATTATTGGAACTTTTTATAGAAAACCTTCTCCAGATAAACCAAATTTTGTTGAAGTTGGTACTGAAATCAATGCAGGTGATGTTGTTTGTGTGATTGAAGCAATGAAATTATTCAATGAAATAGAGTCTGAAATTTCAGGTAAAGTTATTAAAATATTGGTTGATAATGCATCACCAGTTGAATTTGACCAACCTTTATTTTTGGTTGATCCATCATAATTGAATTTAGAAAAATTGATGAATAAAGAAATTTTTTACACATCAAAGATTTCAAAAGTTTAAAAATCTAATATCAAATAAGATGTTCAAAAAAATATTAGTTGCCAACAGAGGAGAAATTGCTTTAAGAGTCATAAGAACTTGTAAAGAGATGGGAATCAAAACAGTAGCAGTCTATTCAACCGCTGATTCTGAAAGTTTGCATGTACGATTTGCAGATGAAGCTGTTTGTATTGGACCTCCAGCAAGTAGTGAATCGTATTTAAAAATGTCTAATATTATTGCAGCAGCAGAAATTACAAATGCTGATGCAATTCATCCAGGATATGGGTTTTTGTCTGAAAATGCAAAATTTTCGAATTTGTGTGAAGAACATAAAATAAAATTTATTGGTGCTACAGGTAGAATGATTGATCAAATGGGTGATAAATCAAATGCAAAAGCAACAATGAAAGCTGCAGGAGTGCCCTGTGTTCCAGGCTCTGACGGAATAATTGTAGATTTTGAAGAATGTAAAAAAGTTGCAATTGAAACAGGTTATCCTGTAATGTTAAAAGCTTCTGCTGGTGGTGGTGGGAAAGGAATGCGTGCCGTTTATAAACCAGAAGATTTAAAAAATGCTTGGGATTCTGCAAGACAAGAAAGTAAAGCTGCCTTTGGTAATGACGATATGTACATGGAAAAATTGATTGAAGAACCAAGACATATTGAAATTCAAATTGTAGGTGATGCTTACGGAAAAGCTTGTCATTTATCTGAAAGAGATTGCTCTATTCAAAGACGCCATCAAAAATTAACCGAAGAAACGCCCTCTCCTTTTATGACTGCCGAACTGAGAGATAGTATGGGAAATGCAGCCGTAAAAGCTGCAGAATATATAAGTTATGAAGGTGCAGGAACCATAGAATTTTTGGTTGATAAACACAGAAATTTCTATTTCATGGAGATGAATACTCGTATTCAAGTGGAACATCCAATCACTGAAGAGGTTGTAAATTATGACCTTATCAGAGAACAAATTCTTGTTGCAGCTGGCGTTCCAATCTCTGGAAGAAACTATTATCCTCAAATGCATTCTATAGAATGTAGAATTAATGCCGAAGATCCTTATAATAATTTTAGACCAGCACCAGGAAGAATCAATATTTTTCATGCGCCTGGAGGTCATGGAGTTAGAATAGATACGCACGTTTATGCAGGGTATATGATTCCGCCAAATTATGATTCAATGATTGCAAAATTGATTGTAACCGCGCAAACAAGAGAAGAAGCCATCAATAAAATGAAAAGAGCTCTTGACGAATTTGTGATTGAAGGCATCAAAACAACCATCCCTTTTCACAGACAATTAATGGATAATCCAGATTATGTTGCGGGAAATTATACCACAAAATTCATGGAAGATTTTGAAATGAAATAACAAAATTTTATTACAAAATAGAAAAAAGAGAATACTGAAAAGTGTTCTCTTTTTTTTACCTTTAGATTTTTGATAACTCTCATGAAAATAGACGGAATAGACAAAATTATTATAAAAAGTTTGGTGAATGATGCAAGAACCCCCATTTTGAGCATCGCTAGAGAAGTTGGGATTTCTGGCGCTGCAATTCATCAACGTTTGCGAAAATTAGAAAAATCAAACTTGATTGAAGGCTATAAAATGGTGATAAATCCGAAAGCTTTAGGATATACAACGACTGCTTTTGTAGGTGTTTTTTTAGACGCATCAAATTTGTATTCTTCTGCGATAAAAAGGCTAAAAGAAATTCCCGAAATCGTCGAAAGTCATTATACCACTGGAAATTATGCCATTTTCATAAAAATAATGTGTAAAAATAATGAAGATTTAATGCATCTTTTAAACAAAGATATTCAAAACATTAAAGGAGTTTCAAGAACGGAAACGTTCATTTCTTTAGATCAACAAATTGATAGACAAATCGCAATTTAAGCAAATCTGTTTATCTTAATTATTCTACTGTTGAAAGATGAAATGAAACGATTCAACAAAAAAATAAATTAAAATCAACTTTTAGTTAGAAATTTACCTGATTAAATTTTAATTCATGAATACGTTCTCAATACTTCTCGTAGAAGACGATTCAATTGAAAGGTTAAAGTTCCAAAAAGTTGTAAAAAATTTGAAAGGAAACTTTGCAATTTCTGAGGCAGTAAATGGCAAATGTGCTTTAGAATTATTGGATACACAAAAAACAGATTATCATTTGATAATTTCTGATTTTAATATGCCAATAATGAATGGTTTTGAATTTTTAATTGAAGTGAAATCAAGAAATGAATTTAAAAACATTCCATTTGTGATCATGTCAAATACCAATGATTTGGACGAATTAAAAAAATGTTTTGAATTGGGGATTTCAGGTTATTTTAAAAAGCCTTATAATTTTAATGACTTTTCAAAAAAAGTAAAGACTGTTTTAGAATATTGGAATAATAATGATATAATAAAGGCTTAAAAATTCTTATGCACAGTTTATGGAAGAACCTAACTTATCCTATATCAAAAATATAGCTGAAGATGATTTGGATTTTGAAAAAATATTGTTAATGGTATTAAAGGAAGAATTCTATGAGGAACAAGCATCTTATAGAAATAATTTTTCAGATAATAATCTTAAAGAAACTTCTTTAATTGTTCACAAATTAAAACACAAAATCGGATTGTTAGGTTTGGAAAAATCATACGAACTTGCAACATTATTTGAAAATCAATTAAAAAATAGTGACACAAATTTACATGAAAGTTTTATTGAAATTTTAAATAAAATTCATGTATTTTTATCCAAAATAAAAATTGAATAAATTATAATGGATTGTATAATTGTTGACGACGATGCTACTTCTCGATTAATAACAAATCAGTTTTGCATCAAAAATGGACAAATCAATGTTATTGATGAATTTTCATCAGCAATTGATGCGATAAAGTTTTTGAATAATAATACTGTAGATCTTATTTTTTTGGACATTCACATGCCAACATTTTCTGGGTTTGATTTCATACAAACATTGAAAAATCCACCGAAAATTATTTTAATGACTTCTGATAAAGACCGCGCATTAGAAGCATTTGAATATGCAAGCGTTTTGGATTATTTGGTAAAACCTATTACCAAAGAGCGATTTGAAAAATCCATGGAAAAATTGTTTTTCAATCAAGAAAACACCTCAAAATTATCCAAAGAAAATCTTGATCAAGACTATTTATATGTAAATGTTGACAGAAGGTTGGTTAAAGTTCACATTCCAAGTATTTATGTTATTGAAGCGAAAGGTGATTATATCAACATAAAAACTTCAGAAAAAAATTATTTGGTTCATTCTACTTTACGAAAAATTCAGGACAAGTTACCTTTTAAAAAGTTTTTCAAAGTTCATAGGTCTTTTATAATTAACATAACAGAAATTGTTGATATTGAAGATAATACTGTTTTGGTAAGGAAAGAAGTAATTCCTGTTAGTCGCTCTAATAAAAATAATTTAGTTGAAAAACTAAATTTATTGTAAAATAAAAAATACATTACAAAAAAAACCTCAACAATTTTCGAGGGCACTGAAAAAGTTTTTTTTCAAAAAATGTGTTAAAAAAGGAGTAGAAAGCGAAGTTTCTCTGCTCCTTTTTTCTTATATTTAGCTGTAATTATAAGACTTTATATATGTTAGTGCAGCAGCAAACAATACAATTCAGTGATTATTCTTCGTTGTATGATTTAATAGTTCCTCAGAGTAATCTTTTGAGAAAAATTAACGATTTGATTGATTTTTCCTTCATATATGATGAATTATTAAATAAATACTGCACCAATTTCTAAAAACAATTCATACTGTTTCCGATGTTGATGTAGTAGAGCGTTCTCGTTACGACATATCTTTTAAATATTTTTTGGGTATGAATCCAGAAGACGATGTTATCGATTCGAGCTCATTAACGAAATTTAGAAAATTACGTCTGAAAGATACTGACTTATTAAATCTATTGATAAACAAAACAGTTACCATTGCCATCGAAAAAGGTATCATCCGTTCAAAGTCTATCATCGTTGATGCCACACATACTTTGTCAAAATCTAATCCATTTTTAGCCATCGATGTGTTGAGAGAGCGCTCAAAGTTTCTTCGAAAAACAATATACCTCTTTGATGAGCAATTCAAAGACCTTATGCCCGAAAAAAATACTGAGAATGATTTAGAAAAGGAACTGGCTTATTGCAAAGAGCTAGAAAAACGTATACAAAATGAGCCTTCTATAAATTCAATTCCTGCTGTGAAAGAAAAATTAAACCTGCTAAAAGAAGCTGTAGAAGATACTCAAGAAAACATAACTCTATCCAACGATACCGTTGCTAAAATAGGTCATAAATCTGCTGAGAGTTCTTTCTTTGGTTATAAGACCCATTTGGCTATGACCGAAGAACGCATCATTACTGCTGCAATAGTGACATCTGGAGAGAAAGGAGACGGTCCAGAATTACCTAAACTTTTAAAAATTAGTCAAGAAAACGGAATCGATGTTGACACTATTATTGGAGATGGAGCTTATACAGGAAAAGAAAATCTAAAACTCACAAATGAGCAAAACATAAAAGTGGTAGCCAGACTAAATGTTACAATAGCACTAGGTGCTAGAAAAGAGGACGATAAATTTGATTACAATAAAGATGCCGATAGATTTGTTTGTCCTGCAGGGCATATGGCAATACGAAAATCTAAACAAGGCAAAAAAAACGTTGGAAAGAATCAAGTATACACCTACTATTTTGATGTAGAAAAATGTAAGTCTTGCCCTTTAAAGCAGGGTTGTTATAAAGAGGGAGCTAAGACAAAAACATATTCGGTGTCGATAAAATCAGACTTACACCAAGAACAAATCGCCTTTCAAGAAACCGACTATTACAAAGAAAAAGCAAAACACAGATACAAAATAGAAGCGAAAAATAGTGAGTTAAAAAATGCACATGGTTATAATAGAGCAATATCGTATGGTATTACCAATATGCAAATGCAAGGAGCAATAGCAATTTTTGCCATAAATATGAAAAGAATACTGAAATTAATGTAGGGAAATGTAGCCTACTGCTGTATTGCTCAGAATGCCTCTTAGTAAGCTCAAAATAGGATTATTGAACCAACATTAAAAATCAATATTAAAAACAAAAACGCTTATGACGGATTATATAAATCCTGTTACAAGCGTTTTCTTTTTGCCCAAAAAACGACGCTAATCAAAATAAGCGATGTTTTTCAGTGCCCTCAATTTTTGTTAAGGTTTTTTGTACTGAAGGCGGGAATTGAACCCGCACGAGCATTACTGCCCACTGGATTTTAAGTCCAGCGTGTCTACCAATTCCACCACTTCAGCATTGGTAATTTAATTTTTCAGAGCGAAAGACGGGATTTGAACCCGCGACCCTCACCTTGGCAAGGTGATGCTCTACCCCTGAGCTACTTTCGCAGACTTTCAAATAAAGCAGATAAGCTTTTGCTTATTTTGCTCCTCCTCTTGGGCTCGAACCAAGGACCCTCTGATTAACAGTCAGATGCTCTAACCAACTGAGCTAAGGAGGAGTTTGCTACACATTTTGTGATTAGCGAGTGCAAATATATATCTTTTTGATATATAGGCAAAAATATTTTTCATTTTTTTAATAAAAGTTTCTGTATTAATGTGATAAAAAAAACAAGGCTTTAATCTTAAAAATTGTATTTTTGTCCGGATAATAAGCTATTTAAAAACGCAAACTATTATATGGACAAATATTCGTTCTTAAACGCAGCTCACATAGGCTTTATAGCCGATTTATATGATCAATATTTAGTAAATCCAGATGCCATTGAGCCAAGCTGGAGAAGTTTTTTTCAAGGGTATGATTTGGCAAATGAACATTATTCATTTCAAAATTACGAGCCTTCTGTAAAAAATACGCAGCCATCAGTTATTGAAATTCCAGCAGAGGTAAAAAAAGAATTTTTAGTAGTTGATTTGATCAATGGCTATAGAACTCGTGGTCATCTATTTACCAAAACGAATCCCGTTAGAGAACGAAGACAATACTTTCCTTCTCTTGACATTGAAAATTTCGGATTATCAACTGATGATCTTCAAAAAGAGTTTTCTGCAGGTGAGGTTTTAGGGTTAAAAAAATCAACTCTGGCTACAATTATCCAACACTTAAAAAGTATTTATTGCGATTCTATTGGGGTTGAATATATGTATATGCGAAATCCTGAAAAGATAAATTGGTGGCAAACTCGGTTAAATGAAAACGACAATCATCCAAAATATTCAATTGATGCAAAAAAATATATACTTTCAAAATTAAATCAAGCAGTGACTTTTGAAAACTTTTTACAGACCAAATATGTGGGTCAAAAAAGATTTTCTTTAGAGGGAGGAGAAGCTTTAATTCCTGGAATTAGTGTGTTATTGAGAGATGCTGCTGAAAAATTTGGCGTAAAAGAGTGTGTTTTAGGAATGGCTCATAGAGGGAGATTAAGCACATTGGTTAATATATTTAAAAAACCCGTTAGAGATTTATTCAGCGAATTTGAAGGAAAAGATTTTGAAGAAGAAAACTTAGACGGTGACGTAAAATATCACTTGGGCATCACACTAAGTAAAACCCTGAGAAGTGGTCATGAAATTATAATGAATTTAGTGCCAAATCCTTCGCATTTAGAGACTGTTGCCTCTGTAGCAGAAGGAATTACACGTGCTAAAATCGATAGAAAATATAACGGAGATTCAAGTAAAATTTTGCCAATTATAATCCATGGAGATGCTGCAATTGCCGGTCAAGGAATTGCTTATGAAGTGGTTCAAATGGCTAAATTGAACGGTTACAAAACTGGAGGAACTGTGCATGTTGTGGTAAATAATCAAATTGGTTTTACTACAAATTATTTAGATGCTCGCTCAAGTACTTATTGCACCGATGTTGGAAAAGTTACACTTTCGCCAGTTTTACACATCAATGGTGATGATATTGAAGCTGTTTGTCATGCCATGGAAATGGCTTTAGAATTTAGAATGCGATTTGAATCAGATGTTTTTATTGATTTATTGGGTTATAGAAAATATGGTCACAATGAAGGTGATGAACCACGTTTTACACAACCTAAATTATATAAAGCTATCGCAAAACATCAAAATCCGAAAGATATTTATGCATCAAAATTAATAGCTGAAGGATCAATTGGGAAGGGTTATTTAGATGAAATTACTGAGGAATTCAAAGGAATGTTAGAACGTGAATTTGACTTATCAAAAGAGGATAAAAACTCAAAAGTAATCGAGTTTATGGCATCAACTTGGAAAGGATTTGAGCGCCAAGATTTAGATGGATTGTTAGTTCCAATCAATACAACTTATCAAGAAGAGAAGCTAAAAAATATTGCAAAAATTGTTTCAACAGTTCCTGATGGTGTAAAATTTGTAAAAAAAGCGGAAAGAATACTTGAAGGAAGAGCAACTATGGCATTTGAAACCAATCAATTAGATTGGGGAATGGCCGAAAATTTAGCCTATGGAAGTTTGATGGAAGAAGGATTTAATATTCGTATTTCTGGTCAAGATGTTGAAAGAGGAACTTTTTCGCACAGACATGCAATTTTGCGCGATGAAATCACAGAAGAAAGAATCAATCTTTTGAACACAAATCCTAATAATAAAGGACAAATGACAATTTACAATTCATTATTGTCAGAATATGGAGTGTTAGGTTTTGATTATGGATATGCTATGGCAAATCCAAATACGTTGACAATCTGGGAAGCACAATTTGGAGATTTTTCAAACGGAGCGCAAATTATGTTTGACCAATATATTGCTGCAGCTGAAGACAAATGGAAAGTTCAAAACGGAATTGTTGTGTTGCTTCCACATGGATATGAAGGTCAAGGTTCTGAGCACTCGTCTGCACGAATTGAAAGATATTTACAATTGTGTGGTGAAGACAATATGACGGTTGCCAATTGTACAACACCTGCAAATTTATTTCATTTGTTGCGTCGTCAAATGAAACGAAATTACCGCAAACCATTGATTGTTTTCACGCCAAAAAGTTTGTTACGTCATCCAAAAGTGGTAAGTTCTATCCAAGATTTAGCAAATGGTGAATTTCAGGAAGTAATTGACGATGTCTTGAAACCAGAACATATAAAAAAATTGGTTTTTTGCTCTGGTAAGTTCTACTATGATTTGTTAGAAGAAAGAGAAAAATTAGAAAGAGAAGACATTGCTTTGGTGAGAATAGAACAATTATTCCCACTTCATACTGAGAAAATTCAAAAAGTTATTGACAGATATCCAGCTATTGAAGAATATATTTGGGCACAAGAAGAACCAAGAAATATGGGTGCTTGGAGTTTTATGTTACAACGTTTTGAGTTGGTAAATCTAAAAGTGCGTTCTTTAAACTATTATTCAGTGCCTGCAGCAGGATCAAGTACACGATTTAAGAAACGACATAAAGCTGTAATCGATAGTTTATTTAGCGATAACCTATCCTAAGAAAAAATCAATATAAATATAAAAAATTAACAAATTGCTGATGAATTTTCAGCCAAATAAAAATAAGAACTGATGATTTTAGAAATGAAAGTTCCTTCTCCAGGAGAATCAATTACAGAAGTAGAAATTGCAACTTGGTTAGTTGAAGATGGAGATTATGTTGAAAAAGATCAACCTATTGCAGAAGTAGATTCTGACAAAGCAACGCTTGAATTACCAGCTGAGGAAAGTGGCATTATCACTTTGAAAGCCAAAGAAGGTGATGCTGTTGCGGTGGGTTCAGTAGTTTGTTTGATTGATATGGATGCTGCAAAACCTGCCGGGAAAGAGCAATCTAAAACTCCAGAGAAGAAAGAAGAGTCAACACCAATCAGTCAACCAACAACCAATAATCAACAACCAACAGTTCAACAACCAACAACTTACGCCTCAGGAACAGCTTCTCCTGCTGCAAAAAAAGTGCTGGCTGAAAAAGGCATTGAAACATCATCCGTAAAAGGAACAGGAAAGGATGGCAGAATCACCAAAGACGATGCTGTGAAAGCAGTCCCTTCAATGGGAACACAACCTGTAAATGGTTCAAGAAATACTGAGCGCAAAAAAATGTCAATGTTGCGTAGAAAAGTAGCAGAACGTTTGGTTGCAGTGAAAAATGAAACAGCCATGTTAACTACTTTTAATGAAGTAAACATGCAACCAATTTTTGATTTGCGAACAAAATATAAAGATACTTTTTCTGCAAAGCATAATGTAGGTTTGGGTTTCATGTCTTTCTTTACATTGGCAGTTGTGAGAGCGTTAAAAATGTATCCAGAAGTAAACTCAATGATTGACGGTGATCAACAAATTATTAATGATTTTTATGATATTTCAATTGCAGTTTCAGGTCCAAAAGGTTTGATGGTTCCTGTCATCAGAAATGCTGAAAACTTGACTTTTAGAGGTGTGGAAAGCGAAGTAAAACGTTTGGCATTAAGAGCAAGGGATGGTCAAATTACGATTGATGAAATGACTGGAGGAACATTTACCATCACAAATGGAGGTGTTTTTGGTTCTATGTTATCAACGCCAATAATCAATCCACCTCAAAGCGCAATTTTAGGAATGCACAATATTGTCAACAGACCTGTTGCAGAAAATGGACAAGTAGTGATTAGACCAATTATGTATGTGGCTTTATCTTATGATCACAGAATTATTGATGGAAGAGAATCTGTAGGATTTTTAGTGGCAGTGAAAGAGGCTTTAGAAAATCCAATTGAAATTTTGATGAATAACAGTCTTGAAAAGGCTTTGGAGATATAGTTTTTCAATAGAATTAAGATAAAAATCCTAAGCAAAAAGCTTGGGATTTTTATTTTTTTAAATGTAGAAATAGCTAGTTTTTTTATAAAAAATTACACATTTACTCCAAAAAGATAGCCCACAAAGCCAGATAAAACCATGGCAATCGTTCCCCAAATTACAATTCTGACAATTGCTTTTCTTTTGCTAGAACCACCAGTTTTAGCAGAAATCGCTCCCAAAATAATTAGTGAAATAATGGTAAACCCATAAAGATAATACTCCATCAAATCGAAAGGCGCAAAAATAGTGACCAATAATGGCAATGCACCACCTACCGAAAAAGCCGCTCCAGAGGTCAATGCTGCCTGAATTGGATTTGCTTGATTGATTTCGTTGATTCCCAATTCATCTCTTACATGTGCGCCCAAAGCATCATTTTCAGTGAGTTCTTTGGCGACAATAAGTGCAGTATCTTTTTTTAATCCCCGTTCTTCATAGATTTTGGCAAGCATTTTCAATTCTATTTCTGGCATTTCTTCGAGTTCTTTTCTTTCTCTTTCAATATCAGCATTTTCAATATCTGTTTGTGAACTTACAGAAACATATTCACCTGCTGCCATCGACAATGCGCCAGCGACAATGCCTGCAACTGTTGCTAACAAAATAGGTTCTCTTGTTAAACTTGCAGCAGTCACACCAATTGCCAAACTTGCTGTGGAAATAATTCCATCATTTGCCCCCAAAACAGCCGCTCTTAACCAGTTGCTTCTTTGTACATAATGATCTTCTAAATATTCATTTGTGTTTTTCATAAGTTATTTTTATTCTAAATCAAATAAACTTAATTTGTTTTTTGTAATTCTTAATTCTTCTTGTAAATCATTAATTTTAGAAAGCAAACTATGAATTACATCAATACCTTCTAAATTAATATGTAGTTCGTCATGAAAATGGATGGCTCTTTCAAGTACTTTTAATTGCGAAAAAGGAATGTATTTTTTATCATTCAAAACAATGATTTCAATAATTCCGTATTCATTTAAAGAATCAATAAAAGAGAAATTGACGTTGCAATTTGCACAAAACGCCTCAACAAGTATCAAATTATTGGTTTCCATGGTTTTTCAGTTTTTGTAATTCTGTAAAGAGGGCTTTTTCTTTTTCTGATAAATTAGTGGGTAATTTTACATGATACGTCAAGAACAGATTTCCAAATTCAGACTCTTTTTTATAGACAGGAAATCCTTTTCCTTTCAATTTTATTTTGGTTCCTGATTGGGTTTCTGGAGCAACTTTTAGTTTCACTTTTCCGTCAAAAGTAGCTACCAAAACTTCACCACCCAACAAAGCGGTATAGAGATCAAGATCAACATTTGCGTATAAATTGCTGCCTTCTCTTTTAAAATTCGTATTGTTTTTTATAGAAAAAGTGATGTATAAATCACCATTTGGACCACCGTTAATTCCGGGATTTCCATGACCAGTTACTTTGATTGTTTGACCGTTTTCAATGCCTGCAGGAAACGTTAATCGGATGGTTTTTCCATTAACCGTAAAAGTTTGGATATTTGATTTATAAACATCTGTTAAGTTTAATTGCAATTCAGCATTCACATCTTGTCCTCGAAATCTAGTTTTAGTATTTCCACGATTGCCATACATTGATTCAAAGAAGTCTGAAAAATCTCCAGAAAATTCTTCATAATTTCCACCAGTATTTTGATATGACTGTTGTTTTTGGGCATTTTTAATTTCGTCTGCATGTTTCCAATTTTCGCCAAATTCGTCGTATTTTTTTCGTTTTTCAACATCGCTCAACACTTCATTTGCCTCGTTGATTTCTTTGAATTTCTTTTCGGCTTGTAAGTTTTTTGGGTTTAAATCAGGGTGATATTTTCGAGCGAGTTTGCGATAAGCAGCTTTGATTTCTTTTTCAGAGGCTTTTTTGTCAATTTCTAAAACTTTATAATAATCGATGAAATCCATGATTAATTTTTAAAAAAATGGTATAGTAAGTTGATTGAATCTATCCATCAAAGATGAATATAAAGGTAATGCAGTAGCAATTAATAAAAAAGAAATAATGAGATTCTTTAATTCAAAATTTAAAAATTAGAATCATTCTTTGGTAACGTCGTCTTCTTTCTTTTTTTGAAATTGAAGTTTGTAAACCACCCAACCAAAGCCTAAAATGACATGGAATAATACAATTCCAAAAATAATCTTTTCCATTGTTTATAGAAGAATGTTGAAAATAAATCCAGAAATAATAATAAAGAGTGTTACAACGCTAAAATAAATAGCGATAAGTTTGATGGTCATCACTTTTTTCAATAAAGTTGCTTCAGGGATTGACAAACCTACTGTAGCCATCATAAAAGCAATCGCAGTTCCTAAAGGGACTCCTTTTGCTACAAAAACTTGAATAACAGGAACAATTCCGGCTGCGTTTGCATACATTGGCACTGCAAAAATGACCGCTAGTGGAACAGTCCACCATTCGCCACCACCCAAATATTGTCCGAAGAAATTCTCAGGAACATAGCCATGCATGGCTGCTCCAATGGCAATTCCAATAATTACATAAATCAAAACACCACGAACGATTTCCCATGCAGCTCTTGTAATTTCTGGCAAACGTTCACGGAAACTGAGTTTTTCTTCTTCGAGTTCTTGTTGTTGTATTTTAATCGCTAAGATTTTTTTTACCCAATCAGAAAGCAATGGTTCTAAATTGAATTTTCCTAATAACCAACCACCAATGGTTCCTAACAAAATTCCGTAGCTTCCATAAATCAATGTGGCTTTCCAGCCAAACATTCCAATAAACATGGCAATTGCAACTTCATTTACTAGTGGAGAAGTGATTAAAAAAGCAAAAGTAACGCCTAATGGAATGCCTCCTTGCACAAATCCAATAAATAAAGGCACTGAAGAACAAGAGCAAAATGGTGTTATTGCACCAAAAATTGATGCAAAAAAGTATTCTAATCCATATAATTTTTTTCTATGTAAGAAATCTTTTAATTTTTCAATGGGAAAATAAGCATTTACAATTCCCATAAAAAAAACGATGATAAACAAAAGAATAAGAATCTTTAAAGTATCATAAACAAAGAAATTTAGGGCAGTTCCTAAATGTGAAGTGGCTTCAATTCCAAAAACGGAATAAATTAACCAATCTGCAAAGTGTTGTATCCAATCAAACATAGTCAATTATAAATATTAAATTACAAATTACGAATTTTTTTAAACGAAGTATTTTACTAGGTAAATCGAATTCGCTCGTAATTTATAATCTGTAATTTTTTTTAACAACAACCTGATGATGAACAACAAGACTCGCTCCCAGTTATAGAAGAAGTATCGCCTTTTACAGGAAATCCTTTTGCCACCCATTTTGCAATACCATGTTGCATATTTACCACATTTTCGTAGCCATTATTAACTAAAAAGCCGGTAGCTCTTAAACTTCTTACACCACTTTTACACACCATCACAACTTCTTTATCCTTTGGAATTTCTTGAAATCTTTCTTCAAATTCACTCAAAGGAATATTGATGATATTTGGGACATTATAAGAAAGTTCACGAACTTCAGCTGCTTCACGAACATCTATCAACAAAGCACCGTTTTTAACCCATTTTTGAGTGGTTGTTGGACAGATTTCTTTCACTAAAACTTGATTTTCCATTTTTATTAAATTTATTTTTTTGATTTTTTTATTTTAAAAGTTCAACAATTTCACTGATTTGGGCTACTCTTCCTTTGATTTTTA
The DNA here is from genome assembly GCA_001873065.1 of Flavobacteriaceae bacterium CG2_30_31_66. Lineage (GTDB taxonomy): Bacteria > Bacteroidota > Bacteroidia > Flavobacteriales > Flavobacteriaceae > Polaribacter. The sequence continues at coordinate 105,514 of MNYM01000015.1, forward strand.
TTTCCCCGTCAATCATCAAAACAGGAGTTGTCAAAACGTTATATTTCATCATTTCAACGATGTCTTCTACTTTTTCAACATTTGCTTCAATATTGTGTTGTTTGATTGCTTCTATCACATTATTATAGGTTGATTTGCATTTTGAGCAACCAGGGCCTAATACTTTAATTTCTTTCATGAGAATTGGTTTTTAGTAAACTGTTCGCAAATATACGAATAGTTTGTATATGTTCGTAGAAATACGAATCATTTTTTTAAATCATTTTAATGTATTGCCAATCAATCTTTTTGCTAAAGCGAAATTTTCTCTGTTGATGCAATATTTGGTTGATGGAGGTGTAATATCTCCTTGAATGAGTCCAACATTTTTTAGTTCATTTAAATGTTGAGACAGTGTAGATTTTGCAATTGGAAGTTCTTCAGCCATATCACCATGAAAACAACAGGCTTGCGAATTGAGCAGTTCTAAAATGGCAATTCTCACAGGATGACCCAATGCTTTTGCGAATTTTGCTGTCAATTCTTGATCCTTGGTAAAATAATCTGTTTTAATTGTGGTTGGCATGTAGTCAATATTTTGTTCGCAAATATACGAATGATATTTGAAATAATTTTAGATTAAAAATTACTTTACAAATTCTTTTAAAGTACTCATTACTTCTTTTTTATTTTCAATATAACTCATATGTCCACCAGAAAAAACAACAAAATTGGTATTGGTTTTTTTTGCTTCTTCTATAGAAATTTTGGCATCTAACACAGGGTCTTTTTCACCGATAATCAATAGTTTTTTAAAGTTGGCATTTGTCAAAACTTGATTTCTATTTGGTCGTAATTTCATGCCTTCTTGAGCAGCCATATAACCTTGCAAGGAAGTTGTGAGCGCTTCTTTTTTCAGGATTTCAATTTCAGTGGAGAAAAGTGTAATGTTTTCTTGATAAAACAAATTTGAAATCGAAATTTTCACCATATTTTCAAAATTGGTTTGCACCATTTTATTCGCTCTTGTTCTAAGTTCTTTTCGCTCTTCAGAATCTTCGTTGGAAGTTGAATTTAGCAAGCACAATCCTTTCACTTTTTGTGAATTTTTGTCTGCAAAAGCTAAGGCAACATAGCCTCCCAAAGAATGTCCAATCAAAAAACATTTTCTAATTTTTAGGTGTTTTAAAACTGCTTCAATAGTTTCTGAAAATAATTCCATTGGATGAACATATCCCAAACAATCAGATTTTCCATGACCTAATAAATCAATGGAAATCACTTTGTTTTTTTTAGAAAGTGTTGGAATAATTTCTTTCCACACGGAAGAATTTTCTAAAAAACCATGAAGCAAAACTATTGCAGGCCCTTTTCCATGAGTTTCATAATAAATTTTGGCACCTTTATATTCTAAAATCATAGTACAAAGAAAAAATAAAAGTGAGTAAAAACCCGCTTTTATGTAAAAAATTATTAGAAATTTTAGTTCACGGTTAAGTTAAATGTTGCTTCAACATCTGTTTCTCCTCCAGCATTGGTGATGTTTCCAGTACTTACTCCAGATGCAGCTTTGTTTGGCTCATGACGTAAAGTTACCGTCATTGCTACAATTCCAGCATTTGTTGTTGTCATATCAAATTTAATTCCAATGGGGTTTTTATTCACGTCTTCATCAGTATATTTTATACTAGCAGTACTGTTAGAAAATGTATAAAAAAACTGATGCTCATCACCTTCTTCTTCTACTTCTAATGTAATATCTTCAGCAGGAGATTCAGTTTCGTTCAATACTTGCGTTACTCCAGTGTAGGTTGTATTCGCTTGCAAAGGTCCTGAAACAGTGGTTACAGGAGCATTTGGACCATCACCATCTAAATCTTGCAATTGTAAAGTAACTACACTTCCTCCACCTTGAGGCGTTAAGGTTACTTTTAATGTCGTAATCAATTCTTCTTCGTTTACGATTTCTGGATCATCACTTGAACAAGAAGTTAATGACATGATTACTAACGAACTAAATAAGAAAATGTATTTTTTCATGATATGTATTTTTTAAAATTTTTAATAATTAATTTTGATTTGAAGTTGAAAATTTCTTCCCAAATCATCTGCAAAAAACCGAAGTCTGTTCAGATAATTTCGGTAAAAAGTGTTTAAAAGATTATTGATGTTTAAACTCACTTGAATTTTGGAGTGTTTTCCCCAATCAAAATTCATGGTATTGTTTATATGAAACAGATGATACGCATTTGGTGGCGTGCTAATATCTACTAAAACAGTCGTGTTTGTTTCTGCAATAAACTGATTGAAATTAAAATCGGGAAAACGATTTTGTCTTCCTACAAACTCGCTAATTAAGGTACTTGAAAATCCATGCCAATCAGTGTTTTTATAACTTATCGAATTTCTCATTTGAAAAGGAGGCATGTCAATAATTGGTATTTTATTTTCAGAATCTTGCGCATAGATGTAAGAAGAATTTAAAGAATATCCCCAATTTTCTGAAAATTCCTTTTGAAAATTGATGTCAAAACCAAGTAATACTGCATCTGTCTGACGATATTCCCACTTTGGAAAAGCACCTCTAATAGTTTGTTCTGTGCCATTTGGAGCAATGAAAATATAATCTTGAATGGCATTTACATACGTATCAATTTGCCATTTTGATGAACTATTTTCTCTCAAAAAAGACACCGAAAAACGATTCGAATTTTCTGAATTTAGCGTCAAAGAACCCAACTCAATTCTTGCTGCTGAATGATGCAAACCATCACTAAACAACTCAGCAATATTTGGTGGTCTTGTTGCCATTGTATAGTTGAACAACAACGAATTTTCATCAGAAAGCGTTCTTTTTGCACCCAAAGAAATCGCAAAATTATGGAAATTCAACTCCGGATTTGTCAATAATTGGGTTCCTAAATCTTGAATCACCAAATCAGGAAACAAGACATCATATCCCAAAGCATTCCAACGACTTGTTTGATAAAACTTTTTTACACCATAAAAATTAAAATCATAGCGTAAGCCAGCATCAAACAGCCAATTTTCAGAAAATTCATGTTTGATGGTTGTGTAAACTCCAACATCCGTTTTTTGATAATCCGGAATTAAACGACGAACTCCAGTTGCAGGATTTGCAACATTTTTTTGAAAACGAAACAATCCACCAGATTGAATTGCCCAAGAGTCTTTGGCATCAAAAAGAAAATCTGCGGTCGCAGAATGAGTTTGTAAATTTAAATCTACTGCTGGAATAAAACGATTGTCGCCAATTCTTCTGTCATATTCTAGTCGTTGATTTTCTTGAAAATCATATTGCAACGTTAGTTTCCCTAATTTTTCAAAACGTTTAAAATAGTTTACTTTGGCAATCCAATGCGAAACTTCTTGTTTTGGATTGTCAATTGTGTAGCTAAAATCATTTTGAATCAAAGGTTGTTGGCTGTTTAACGCATTTACCAAATCTTGAATTCCGCCAATATGTGAAGCTCTTAAAATCCCAATTTCATTAGAAATGGAACTAATAAAAACATTCCAGCCAGTTTCAAAAGTTTTAAAACCAGCATTGATAGCAAATGCATAAGATTCAGAACCAGTGTTTGTTAGATAATAATCTGGCGCTTTAAAATCTCCAAATCGTTTATATGTAGCATTTACATCTACATAATATCCTTTTTTAAAGGTTTTGTGTAATGAAGTTGCCAAATTATAGCCATTTCCATTGGTTTGAAATCCAGTAATGGTGTTTCCAAAAAGCGAATCAATTCTTACAGGGTTTTTCGGATTTAACAACACAACTCCACCAATAGCATCACTTCCAAAAGCCAACGCTCCTGCACCTTTAATGACAGAAACACTTTCAGCCGAATTCAAATCGATGTTTGGCGCATGTTCAATTCCCCATTCTTGGTCTTGCAAACGCACACCATTGTTCATCACAATAATTCTGCTACTGTGCATGCCATTGATCATGGGTTTTACAATCGCATTTCCAGTATTGATGGATGAAACTCCGGCAATTTCTTTCAAAGCATCACCCAAAGAAGCAGCACTGTAATTATCCAACACTTTTTTAGACAACAACGTTTCAGAAATTGATTCCACTTTTTTTGTATTGGTTTTTCCAAAAACAGACACTTCTTCCAATTCTTCTGAATGATGTTCTAACAGAAATTTTCCCTGATAATCACTGTCAATATTGATTGTTTTTTCTGAGGTTTTACAACCAATATGAGAAATAACAATGGTGATTTTTCCAACACAAACATTGTTAATTACAAAATTTCCTTTGCGATCTGAAATGGCAAATTTATTGGTGCTTTTTATCTGAATTGTTGCGTTATCAATGATAGTTCCATCATGAAAATCAACAACAGTTCCACTGATTTTATAAGTACAATTTTGACTGAATATCCAAAAGGAACTCAGATAAAAAAATACTAAAAGAATTTTTTTCATCTGTTTGTTTTTAGTTTATAATAAAGCGAATACTTTATGACAAACTCGGAGGTCCTCTTAAGGAAGAAGTTGCTTTTTGTGAAGAAAAGAAAGCAATAGAATCATTGTAATTTTTTTCTGGAAAAGAATTTACAATAAATGTTTCGTTAACAAAGTTTTGAGTGTAATTAAATGAGGTAATGGTGTAATTTAGAAAATCACAATCATCATTTAATTGGTGTATATGGTTTTCAACTTTACTTGTACAAACGCTGTGTTTGTGGTTTTCAAAAATATGCTCCAACTTTAAAGCAAAAGGCACTAACAGCGCAAAAATTAAAAATGCACTGCATGTTTTTACAAATAAAATTTTTGCGAAAGACATCATTTATTTAACAAATCATTGCAAATATAAATGAAAACTAGCATTTAACTCTAAAGATTATTACATTTAACGAAATTATAGTAGATGAATACGTTTAAGAATAAAGAAATTTGGATTAGTGGTTTTGCGTTGTTTTCGCTTTTTTTTGGTGCAGGAAACTTGATTTTACCAACGTCATTAGGCGTAAAATCGGGTTCAAATTGGTGGATTGTTTTACTAGGATTTGCAATCACTGCTGTTGTAATTCCTATTTTATCCATTTTTGCACATGCCAAATTGCAAGGAACTTTGTATGATTTTGGCAAAAAAGTCTCTCCAGTTTTCAGTACTGTTTTTTGTTTTCTTATTTATGCCATTGCCATTGCAATTCCTGGCCCAAGAACAGCTGCAGTAACTCATGAAATGTCTGTGCAGCCTTTTTTTGATAGTAGTCCTTTAATTACGAGTAGTATTTATTTTGGATTGGTGTTTATTTTTGCCATCAATCGTTCAAAAATTATTGATGTTATTGGAAAGTTTTTGACGCCCATCATTGTAATTATTTTATTGATAATCATTTTCTTGGCTGTTTTTTATCCACCAGAAAATGTGCTTTTATCAACGGTTGAAAATCCATTTGTGGATGGAATTTTAGAAGGCTATCAAACTTTTGATGCGATTGCAGGAGTTGTTGTTGGGGCAGTAATGATTGTTTCGCTGAATTTAGGAAATCTGCACGCTTTCGAAGCAAAACAAGTATTGATAAAAAAATCAGGAATTATTGCTGGTGTTGGATTGTTATTGATTTATGGCGGACTCATTTTATCAGGATTTTTATTTAGCGCATCATTTACTGAAAACGCTTCAAGAATTGACATTTTAACCAGTTTGAGTTTGCAAACTTTGGGTGATTTTGGGAGGATTTTATTGAGTGTTTTGGTTGCGTTAGCTTGTTTTACGACTGCAGTTGGCGTTGTTACAGGTTGTGCAGATTATCTGAAAGGAATTTGCAAAAACTCACAAAAAGCATTTGTAATTACTGCAGCAATTTGTTCGATTATTGGCATTTTGGTGGGAAGTTTTCAAGTAGATTTTATCATCATTTTGGCTGTGCCAGCCTTAATGTTTTTATATCCAATTACAATTGTGTTGATTTTGTTGAATGTTCTTCCAGATAAATTTGCTTCTGTATTGGTTTTTAGAGCAGTTGTTTTGGTCACTTTTATATTCAGTATTCCTGATTTTTTAGGATATTTTATTTCAGAAGATTATTTGATTGGTATTAAAAGTTGGATTCCATTTGCGAATTTTAACTTGGGTTGGGTTTTGCCTGCTTTTTTGTTGTTTTTGTTGGGGAATTTCTTTCAAAAACCAATAAACTGAACCAAAAAAACCAATAAAATTTGTGTTTGATATCTTTCTAAAGTAGTATTTTTGTTCAATAAATTTAGAGATATTCTAAACAAAAAATGAGTAATATTCAAACGAACAAAAAAGCAGTTATAATTGGTGCTGGAATTGCAGGAATTGCGAGTGCTATTCGCCTGCAATTAAAAGGATTTGAGGTAAATGTGTATGAAAAAAACTCATATCCTGGAGGAAAATTATCCGTTTTTCAGTTAGGAGATTATCGTTTTGATGCAGGACCTTCATTGTTCACAATGCCTCAATTTGTGGAGGAATTATTTTCGTTGGCAAGAAAAAAAACAGCAGATTATTTTGAATATGTAAAACATCCAACTTCGTGCAAGTATTTTTGGCAAGATGGTACACAATTGCATGCAGAAAGTGATGTTCAAAAGTTTGCCGAAAAAGTTCAGGAAACCTTTCAAATTGAAGAAGCTGTTATTGTGAAAAAGCTCCAAAAAGCAGCTTTTATCAATGAAGAAATTGGTGATTTATTTTTAGAACAAAGTTTGCATCAACCATCCAATTTTTTTAATTTGAAAACATTGAAATCAATACTGAACATTGGAAAGTTTGATCTTGATAAAACGCTTCATCAAGCAAATCAAAAGGATGTAAAACATCCTAAAATGGTGCAATTATTTGATAGATTTGCTACTTATAATGGTTCAAATCCCTACAAAACTCCAGGAATAATGGGAATTATTCCTCATTATGAACACAATGTAGGCACATTTTTTCCAACCAAAGGAATGAACAGCATTACTACTTCTTTGGTACAATTGGCTGAGGATTTAGGCGTAAAATTCCAGTATAATAAAATTGTAAAAGAAATTATTTTAGACAAATCTCAAAAAAAAGTGTTGGGAATTGAAACCGAAAACGGAAAAATTTTGGCTGATGTTGTTTTTAGCAATATGGATATTTATTTTACTTATCATCAATTATTGCCAAATTATCCAAAACCTATAAAAACACTTTCGCAAGAAAGATCAAGTTCTGCCATTGTTTTTTATTGGGGAATTCGCAAAGAATTCAAAGAATTAGACTTGCACAATATTTTTTTCGCAGAAGATTATAAAGCGGAATTTGAGGCAATTTTTGAACAAAAAACGATGTATAAAGACCCAACAATTTACATCAATATTTCGTCAAAAATTTGCAAAGAGGATGCTCCAAATCAATCAGAAAATTGGTTTGTAATGGTAAATGCACCTGCGAATATTGGACAAAATTGGGATGAATTGGTTGCAAATACGAAGAAAAATGTCATCGAAAAATTGAACGCTCATTTCAAAATGGACATTGAATCTTTGATTGAATGTGAGGAAATTTTAGATCCAAGAACTATTGAAAGCAAAACCTCTTCTTATCAAGGTTCGTTGTATGGAACAAGTAGCAATTCAAAATTTTCTGCGTTTTTGAGACATCCAAATTTTAAAAAAAATATCAAAGGATTGTATTTTGTTGGTGGAAGTGTGCATCCTGGAGGAGGAATTCCTTTGTGTTTGTTAAGTGCTAAAATTGCGACAAATCATGTTTCGTAAACTCAATATCACTAAAATTCAATTTTCTATTATTCTGTTGATTTTAATTTATGTCACAGGTTTTATTGGAATTGTTGCAAGCAAAAATCCCATTGATTTTTTGTCTTTAACTCCTTTAAATTTGGGAATTAGCGCAATTTTATTATTCATTAATCATGAAAAGGGATTTCGAAATCAAGTATTTATTTTTATTTTAATTGCCATTTTAGGCTATTTTGTAGAGGTTTTGGGTGTAAATACCGGTGCTATTTTTGGAGAATATGCATACGGAAAAACGTTGGGATGGAAAGTTTTTGAAACGCCGTTAATGATTGGTGTGAATTGGATTTTATTAACCTATGCAACCGTTTATTCCTTAGAAAAATACATTCAAACGAAATGGATTTTGGCACTTTTTTCAAGTCTAGTTTTGGTTTCACTCGATTTTCTCATTGAACCCATTGCAATTACCTATGATTTTTGGACATGGACAAACGCTCAAATTCCCGTTCAAAACTACGTTGCTTGGTATTTTATTGCAGTTGTTTTTTGTTTTGCGTTGGCACACTTTAAAAGAAATTCTCTCAATAAGTTTGCTCCTTTTTTATTGTTCATACAGTTTTTGTTTTTTGGCATTTTAAATTTTACTAACTGATTTTTTGATACGAATTTCACAGTTTTCATAAATTCAGTCAAATGATAATTTTTTTTAAATAATGATTAACACCACAATTTATTTTTATCAAAGCTTTCAATAAATAAAAATTGTATTTTTGTTTTATAAAGAAAAATAATTTTTGTTAAACTACTATACATATCCGAATTCTAATTCTAGTGAATGGGTTACTTTTGTGCATGGTGCAGGAGGAAGTAGTTCTATTTGGTATAAACAAGTGCGCGATTTTAAAAAAGAATTCAATGTCTTGATTTTGGATTTGCGCGGTCATGGAAATAGCAAACCAACATTGAAAGATACGTTCAATCCAAAATATACTTTTGATTCAATTACTCATGATATTGTGGAGGTTATTGAACATTTAAACATTCGAAAATCACATTTTATTGGGATTTCTTTAGGGACTATTTTGATTCGAAATCTGGCAGAAAAAAGACCAGAAATGGTGAAAAGTATGATTATGGGAGGTGCCATTATCAAATTGAATTTTCGTTCTCAAATGTTGATGAAAATTGGCAATATTTTTAAATCTGTAGTGCCATATATGATGCTGTATAAGTTGTTTGCATTTATCATTATGCCAAAGAAAAATCATAAAAATTCAAGATTATTATTCGTCAATGAAGCCAAAAAACTCTATCAAAAAGAGTTTTTGCGTTGGTTTAAATTAACTGCAGAAATCAATCCTTTATTGCGATTTTTCAGAGCAAAAGACATTAAAATCCCAACTTTTTATATTATGGGTGCTGAAGATCATTTGTTTTTGCCATCTATCAAACATATTGTTTCCCAACATGTGACTTCTACACTTTTTGTGGTGGAAAATTGTGGTCATGTTGTCAATGTTGAACAGCCAGAAATGTTCAATTGTCAAACAATTCGTTTTATCAATTCGTTGGCATAAAAAAAGCGAGTTTTAAAACTCACTTTTCTTTATTTATTGATGCATCAAATCTTCAATTTCTTCCACTTCAATAGGAATATTTTTCATCAAATTGAAAGGTTCGCCTTTTTCTTGGATTACTACATCATCTTCTAAACGAATACCAAAACCTTCTTGTGGGAGGTAAATTCCAGGTTCAACAGTGAATACCATATTCGCTTTCATAGGTTCATATAACAAGCCATAATCGTGTGTGTCTAATCCAATATGATGACTTGTTCCGTGCATAAAATATTTTTTATAAGCAGGCCATTTTGGGTCTTCATTTTGAACATCAGCTTTGTCAATCAAGCCTAATTTCAACAATTCTGAAGTCATGATTTTTCCAACTTCTATGTGATATTCTTTCCAAAAAGTTCCAGGAACTAACAGTTTTGTGGCTTCTTTTTTCACAAGATTCACAGCATTATACACCGCTTTTTGTCTGTCAGAAAATCGTCCAGAAACAGGAATTGTTCTTGTTAAATCGCTTTTATAATTGGCATATTCTGCAGCAATATCTAGCAACAATAAATCTCCAGAGTTGCATTGTTGATTGTTTTCGATATAATGCAACACGTTTGCATTGTTTCCTGAGGCAATTATTGGTGTGTAAGCAAATCCTTTTGAGCGATTTCTGATAAATTCATGAATTAATTCTGCTTCAATTTCATATTCCCAAACGCCAGGTTTTACGAAATGTAACAATCTACGAAATCCTTTTTCGGTAATATCACAAGCTTGTTGCATCAAATCCAATTCAATTGGGTCTTTTACAGAGCGTAAACGTTGCAAAATTGGGTTGCTTTTCGCTGCAGAATGTGCAGGATATTTTGCCAAGATCCATTTTGTAAAACGATCTTCACGCGTTTCTGTTTCTACTTTAGCTCTGTAATGTTCGTTGGTATTGATGTAAAAAGTGTCACAATACGTGGTCATTTCAAACAGTACTTTTTCCAATTCTTGCAACCAAAAAACGGTTTTAATTCCTGAAGTTTTAAAAGCAGTTTCTTTCGATAATTTTTCACCTTCCCAAACAGCAATATGATCATTGGTTTCTCTTACGAAAAGCACTTCACGTAGTTCATGATTTGGGCAATCAGGAAATAAAAGTAACACACTTTCTTCCTGGTCAACACCACTCAAATAAAAAATATCTCTATGTTGTTCAAAAGGCATTGTACTATCAGCACTTGTTGGATAAATGTCATTAGAATTGAAAATCGCCAAACTATTCGGCTTCATTTGCGAAACAAAATTTTTACGATTTTTGATGAAAAGAGCTGCGTCTATTGAATGGTATTTCATTTGTGAAAGTGTTTTAAAACACAAATGTAGCAATAATAGAATGAAAAATTAAATCTCTAAAAACGTTTTCTTTTTGCTGCGGCACTTCTGCCTTTTTCAGGAGAAGTTGTTGGTTTATTTGTGTTTGAAAAAGGTTTTTTTCTTGGAGCATTTCCTTCTGATGATTTCGTGTTTGAAGGTTTTTTGTTCTTTGCAAAAGAACTTTTACTTTGCGTAGAGGCTCTTTTAGCATCAGCAGTATCAGTAGGTTCAAAACCTTCAACAATTTCAGAATTTAATTTCTCTTTGAGTAGTTTTTCTATTTCATTTTGAAATTCAGTTTCTTCACTGCAAACCAATGAAATAGCTTCACCTTCAGCACCTGCTCTTCCTGTTCTTCCAATTCTGTGCACATAATCTTCAGGTACATTTGGCAATTCATAGTTGATCACATGAGGCAATAATGGAATATCCAAACCACGAGCAGCAATATCTGTTGCTACTAAAATTTTTATGGAGTTTTCTTTAAAGTTTTTTAGTGCTTTTGTTCTAGCTCCTTGACTTTTATTTCCATGAATGGCTGCAGCAGAAATTTTCGCTTTAAGCAAACTTTCAGTCAATTTATTGGCTCCATGTTTTGTTCTTGTAAAAATCAATACTTGTTGCCAATCATTGTCAGTAATTAATTTGATAGTAAAAGCAGTTTTCTTGTTTTTATCTATTTTATACACTTTGTGAGTTACTTTTACAGCCGTTGAATTTTGAGGTTCAGCAGCTACGGAAACTGGATTTTTTAAAATTCCTTCCGCCAATTTTCTAATTTCAGGAGAAAAAGTAGCCGAAAACATCAAATTTTGACGTTTTAAAGGCATATAACTGATGAGTTTATTCAAGTCTCTTGCAAAACCCATATCTAACATTCTGTCTGCTTCATCCAAAATCAATACATCAACTCGTTTGAATGATACTGAATTTTGTTCATGCAAATCCAACAACCTTCCTGGAGTTGCCACCAAAATATCTACTCCATTTTTGAGCATTGCTTTTTGTGAAACAATGTTTACACCCCCAAAAACCACTCCTGATTTGATGTCAGTATATTTACTATATTCCTTGATATTTTCATATACTTGTGCGGCCAATTCTCTTGTTGGCGTTAAAACCAAAGCACGTAAAGGACCATTTTTTTGTTGCTTGGTTTCTGTTAAATATTGCAATACAGGCAACGTAAATCCAGCAGTTTTCCCAGTTCCAGTTTGTGCAGATGCCAATACATCTTTACCTTCTAAAATAATTGGAATTGTTTTTTGTTGTATTGGAGAAGGTGTTGTGTACCCTTTCTCTTCGACTGCTTTTACAAACGCAGCAGCTAATCCTAAAGACTTGAATGACATAAATGATTTTTGAGAAACAACGTTTTTTGTTGTTCTGAATGTGTTGCAAAAGTAGGTTGATTGTTTGTTTTAAATCAATAAATTGTTGTTTTAAATTTATTTCTACAGAAAAAAGCACAAAAAAAAGAGGTTTTTAAACCTCTTTATTATTTTTACAACGAAAATGAATTATCGTCTTCGATAGGTTCCTCTTTTAAAAAGACTCAGGATAAACAAAATAAGAATCGCTCCTGAAGCCCCTCTAATAATGTCGCTAAATACGCCACTTCCTATAGATATTCCAAGTTTTCTAAAAGCCCAAGTTCCTACAAAACTTCCTGCAATTCCAATAATAATACTGATCAATAGTCCATAACCATTGTCACTCATTAATACATCTGCAATATATCCGCAGATGGCTCCAATGATAATAATGTATAAAATGTTGTCCATAATTTAAAAGTTAATTGTTAATTTTATGCTAAATTAATGATAATCAATAGAATTTTATTTAAAATTATTAAAATTTTTAATAATAACCAAAAAAATTACAAATGCCCACATTAAAAACCCTCATGAAAAAATCTATTTTCTTTTATTTTCTCTCTTTATACCTTTTAGTTTCCAAAAACCAACAAGCGCGGTCCAATTTGCACAGGCGTTAAACCAAAAGGAGTTTTTAAAAAAAACTTTACTTTATAAAAAAAATTTTCACGTTCTTGTTCATCAGGAATTCGTATGCTAGTATCAACAGACAAAGGGAAATCATCGAAAAACATTGGTTTGTTTGATATGCATGATAATTAGCAGAATTGTTATCAACCCAAACAATGCTGATGAAGTTGTTGTGGGCGTTATTGGACATTTGTATTGTTCTAATGAAAAACTTGGAATTCTCAGAACGTTTGATGTCAGATAAACATGGAAAGAAACTTTTAATATTAACAAAAAACTGAAATCTTTTGATAAAGGCTGTTTCTGTAAGATTTTCAATAAAAATTTACTCAATATTGAAGTGCATGATTTGGTGTTTCAAACCAAATAAAAACTCCTTATTTTAGTAACTCATGGAGGCAGTTTTTACAAAGCTGAAAATGGAAACCTTTGACTTTTTAAAAAAAATTTGATGAATAAAAAATGCTATATTTCTCAGATTGAAAGAATTCAAGAAAGAAACAATTGGGTTGAAAAAAAAATGATTGGTCAAAAACTATATCTGCCAAAAATGGCGATTCCTTTTTTCTACAAAGGATTCTGGAAAAACCACTGTTTAAATTTTCTCAAATAAATTCGTTCTAAATACAAATACAATCAATATTGATAAAGGATATAACAAAATTTCTTTTGATGTATCTTTGACTTAAAAAGCGGAAAAATTTTATGAATACGCCAAAAAATAGTAAATTAGACAAGCTAAAAAATGGAGTTTTTTTATCGCCCAAAAGAAACATATAGATTGTGAAAATTGAAGATATAATATCAACATTTGAAATTAAATAAATGAAAAAAACGAGCGTAATTTTCTTTTTGTTTTTCTCTTTTTTTACTCATTCACAAACTGATATAAAAAGTTTTTTTGCCCTTTCAAGCTCAAAAAAAAGTTGGGTTTTGTGGCATCCGTTTCAAGCAAAAAAAGCCTATAAAATTTCTGTTGAAGTAACAAGAATTTCGGATTCTATTTGCAAAACAGACCTTTTGGATGGTGATGCTTCTGGAGGTCAAGTAGATGCTTTTAGGCATGCGTATTGGATGGCAAGATTGCGTCAAGAAATAGGAAAATCTGCAGCAAAATCTCTTGGAAAAGCGCATGAAAAAGAAAACTATTTGATGTACAAAAAAAATAAAAAAGAAGACGGAATTTTACCTGACGAAATTTCCTCAGAAATGGATTTATACAATAATAATATAGGTTTGTCACTGATTTCAAAAAATAGCGATATTTCAAAAACAGGATTGATATACAGAGTGATAAATGCCATTCATGAAGGAAAAATGAAAATCATCAAAAAAGATATTTATGGAAACTTTTTAACTTGTGAAAACAGCATCATTTCAAATGTTGATTTAAAGGGAACATGGAAAAACAACAAGTGTTTGGTGTCTTCAAGTCAAATTTCTTTATGATAATTTAAAGGTTTCTTAAAGTTATATCTGTTTAAAATTCACAACATTTGCTTATGAATTTTTATCTTCAGAAAAATATAAAATTTAACAAAAAAGAATACACTATTATTCTTGTTTTAGTGCTTTGTTTACCAATGTATTTATACAATACTTTTTTAGATTTTTATATTGACGATGCCGCTTTGTATGCCCTATTAAGTAAAAACATGTTGCAATCTGGAGATTTTTTTTCATTGATTCATAATCATAAAGATTGGTTAGATAAACCACATTTTCCATTTTGGATTACGATATTTTTTTATAAAATAATGGGAGTCAAATCTTTTTCGTATATGTTGCCGATAACATTGGCAATCTTTACTTCATTTTTATACACCTATAAATTTGCCAATAAATATTACGACAAAAAAACTGCTTTGCTAAGTGTTTTTATTTTAGCAACTTCCCAATATGTTTTTTTAGCAAGTACCGAAGGCAGAATTGAACCTTATATTATGCTTTCAATAATTGCCGCTGTATATCATTTTGACAAGGGATTTTTTGAAAAAAAGACAATCCACTTAGTTTTGATGACAATATTTGTTGCTATCGCAATTATGACAAAAGGAGTTTTTATTGTTATTGCTATTTTTGGGGCTATTTTTGGACATTTTTTTTTCGAAAAATATAGCATTAAAAACCTATTAAATTGGAGATGGGTATTCATTTTTAGCCTAATTATCCTATTTATTTTGCCAGAAATTATTGCTTTGTATATTCAATATGATCGAAATTCAAGTGAAAACTTCTTTGAAGAAAAAACAGTGTCAGCCCTCAAATGGTTTTTATGGGATAGTCAATTTAGTAGGCTTATAAATTCAGGAATCATCACTAGAGCAAATGGCAACCCTTTTTTCTTTTTACACACATTAATATGGGCTTTTTTCCCATGGGCAATTGTATTATATTTTACTTTTTTCATAAAAATAAAGCAAATAGTACACAAGAAAGTAACAACAGAAATGTACACTTTTTTTGGAGGTTTTTTAATGCTAATTATTTTTTCAATTTCAAAATTTCAGCTACCACACTACATATCAATCGTTTTTCCTTTTTTCTCTATTTTAATTGCCGGTAATCTGGGAGTAAGTTTTTCTAAAGCTCAACAAGTAATTATCAATTATTCCCAAATTATTTTTATCTTTTTTGGAATCTTTCTAATTCTATTCCTGTCGATAATTTCAAAGAACGGATTTCAAATTGCAGCTTTTAGTATAATTGTGTTTGTTTTAAATTGTTTGTATTTGTTTAAAAAAAAATTAAGTAATTCATTGAAATTGATTTTTTTATCAGGAAGCACTGCTATTCTTGTTAATTTTTACTTTAGTCTAACCATTTTTCCAAAGATTATTGAATATAAAGGAGGAATCAACGCTGCAAAATATCTTAATAAAACAAGCAAACCAAAACTGGTTGCAACAATTGGCAAAGTCCCAAATTTATTTGATTTTTACAGTGATTCAAACACCATAAAGTATAAAAAGATTGATGAAAATATTGTTATAAATGCAGATTTTGTATTAACCCATCTTGCTGATAGTATTTCTAAAAGTATTGTTTTAAAAGATTATGAAGTCGTTAAAATATTTCCTCATTACGATTCAGAAAACATTGATCTTTATTTTTTGAATCCAACCAAAAGAAACAAACATCTTTCAGAATTTATTCTTTATAAGAGAAAATAATTTTTTATTTAAAAACATTCTAAATATTTTCGAAAACGTTGTAATTTCTTTGAAAAACAATTCGATTAGCTGTATTTTTGTAATCAAAATTTTAATTAAAATACAATGAGCGGATTTTTAAAATCTTCAATAGGAAGAAAAGTAGCAATGTCACTTTCAGCCCTCTTCTTAATGGTATTCTTATTGCAACACTTTTTTATTAATAGTTTATCGGTTTTTAGTCCTGAATTGTTCAACGAGGTTTCTCATTTTATGGGTACTAATCCTTTGGTTCAATTTGCTTTACAACCGGTACTAATATTTGGTGTTGTTTTCCATTTTATAATGGGGTTTATCCTTGAAATCAAAAACAACAAAGCAAGGCAGGTATCGTATGCTAAAAATAACGGCGGTGCGAATTCTTCTTGGATGAGCAGAAATATGATTTGGACTGGTGGTGCGATTTTGTTATTTATTATTTTACACTTTATTGATTTTTGGATTCCAGAAATCAATACAAAATATATTTTAGGTGACATGTCTGGAACGAAGGAGGGTTTGGAAGGTTTAAGATATTATGAGGAATTGACTCACAAATTTGAAAACCCTCTAAGAGTTGGAGTCTATGCAATCGCATTTGTGTTTTTAGGTTTGCATTTGGCGCATGGATTTACATCCGCTTTTCAATCTGTTGGAGCAGCTTCTTTAAGAAAAAAACTTGCAAATGTTGGAAAAGCGTATTCAATCATCATTCCTTTAGGGTTTATTATAATCGCTTTGTTTCACCATTTTAACCATTAATTTTGCATTATGACTTTAAATTCAAAAATACCTCAAGGTCCATTAAAGGATAAATGGACAGATTATAAAAATAAAATTAACTTGGTAAATCCTGCAAATAAACGTCATATTGATGTGATTGTAGTTGGAACGGGTTTGGCTGGTGGTTCGGCATCTGCAACTTTGGCAGAATTGGGCTACAATGTAAAAACTTTTTGTTATCAAGATTCTCCAAGAAGAGCGCACTCAATTGCTGCTCAAGGCGGAATCAATGCTGCAAAAAACTATCAAGGAGATGGAGACTCAACCTATAGATTATTTTATGATACTGTAAAAGGAGGAGATTATCGTTCAAGAGAGGCAAACGTATATAGATTGGCAGAAGTTTCTGCAAATATCATTGATCAATGTGTGGCACAAGGAGTTCCTTTTGCTCGTGATTATGGCGGATTATTAGACAACCGTTCTTTTGGTGGAGTGCTAGTTTCTAGAACTTTTTATGCAAAAGGGCAAACAGGTCAGCAATTATTATTGGGTGCTTATTCTGCAATGAATAGACAAATAGCTCGTGGAAAAATTGAAATGTTCAATAGACACGAAATGTTGGACTTGGTTGTTGTTGATGGAAAAGCAAGAGGAATTATCGCACGTAATTTAGTGACTGGCGAGATAGAACGTCATGCTGCTCATGCAGTTGTGATTGCCTCTGGAGGTTATGGAAACGTATATTTCTTATCAACTAATGCGATGGGTTCAAATGCCACAGCTGCCTGGAAAGTACATAAAAAAGGAGCGTATTTTGCAAACCCTTGTTTCACACAAATTCATCCGACGTGCATCCCGCGTTCAGGAGATTATCAATCAAAACTTACGTTGATGTCTGAATCACTTAGAAATGACGGACGAATCTGGGTTCCGAAAAGTTTGGAAGATGCAAAAGCAATTAGAGATAGAAGCAAAAAACCAACAGAATTAACAGAAGACCAAAGAGACTACTTCCTAGAAAGACGTTATCCTGCATTTGGTAATCTAGTACCAAGAGACGTTGCCTCTAGAGCAGCAAAAGAAAGATGTGATGCTGGTTTTGGTGTAAATGCAACTGGTGAAGCTGTGTTTTTAGATTTCGCTGCTTCTTTTGAAAGATATGGTCAAGAACAAGCAAAGATTCATAATTTGGTAAATCCAACCAATGAAAAAATTATCGAATTAGGGCAAAAAATTGTGGAGGCAAAATATGGAAATTTATTTCAGATGTATGAAAAAATCATCGATGAAAATCCCTATGAAACACCAATGATGATTTATCCAGCAGTACATTATACTATGGGAGGAATTTGGGTCGATTATAATTTAATGACCACAATTCCAGGTTGTTATGCTATTGGTGAGGCTAACTTTTCAGACCACGGAGCCAATAGATTAGGTGCTTCTGCGTTGATGCAAGGTTTGGCAGATGGTTATTTTGTGTTGCCTTATACAATTGGAGATTATTTAGCAGATGATATTCGAACAGGAAAAATATCTTCAGAAACCCCAGAATTTGATGAAGCAGAAAAATCAGTAAAAGATCGCATTGATTTCTTTATCAATAATAAAGGAACTCATTCCGTAGATTATTACCACAAAAAGTTAGGAAAAATCATGTGGGATAAATGTGGAATGTCAAGAAACGAAAAAGAATTAAAAGAAGCTATTGAAGAAATTTCGGCTTTGAGAAAAGATTTTTGGCAAAACGTTTCTGTGCCAGGTTCAGACAAACAATTTAATGAAGAGTTGGCTAAAGCAGGTAGAGTGGCGGATTTCTTAGAATTGGGTGAATTGTTTGCAAAAGATGCTTTGGAAAGAGAAGAATCTGCAGGAGGTCACTTTAGAGAAGAACACCAAACTGCCGAAGGTGAAGCACAAAGAAGACCTGAATTTCAATACGTGTCAGCTTGGGAATACAAAGGCGAACCAAAAGAGGCTTTGTTGCACAAAGAAGTCTTAGAATACGAGAATATTGAAGTAAAAGAAAGAAGTTATAAATAATATAGTTGTTGGTTTGTAGTTGATAGTTTTTGGAAATAATAATGAATCGTTTGTAGTTGACAGTTTTTGGTAAAAAAATGAAAAACAAACACCTTACAACTAATCTCACTAACTAATATTCAAGGACTAATCACCAATAACCAACAACCAAAAACTAATAAAAATGAATTTAACATTAAAAATTTGGAGACAAAAAGACGCTCGTTCAAAGGGTCAAATGGTCGACTATAAAGTTACTGAAATTTCAGAACACATGTCTTTCTTAGAAATGATGGACGTTTTAAACGAGCAATTAATCAATAAAGGTGAAGAGCCTGTTTCTTTCGACCACGATTGTCGTGAAGGAATTTGTGGAAGTTGCTCAATGTTTATCAATGGGGAAGCCCATGGTCCTGACAGACGTGTAACTACCTGCCAATTGCACATGAGAATGTTTCACGATGGAGAAACTATCACCATTGAACCTTGGAGAGCCACAGCATTTCCTGTGATTAAAGACTTAATTGTTGACAGATCTGCTTTTGATAGAATTCAACATGCAGGTGGTTATATTTCTGTAAATACTTCAGGAAATACCCAAGATGCAAATGCAATTCCAATTTCCAAACAGGCAGCAGATACTGCTATGGATGCAGCAACTTGTATTGGTTGTGGTGCTTGCGTAGCCTCCTGTAAAAACTCATCAGCAATGCTATTTGTGGGTGCAAAAGTATCACAATACGCATTGTTGCCACAAGGTCAGGTGGAAGCTGCTACCCGTGTTAAAAACATGGTTGCGCAAATGGATTTAGAAGGTTTTGGAAACTGCACTAATACTGGCGCTTGCGAAGTGGAATGTCCTAAAGGAATTTCATTGGATGTGATTGCAAGAATGAATAGAGAATTGATGAAAGCGTCTGTGTAAAAATCTATTATAATTTTTATAAAAAACCCAAAACACATTTGTTTTGGGTTTTTTAGTTTCATTTTGTTTTTTAAAGACAAAAACTTGACGGCAAGATTTTTTTTGTTATTTGTAGGTTGTAAGAATACTATTTAAAACCTAAAATTTATGAAGCCACATATCTTTTGAAATTTTTTTATATCTAAAATATGAAACATATCTTCTGTTCTCTTCTTTATATCTATTTTTTTACTCTCAAAATTTTGAAAATGGAGTTGTTATTTATGAGCTATCAATTAGAACTGATTCTTTTAAGAAAACGGATTCGATGAAAGATATTGTAAATATGTTGATGTCAAATCAAAAAAAAATAAAGGGTTTTGAAATGAATATTTTAAAAATGAAGATATATTCAAATAAATTTTACTAATGTAATATAACCTCTAACAGGTATTGTAAAAGACAGCCTTCAAAATCCGTTGTCGTATGCAAATGTGTTGGCAAAACCCAAAGAAGTTTCTAAAAAATAGTCAATTCATAAAAACACAATATTTCACCCCAATCGCTACATAAAAATTACTTAAATGTAACAATCATAAAAAAGTTCACAAAAAATAAAAAAAAACTTTGCACAATCTATTTTTTTTCTTAAATTTAGAAAGTTGTTTGAAACCTAGCTAATTTCAAACCACTATGAAACTGAAAATCCCCTTTAAAGAATCTATTAAAAAAAATCCAACTTCTTTTTAGTGTTTTTCAAAAATAATATTGATTAGAAATAATCAATGTATTACAGCTATATTTTAAAAAATTTATAAAACTTCCGCTTGCGGATCTAAGAAATAAAAAACCTTGCAAATAAATGTATTACCTAAAACCATTGCCTATGTAACATAAACAAAACAAGCAGAAGAAGTGCTATAAAAGTAACACTTTTTCTAGAAGTATTTTAGTGTTTTTACAACTTCTACACTCATTAAAAACACAAAAAATAATATATATCATTTTAAATTTTTAGAAAAATGAAAAAAGTTTTATTAAGTCTAGCTTTTGTGCTAGCAATTAGTAGTAGTGCAGTAAATGCGTCATCTTCAGATGAAATAATTTCAACAACATCAATAGAAAACATTGAAATTTTTGAAGAATTTGGGTGCGCAAGTGATTGTGTAAGTTTTGCAAAATCAGAGACATTTATGGTCGCTAACGCTTTTGGGGAACATCCTAATGATGATTTAGAATTTTATCTGGATTTTTATAATGATTTATATGCAGATTGTTATTACGGAAATTGTAATTAATTAAAATTTGCCCTCAATGTAAAATTTGAGGGTTTAATTAAAAAAATATGAAAAAAATAAATTTGATAATTTCACTTCTTTCTATTTTTAATTTTTACTCACAACAAGTAGAAGGTAAAATTACTTATATAGCAACTGCTGATAACGCACTTTATTATAACGAAAAAGAGGGAATTACTCCAACAAATACTTTAAAAGAGCTATACAAAAAAGCTACAAACATCAAATCAGTTTTAAAGTTTAATAGTAAACTTTCCGAGTATTTTATAATTGATAAAATTGATGTTTCTAGAAAAAAAAGTTTCAATTTAACATATTTAATGGCAGGGCGTGATAAAAAATTTTACACTTATAATTCAACAATGAAATATGAAAATAAAACGCTAAATTGTGATTTACTTGATGAATGTATTTTGGTACAAAACCAAATACCCAAATGGGAATTAGTTCAAAAAACCAAAGAAATAGGAGGTTTTTTATGTTATAATGCTATTATTACAAATCCTAAAACAGGTAAAAAAAAAATAGAGGTATGGTATGCACCCTCTATACCATATCAATATGGGATTATGAATTTTTATGGTTTGCCAGGCGTAATACTAGAAATGAATATTCGATCAATTTTGATAACAGCAATTAAAATTGAATTAAATCCACTTGAAAAAGTTGAAATTAACCCTCCAAAGACTTCTAAAGAATTAACACACAAAGAATTTGAGGAATTGCAAAAAAAATCATTTCCTGAATTTTTTAAAAATTAAAAAATAATAATTTTAAGTCAACATTTTTACTAGGAACAAAATGTTTAGTTAATATGAATCCTAATATATTTAAATTGTAAAAAAAACATCAAAAAATGAAAATATCAAAATTATATATGTATTTTTTATTGCTTTTTGTTGATTATACAATTTCTGCACAATCAAATTTTTCAGGAATTATTGAGTATCAATCTACCATAAATGGAAAAAAACTTGATGAATATATTTCGGAAAAAAGGAAAAACATTAAAGATAAAAAATTAATTAGCTCGCTAGATAAAGTTTATTTTTATACAAAACCTATAAACTCAAAGTTAATTTTTTCTGAGGGCAAAGGACTATTTACGGTTGAAGATAAATTATCTGTTGATATTCATGATTTAGGTCAAAGAATACTCAAAACCAGTACAGGAGGTTCTAAAGAATATTTTTATGATGATAAAAGCAAAATTTACTTAATTAAAGATTGCGAGTCTGTTGATGAATGTTTTATATATGAAAACGCTTTTTTGAAATGGGATTTAACACAAGAGTCAAAAGAAATTAATGGTTTTTTGAGTTACAAGGCCACTAGAAGTGAAGGAAAAGTTATTGCTTGGTACTCACCAAATATCCCAATTGGTTTTGGACCAAAAGGTGAATATGGTTTACCAGGTCTTATTTTATAGTTAGAAATTGGGAATATTATTTTTAAGGCGAGTAAAATAGTTATAAATCCTAAGGAAAAAATTAAAGTAGAAAAACCAAAAGGAGGCAAAATTATAAGTATTGATGAATATAAAGAAATAATGAACAAAGTTAAAAAAAGTGTTTTTGGGAATTAAAAAAATAGGTATTTAATACAATTTTCATGATAAAAAAGCTATTTTTTTTACTGCTTTTTGGTGTTTCAGCAATCATTTTTTCCCAAAAAATAACCCTAACAGGCACTGTAAAAGACAGCCTCCAAAATCCGTTGTCGTATGCAAATGTGTTGGCAAAACCCAAAGAAGTTTCTAAAAATAGTCAATTCGAAAAATCCCAACATTTCATCTCAAACTCTATACATAAATTACTTAAATGTAACAATCATAAAAAAGTTCACAAAAAATAAAAAAAACTTTGCACAATCTATTTTTTTTTAAATTTGGAAAGATGTTTGAAACCTTGCTAATTTCAAACCACTATGAAACTGAAAATCCCTTTCAAGAATATCATAAAAAAATCCAATTTCTTTTTAGTGTTTTTCAAACAAATATTTTGATTAGAAATAATCAACGTATTGCAGCTATATTTTAAAAATTGATAAAACTTCCGCTTGCGGATTTAATAAACACAAAATTTCGAAATAATATGAATTATTTAAAACCATTGCCCAAAACAAGCAGAAGAAGTGCCACAAAAGTAACACTTTTTCTACCAATTTTTTAGAGAATGTTAAATTGGTTTACTCATGTAAAAACTCGATAATAGTTTTAAATAATTTTAAATTTTTACAAAATGAAAAAAGTTTTATTAAGTCTAGCTTTTGTGCTAGCGACAGGTAGCATTATTAATGCTAACTCTTCAAAAAAAGAAGTTTTATCAACTTCTGAAAAATCTATTGATATTATAGATACCTTTAGTTGTTTAACGGACGCATATAATTTTGCAAGCGAATTAGAAAAAATGAGCCCTGGAGGCGCTTACAGTTGGACTCATCAAGAGTGGAGTCAGGTTTTTAATAATTTTTTTAGTCTCTGTCGATTACAAGAAAATTAATAGGTATAATTTATCTAACCCACTACTTTTGAAAATTTTAAAAATCTAAAACATGAAAAATATCTTGTGTACTCTTTTCTTTTTTCCTTCTATATTTTTTTATTCTCAAAATGGTGCTGCTATTTATGAGCTTTCATTTAAATCCAACTCTTTTAAGAATAAAGATTCTATTAAAAATGCTGGGATAAAACAAATTATTGATAATCAAAAAAATAAAATATATGTTCTTCATTTCGAAAAGGATGAATCTATCTTCTTTGAAGAAGAACATTTAGATGCAGTAAGTAGTAATAAAATTGATTTAACATCAATATTTGCTGATAAAGGAACTTATTATTTCAATCGAAAAAGCAAAGAATTATTAATTCAAAAAGATTTATTAGGTGAAACTTTTCTAGTTACAAACCCTGATAATTATGTTTGGGAACTTAGTAATGATAAGTTAAAAATAGGTGATTATATGTGTAATAAAGCGATTACATATAAAACAATAAAAAACAGAAAAGGTGAATCCATCAAAAGAACAATAATTGCTTGGTACACAAATTCAATACCAATAAATTATGGAATAAAAGACTATTACGGATTACCTGGTTTAATTATTAGACTTGATGAACCTATGATATCTTATGAATTGAAAAGCATATCACTTAATTCAAAAAAAAGTTTTGTTATTAAAAAGCCATTAAAAGGTAGAAAAGTTACTAACGATGAACTTGAAAAACTATTTGAAAAAAGTATACGTAAATTTTAAGAGATTATAGAAAACAAAATTATTCAATAAAAAACCTTGCAAATAAATGTATTACCTAAAACCATTGCCTATGTCAATAAACAAAACAAGCAGAAGAAGTGCTATAAAAGTAACACTTTTTCTAGAAGTATTTCAGTGTTTTTACAACTTCTACACTCATTAAAAACACAAAAAATAATATATATATATTATTTTAAATTTTTAGAAAAATGAAAAAAGCAGCTTTATTTAGTATGGTAATTGCATTAAGTTTAATGTCGTTTACAGAGTTAAAAGGAGAGAAAACTACGTCAGAAGAATTGTTTTCTCCAGAGTGTTTTGAGACCGCCAGTTTTTGGACAGATTGGGAAAAAGCATGTAATGAATTTACAACTTACGGTGCAGAGTATGATTATTGGGTTTTGATGTATGAAGATTGTGAAAGTCAAAGTAACAATGATGAATTTCAGTTTCCACCATTTTAATGATAAAAGACACTATCTCAAAAAGTGTGTAAACTTAAAAAGTTGTTATTATAAATTAAATCCTAATTCTGTTTTCAAATATAAGATTAAATTGGTTTAATATAATCCCCCAATTTTGAATAGGCATTGTCCATTTTTTAGATGCTTCTCTAATAGCCAAGAAAACTGATTTCAATACAGCTTCGTCAGATGGAAAAGACATTTTATTTTTGGTATATTTTCTAATTTTTCCATTAAGATTTTCGATCAAATTAGT